>NZ_JAEKCY010000004.1:0-385220 GCF_016405475.1 Pseudomonas sp. MF6767 | reverse complement strand
TGCCCAGGTGGTGAAATTGGTAGACACGCCAGCTTCAGGTGCTGGTGATCGCAAGGTCGTGGAAGTTCGAGTCTTCTCCTGGGCACCAAATTCAGATCAAACCCGCGAAAGCGGGTTTTTTCGTTTCCGAGGTTTGAAAACTTCCCCCATGATTTCCCCCTCATCCGCACTTGAGAAGATTTATCGTTTATCCTTGCAATGATTTGTTGCATATAAGCGAGGAACACTTCGGATGATGATCCGTGACAACCGACTCAAGACATCCCTTCTGCGCGGCCTGACCCTCACTCTACTCAGCCTGACCCTGCTCTCGCCCGCCGCCCACTCTGCCGACAAGGTCTCCCTGACCTTATACAACGGCCAACACAAAGAAGTCGGCGATGAACTCGCCAAGGCCTTCGAAGCCAAGACCGGCATCCACGTCAACGTGCGCAAAGGTAGCAGCAACCAGCTGGCCAGCCAGGTCGTCGAAGAAGGTGAGCGCTCCCCTGCCGACGTCATCTACACCGAAGAATCACCGCCCCTCAACAAACTCGGCGAGCAAGGCCTGTTGGCAAAAATCGATGCCAGCACCCTCGATGTCCTGCCCAAGGATTACGTGGGCAAAAACGGCGACTGGATGGGCGTGACCGCACGCACCCGCGTCGTAGCCTTCAACCCCAAACTGATTGCCGAAAAAGACCTGCCCAAGTCGGTACTGGATTTTGCCGGCCCCGAGTGGCAAGGCAAAGTCGGCTTCGTCCCCACCAGCGGCGCGTTTCAGGAGCAAGCCGTGGCGATCATCAAGCTGCACGGTCGCGAAGCCGCAGAAGAATGGCTGACCGGCCTGCGCGCCTTCGGCAAGGTGTACAGCAACAATATGGTCGCCCTCAAGGCCGTGGAAAAAGGCGAAGTGGCCACCGTGCTGGTGAATAACTACTACTGGTTTGCCCTGAAAAAGGAAAAAACCAATCTGGATTCCCAACTGCACTACTTCACCGATGGTGATGCTGGCGGCCTGATCACCGTATCCTCCGCTGCCGCACTCAAATCCAGCAAGCATCCCAAAGAAGCTCAGCAATTGCTGGCATTCATGGCCAGCGAAGAAGGCCAGCGCGTGATCACCAACACGTCGGCCGAGTACCCGCTGCGCAAGGGCATGGAATCGAACCGCGGCCTCAAGCCATTCAGCGAGTTGCAGCCGCCGAAAGTCACCCCCGCAGACCTGGGCAACGCCGAAGAAGCCCTGGAACTGGAACGTGACGTTGGCTTGAACTGATGAACCCATCGCTTTCCGTCGCGGGGTTCACCCCCCGTCGCAAACGCCCGTCGATCTGGCTGCTGCTACCTGTGCTGTTGCTGGTTGGCCTGAGCCTGTTGCCGCTCGCCTACGTCGGGCTCAAAGCCTGGCAGGCGGGCTGGACGGAGGCGGTGCATCTACTGTGGCGGCCTTATGTGTTCGGACTGCTGCGCAACACCCTGGCGCTGATGGTCGGCGTGACCCTGACCTGCGGCGTGATCGGCCTGTCCCTGGCCTGGCTGCTGGAACGCAGCAACCTGCCAGGGCGGCGCATCTGGGGTGTGATCCTGTGCCTGCCGTTTGCGGTGCCGGCGTTCGTCAGCAGTTTTACCTGGGTGTCGCTGAGCGCCCAGTTCGAGGGGCTTGGCGGCGCGATCCTGGTGATGAGCCTGTCCAAATACCCGCTGGTATTTCTGCCGGTGGCGGCAACGCTACGCAATCTTGACCCCTCCCTGGAAGAATCGGCCCGCACGCTGGGGCTCAACCGCTGGGGCGTGTTCTTTCGCATCACCTTGCCGCTGCTGTGGCCATCGCTGCTGGCCGGCTCACTATTGATCGCACTGCACATGCTGGTGGAATTCGGCGCGCTGTCGATCATTGGCCTGCAGACCTTCACCACCGCGATCTACCAGCAGTTCGAACTGGAATTCAGCAATGCCAATGCGGCAATGCTCTCGGCAGTGCTGCTGGCGATGTGCCTGACCCTGCTATGGCTGGAACTGCGCGTACGCGGAAAAGGCCGGCACGTGCGCATCGGCCAGGGCGCGGCGCGGCACGCCGAGCAGGTTCGACTGGGCAAGTGGACGCCATTGGGCCAGGTGTATTGCCTGGCGCTAGCGATCATCGGCAGCGGCATCCCACTGGGAATGCTCGGGTATTGGTTGGCAGTCGGTTCGTCGGCAGCGTTTCCGATGGCCGAGATCGGTGAGGCGCTGCTGTCTTCCCTGGCGCTCTCGCTGGGCGGCGCCGCACTGTGCCTGGTACTGGCAGTACCGGTTGGTTTGCTGGTGGTGCGCTACAAAGGGCAACTGGCGCTTTGGGCCGAACGCTTGCCGTACTTACTGCATGCCCTGCCCGGCCTGGTGATTGCGTTGACCCTGGTGTATTTCGCCCTGCATTACGTGCCAGCGCTGTACCAGACCTCGGCATTGCTGCTGATTGCTTATGCGCTGCTGTTTTTGCCATTGGCGCAGGCGCCGATTCGTACAGCGCTGAACAAGGCGGCGCCACAGCTGGAAGAGGCTGCGCGCACGTTAGGCGCATCGTCCTTCAGTGCGTTTTGCCGGGTGACGCTGCCAATTATCTTTCCGGCGCTGGGGGCGGCGTTTGCCTTGGTGTTCCTGGATGCGATGAAGGAATTGACGGCGACATTGCTGTTGAGCCCGACCGGGCTGAATACCTTGGCGACGGCCGTCTGGGCGCATACCTCGAATGTGGAATTTGCGGCGGCGGCACCGTATGCGGCGTTGTTGATATTGGTCTCGGGGTTGCCGGTGTATCTGCTCACGACTCGGATGTATCTGAGTCGCTGAAACAGTTATCGCAGGCAAGCCAGCTCCCACAGTGACCGAGTTCCAACTTTGGAATGCAGTTGAACGTGGGAGCTGGCTTGCCTGCGATGAGGCCCGTCCAGACAACCTCAAGCCCTGAACTGCCCCAAGCTCGCCTTCAACTGCGCCGCCAACCCATCCAGCACCTTGCCACTGGCCGTCGTCTCCACCACCGCTTGCGCCGCACGCTCGGCCTGGGCATGGATCACCTCCACGCGCCCACGCACCGCATGCGCGCCCTGGGCTTGATGCTCGGCCGCGCGCGTCGCCAGGCCAATCGCCGCATGCACCTGCTCCACAGAAGCCTGCACCGTCTGCTGCAAGCGCACGCTGTCGCGCAGCACCAGCAAGCCCTCACTGGCCTGGCGCCCCGCCTTGCCGATGGTTTCTACGGCCTCACGCGCGCCCTGCTGCAACGCAACAATATGCGCCTGGATATCGCCAGTGGAGCTTTGAGTCTTGCTGGCCAGCGCACGCACTTCATCGGCCACCACCGCAAAGCCGCGCCCAGTCTCGCCAGCCCGTGCCGCTTCGATGGCCGCGTTGAGAGCGAGCAGGTTGGTTTGCTCGGCGATACCGTGAATCACGGTCAACACCACTTCAATTTGTTCGCTTTGCTGCGCCAGCCGTTCGATCACCTGGGAACCGGCCTGCACCTGCCCCGCCAACGCCTCGATCAAGCTGCCAACTTCGGCCGAGGTCCGTGAGTTCTCATCCGTGGCCTGGCGAATATCCACCACCTGCTGCAGGGCCGCCTGCATGGCGTGGCTTTCGGCCTGGGCCTCATCGGCCATTTGCGACAAAGCGCGCAAACTCTCGGCCACTTCATCACGCTGCAAGCCCGCCGCCGCATCGGCGCCAGCATTGCGCAACGTCATGGCGCCGATTTCCACGCCAGTACGCTGGGCCACGTCGCCTGCCTCCCGCACGATGGGCTGCAACTTATCCACAAAGCGATTGACCGCCGAGGCCATATCGCCGATTTCATCCTTGCTGTTGATCTGCACGCGCTTGGTGAGGTCGCCCTCGCCGGCCGCCAGATCATCCATCGCGGCAATCAGCAACTTCAGGCGATTGACCACGCGTCGCCCCAGCACAATGGCGATCAGCAGCAATACCCCAAGCCCCACCAGTGCCAGCCCCATGCCGATGCGCCAGCGCAGGGTGCCCGCCGCGTCTTGCACGGCGCTGGCGGTATTGGCCGTCATTTGCGTGGCAGTGGCTTGCGCCGATTGCAGCCGGGCGCCCATGGCGTTGGCGCTGTCAGCGGAGGCTCCCTTGAGGCTGTCACCCACCAGTTGATCACCGCTGGCGATCAGCGCGGCAAAGCGCTTATCCAAGGCTTGCAGGTCGGCTTCAACCGCAGCGGTCGACACGCCCATGCGCACCTTGCCGATTTCCACACCGTTGGGGCTGATGGAGGCTTCGACGTAATACACGGAGGGGTCTGTCTTGGCCGCGTCCAGTACCTTATCCAGAGCACGCTCACCCGCGCCTTTTGCCAGCAACGCCTGGTTGATCGGGTTCTCACGGTTCAGATAACGCGTCAGGTGCTCGCCTGCGGCGTCGTCATACACCACGAACAGCACATTGGGGTTGCGCTGGGCCCGGCGGGCAAACTCTGAAAGGGTCGGCACGTCACTGTCCCACATGGCGCGGGGCGCGACCGAGGCCAGCAGTTGCGCCATGTCATTGGCGGAGTCCTGCAGGTCTTTTTCCAGCGTCGCACGCAACTGCTTTTGCTCTTCCTGCAAGCGCGTGGAAAGCCCAGTTGTCAGTCGCTGGCGCGTGCTGGCGGACAGGCTGTCCAGGCTGGACGTGACTTCCTTGCCAGCTTGGGCCAGTTCACCAGACAACTTCTGGCTATCTATGCCCAGGCGATTGCCCAAATCGGCTTCCAGCGCCGTCACCGTGCTCCGCGTCAGCGCGACGGCCACCAGCACTTGCACCAAAAGAGCGATACCAAGGGTAACGAACACCGGCCGCAACAGACGGCTTTGTAACAACGAGAGAACGGCAGACACTGGAAATCCCTCCACCACGGGTGCCACTAATTTGATAGCACCTCGAAAGAGGGAAACACAGCAAGGGTCGTGCCGCTTGCCAGGCAGAAACGACAAAGGGCTCCCGAAGGAGCCCTTTGCTTTTCACATCAACAGCTTATTACGCGAACGGGTGACGCAGAACGATGGTCTCGTTGCGGTCCGGGCCCGTCGAAATAATGTCGATCGGCGCACCGATCAGCTCTTCCACACGCTTGATGTAGGCGCGGGCGTTGGCTGGCAGCTCTTCCAGGGTCTTGGCGCCCACGGTCGATTCGGTCCAGCCTGGCACTTCTTCGTACACAGGCTGCAGGCCCACGTAGCTGTCAGCGTCAGTCGGGGCAACATCGTTGCCTTGGGCGTCTTTGTAGCCGACGCAGATGTTGATGGCTTCCAGACCGTCGAGTACGTCCAGCTTGGTCAAGCAGATGCCCGAGATGCTGTTCACATCGATAGCGCGACGCAGGATAACGGCATCGAACCAGCCGCAACGACGAGCACGGCCAGTGGTGGCGCCGAATTCGTGGCCTTGCTTGGCCAGGTGCGCGCCGACGTCGTCGAACAGCTCAGTCGGGAACGGGCCCGAACCTACGCGAGTGGTGTAGGCCTTGGTGATACCCAGGATGTAGTCCAGGAACATCGGGCCAACGCCAGAACCGGTCGCAACGCCGCCAGCGGTGGTGTTGGAGCTGGTCACGTACGGGTAGGTACCGTGGTCGATGTCCAGCAACGAACCCTGGGCACCTTCGAACATGATGTCCTTGCCAGCGCGACGCAGGTCGTGCAGCTCGGCCGTCACGTCCAGCATCAGCGGCTTGAGCAGCTCAGCGTATTCCTTGCACTCGGCCAGGGTCTTTTCAAACTCGATGGCTGGCTCTTTGTAGTAACCCACCAGCATGAAGTTGTGGTAATCCACCAGTTCACGCAGCTTGTCTTCAAAGCGCGGCATGTTGAGCAGGTCGCCCACACGCAGGCCACGACGTGCAACCTTGTCTTCGTAGGCCGGGCCGATGCCGCGACCGGTGGTGCCGATCTTCAGCTCGCCACGCGCCTTTTCACGGGCTTGGTCCAGCGCAACGTGGAAGGACAGGATCAGCGGGCAGGACGGGCTGATACGCAGGCGCTCGCGCACCGGTACGCCTTTCTCCTCCAGCTTGGTGATCTCGCGCAGCAGGGCGTCAGGTGCAACCACCACGCCATTGCCGATCAGGCACTGCACGCCTTCGCGCAGGACACCCGACGGGATCAGGTGCAAGACGGTTTTTTCGCCATCGATGACCAGGGTGTGGCCAGCGTTGTGGCCACCTTGGTAGCGCACTACGGCGGCAGCATGTTCGGTCAGCAGATCAACGATCTTGCCTTTGCCCTCATCACCCCATTGGGTGCCCAGGACTACGACATTCTTACCCATAACACTTGTCCTCATTCGCGCAAACTTGGTGCCGGCGATGGCCGGCAGGAAAACTCAAGAAGCCAGTGGCGATACTTGCCAAAGCCCGTTCTGCTGAATCAATTGCCGGTCGCAGTCCGCTTCACGGGCGGCGGCCAATGGCTGCCCAGGCAAGGCCTGGACTACACGCTGACCCTCACGGCGTAACTGGCAAACCTGCTGCCAGAGCGCTGCGTCCGTACTGTCGGGCATCCAGATGCCACCAGACGGCAGCTCGACCTCAGCACGCCCCAGGGTCACCAGGGTTTTCAAATCGGTGGAAAAACCAGTGGCCGGACGCGCACGACCGAAGTCGGCGCCGATATCGTCATAGCGACCACCTTGGGCGATGGCCTGGCCAACACCCGGGACGAATACCGCGAACACCACACCGGTGTGGTAGTGGTAGCCGCGCAATTCACCCAGATCAAAATACAGCGGCAGCTCCGGGAACCGTGCTGACAGGCGCTCGGCAATTGCCAGCACATCATCCAGTGCCGCCAATACCGGTGCCGGCGCATTGGCCAGGCGCTCACGCGCAGCCACCAGCACTTCACGGCCGCCGCACAGATTTACCAGCGCCCGCAGCATGCCAGCCAGCTCAGCAGGCACACCCTCGGTGAGAGCGATCACTTCATCGATCGCCTTGCGCTGCAGGGCATCGAACAACTGTTGCTCCACTTCACCGGACAACCCGGCAGCACGCGCCAGGCCACGGTAGATACCGACGTGGCCCAGGTCCATGTGCACGTCCGGCACATCCGCCAGTTGCAGCATGGCCAGCATCAGGCTGATCACTTCCACATCGCTGCTCGGGCTGGCGTCGCCGTACAACTCGGCGCCCAACTGGATCGGGCTACGGGAAGACGACAAGGCGCGCGGCTGGGCATGCAGTACGCTGCCGGCGTAGCACAGGCGGCTCGGGCCTTCGCGACGCAGGGTGTGCGCATCGATGCGCGCCACTTGCGGCGTGATGTCGGCACGGAACCCCATTTGCCGGCCCGATTGCGGGTCGATGACCTTGAAGGTGCGCAGATCCAGGTCCTGGCCCGCGCCGGTCAGCAGGGATTCCAGGTACTCGATATGGGGAGTCACGACAAACTCGTAACCCCAGCTCTGGAACAGATCCAACACCTGGCGACGCGCTACTTCAATGCGCGCAGCTTCTGGTGGCAGTACTTCTTCGATGCCATCTGGCAGCAGCCAGCGGTCTACCGTTGCCATTACGCCATTCCCCTTTGATCCGGGCGGCCAGCCCCTCGGCCGAGCCTTGAGTGAAGCAGAAAATACCCGCCCCTTGCATAAACCACGCGCAAGAGCGACGTGACGAACGGCCTGCAAACGGCCTCGTCGGGCACTTTCCTCGAAAAACCTGTCACGCCTGCCGAATCAAACATGCAGACGCAAAAAAGCCGGGAATTTCCCGGCTGCCGCATCATACACCCGTTTTCTGAAAGGATCACCCCGCCAGGCATTTTAGCCGCCCGACGGAGTGCGCCTTACAGAATCACGGGCTGGTTACTTGGACTTTTCCAGGTAGCGGAAGAAGTCGCTGCTTGGGTCCAACACCAGTACGTCGGTTTTGTTCGCGAAGCTTTCACGGTAGGCGCGCAGGCTACGGTAGAACGCGTAGAACTCCTGGTCCTGGCCGTAGGCCTTGGCGTAGATCGCCGCGGCTTGAGCATCGCCGTCACCACGAGCCTCTTCAGACTCACGATAGGCTTCTGCCAGCAGTACACGACGCTGACGGTCGGCATCGGCACGGATACCTTCAGCCAACTCGTTACCCTTGGCGCGGTGCTCACGCGCTTCACGCTCACGCTCGGTGCTCATACGCTCGAACACGCTGCGGTTCACTTCCTTGGGCAGGTCAATGGCCTTGACGCGAACGTCGACCACTTCAATACCCAGCTCTTTTTCCGCCATGGTGTTCAGCGAACGGGTGATGTCAGCCATCAGCGCATCACGTTCACCGGATACCACCTCGTGCAGGGTGCGCTTACCAAACTGGTCACGCAGGCCCGATTCCAGACGACGGGACAAACGCTCGTCGGCAATCTGCTTGAGGCCGGAAGTCGCAGTGTAGAAGCGCTCGGCATCCTTGACGCGCCACTTGGCGTAGGCGTCAACCATCACGGCTTTCTTTTCCAGGGTCAGGAAGCGCTGTGTCGGTGCATCCAAGGTCATCAGGCGGGCGTCGAACTTGCGCACCTGGTTGACGTAGGGGACTTTCACATGCAGGCCCGGCTGGACATCCGCCTGGACCACGCGACCGAATTGCAGCAGCACCGCACGCTCGGTCTGAGCGACGATGTAGAAGCAGTTCCAGGCAGCGATGACCACGACGACGCCCACAATCAGGGCGGTCAGCGATTTATTGCTCATCAACGGCTCTCCCTGGTACGTGTTTGCTGTTGCAGCAAGTCAGCGGCCGCACGGGCGCTCGCTTCGTTGGCAGCGGCATTCGAACCGGTGGACGGTGCACTGGCGCCGCTACGACCACCTTCGATCATCTTGTCCAGCGGCAGGTACAGCAGGTTGTTCTGCCCACCTTTGCTGCCGGTCACGAGAACCTTGCTGGTGTTGCTGAAGACTTCCTGCATGGTGTCCAGGTACAGACGCTCGCGGGTCACTTCAGGAGCCTTGCGGTACTCGGCGACCAGCTTGGTGAAACGATCTGCCTCACCCTTGGCGCGGGAGACCACTTCATCGCGGTAACCGTTGGCATCTTCAAGGATGCGCTGGGCCTGACCACGGGCTTCCGGCACAACGCCGTTGGCATAGGTTTCAGCCTGGTTGCGCGAACGCTGCTCGTCTTCACGTGCACGGATCACGTCGTCAAAGGCTTCCTGCACTTCACGCGGTGCCGCTGCGCTCTGTACGTTCACCTGGGTAACGGTGATACCGGTGCGGTAAGTGTCGAGGAAGCGTTGCAGACGCTCCTTGATTTCGCTGGCCATCAACTCACGACCTTCGGTGAGCACCTGGTCCATGGCGGTGGAACCCACCACGTGGCGCAGGGCACTTTCGGTTGCGTGTTGCAGGCTGATTTCCGGCTGATCAACGTTCAGCACGAAGTCTTGCAGGTTGCTGATCTTGTACTGCACGGTCAGCGGCACTTCGACGATGTTCTCGTCTTCGGTCAGCATCTGGCCCTGCTTGGTGTACGCACGCTCACGCGTCACGTTCTCCATGTACTTCTTGTCGATCGGCGGGAAATAGATGTTCAGGCCTGGCCCGACAGTCTCGTAGTACTTGCCGAAGCGCAGCACCACGGCTTGCTCCTGCTCGTCCACCACGTAGACCGCGCTGTACAGCCATACGGCCGCGAGCACGACAAGACCCAGGCCCAGCAGGCCATAGCCACCGCCCTTGCTTGTGCGACCGCCGTCGTCACCACCACGTTTTTTTCCACCACCGAACAACCCATTCAGGCTTTCCTGCAGCTTTCGGAAGGCCTCGTCGAGATCCGGTGGCCCCTTGCGGTCGCCATTATTGCGGCGCTTACCACCCCAAGGATCCTGATTATTCGAGTTGCCACCCGGCTCATTCCAAGCCATAGCGCTCTCCATCTGATAAAGCAAAGACGCACCCACGGCGCGCCGACCAATGCTACAGAATGCCTGCTACTGCGGCACAACCGCTTTCTCAGGCTTTTATTGCAAAGTGTGTTGTTCGATGAACTCTGCCGGTACAACACCCTCTCGGCTGACCAGCCGATTGAGTTCCGAGCGTGGCAATCGAACGGCCAGCAAGCTGACACCTTCTTCGTCGTGTTCTTCTTTCTGTACCGCGCCCAACTCGAAAAACTGTGCACGCAGTCGAGCAAAACGCTGCGGCAAGCGCAAGGTGCCGACGAACAAATCGCTGCCGAGCAATTCGGCAATGGCTTGTTCCAGCAACTCCAAGCCACTGCCATCTCGCGCCGATAACCAGACCCGCTGGGGCTTGCCGTTCTCGTCGCGCTGGATCTGTGGCTCAACGCCTTCAAGCAAATCGAGTTTGTTATAGACCTCGAGGATCGGCAAGTCCTGGGCACCAATCTCGCCCAGCACCACCATGACCTGTTCAATCTGCAACATGCGATCCGGTTCGGCCGCATCGATCACGTGCAACAGCAGGTCGGAATTGCTCGACTCTTCGAGCGTAGACCGAAATGCCTCGACGAGCTTGTGGGGCAGGTGACGAATGAAACCCACAGTATCGGCCAGCACAATCGGCCCCAGGTCGTCGATGTCCAGACGCCGCAGGGTCGGGTCGAGGGTGGCGAACAGTTGGTCGGCCGCGTACACATCCGACTTGGTCACGTTATTGAACAACGTGGACTTGCCGGCGTTGGTGTACCCCACCAGGGACACGGTCGGGATATCCGCACGGGAACGGCCACGTCGCGACTGCTCGCGCTGGCTGCGCACTTTTTCGAGGCGGCCCTTGATCTGGCGCAGGCGAACCCGCAGCAGACGCCGGTCGGTTTCCAACTGGGTTTCACCCGGGCCACGCATACCGATACCGCCACCCTGACGCTCAAGGTGAGTCCAGCCGCGAACCAGGCGGGTGCTCATGTGGTCAAGCTGGGCCAGTTCAACCTGGAGCTTGCCTTCATGGGTGCGGGCGCGCTGGGCGAAAATATCGAGAATCAGACCGGTACGGTCGATCACGCGACACTCGAAAACACGTTCGAGGTTACGTTCCTGACTGGGCGTGAGGGTGTGATTGAAGATCACCAGATCGGCTTCTTCGGCATGAACCAGGTCGCGCAGTTCCTCGACCTTGCCGCTGCCAATCAGGTATTTGGCGGTTGGCCGATGACGCGGTACGTTAAAAAACGCAACGGTCTCGGCGCCGGCCGAATTTGCCAACTCCTGAAACTCCTGCGGATCTTCGCGCGCCTCAGGGTCCTGTCCATCCAAGTGAACGAGGATTACTCGCTCACCACCACCGTGGCGCTCAAAGAACAAAGGAGACTCCTATCAGGCGTTACCTGGCTCAGCGTCACCCTGTTCATCACCTGCTGCGCTAGGCAGACGGATTGGACGAACTGGAACGACTGTCGAGATAGCGTGCTTGTAAACCATCTGGCTGACGGTGTTTTTCAGCAGGATAACGAATTGGTCGAACGACTCGATCGTACCTTGCAGCTTGATGCCGTTGACCAGATAGATGGAAACCCCAACTTTCTCTTTACGTAAAGTATTCAAGTAAGGGTCTTGTAGCGAATGCCCTTTTGACATGTGCCGCACTCCTTTAAGGATCAATAATAAAAAATCGGAAAATAGATAGCTTATGGCCGTCACACCCCCAAGGATAGACGGCAATTGCAAGGACTCAGCTCAATATGGAGACCGTTCCCAAGTATTTCAAGGCGCGTGACAGATTGTCGCTGTCCAGGCTGTCCAACCAGTGCAAATCGCTCCAGCTGCGCAGCCAGGTGAACTGGCGCTTCGCCAATTGGCGCGTGGCAATGATGCCGCGCTCCTGCATTTCGGCGGACGTCAGCTTGCCATCCAGATGATCCCAGACTTGGCGGTAGCCTACAGCACGTATCGAAGGCAGCCCTGCATGCAGGTCGCCTCTTGAACGCAATGCTACGACCTCGTCCACAAACCCCTGTTCCAACATTATTGTGAATCTTTGTGCAATTCGTTCATGCAACACCTGGCGGTTTGCCGGAGCGATGGCCAGATTCGCCACAGTATAGGGCAATTGTGACTGTCCAGATGCGCCTGCATCAGTACTTTGCGCAGTTTGTTTCAGGCGATGTTCAGTCATGGTCTGACCACTGACACGCCATACTTCCAGGGCGCGTGTGAGCCGCTGGGGGTCATTGGGGTGAATACGTGCCGCAGAAACCGGGTCTACCGCCGCCAACTGGTCGTGAAGGGCCTGCCAGCCAAGGCGCGCAGCCTCTTCTTCAAGCTCGGCGCGCACCTGGGCATCGGCAGGCGGCATATCGGCCAGACCTTCCTGCAACGCCTTGTAATAGAGCATGGTGCCGCCCACCAGCAGCGGGATATTGCCGCGCGCGGTGATCTCGGCCATGGCCGCCAGGGCGTCGGTGCGAAAATCCGCCGCCGAATAGCTCTGCGCCGGATCGATGATGTCGATCAACTTGTGCGGATACTGGGCCAACAGCGCCTTCGACGGCTTGGCCGTACCGATATCCATGTCCCGGTAAACCAGGGCAGAGTCGACGCTGATCAACTCGCAGGGCAGCACCTTGGTCAGCTCGATGGCCAGGTCGGTCTTGCCGGCGGCCGTGGGGCCCATCAGGAAAATGGCGGGAGGCAAGGCACTCATCAGCGGCCGCGCAAGAACAGTTTGTCCAGATCATCCAGGCCCATCTGAGTCCAGGTCGGTCGGCCATGGTTGCATTGGCCGCTGCGCTCGGTGTTTTCCATGTCGCGCAGCAGGCCGTTCATTTCCGGCAGGGCCAGGCGGCGGTTGGCGCGGATGGCGCCGTGGCAGGCCATGGTGCCGAGCAATTCGTTGATATGCGCCTGGATACGGTCGCTGGTGCCGTACTCCATCAGGTCTGCCAGCACGTCGGCCACCAGGCGGTTAGCTTCGGCCTGCTTGAGCAGCGCGGGAATCTGGCGGATCGCCAGGGTTTCCGGGCCCAGGCGTTGCAGCTCGAAGCCCAGCTTCTGGAACACACCGTGATGTTCTTCTGCGCAGTCGGCTTCACGCTGGCTCACCGCCAGGGATTCGGGCACCAGCAGCGGCTGGCCGCTGAGGCCTTCGCTGGCCATGGCGATCTTCAGGCGCTCGTACATGATCCGTTCATGGGCAGCGTGCATGTCCACCAGCACCAGGCCATGGGCGTTTTCGGCGAGGATATAAATGCCTTTGAGCTGCGCCAGGGCATAGCCCAGCGGCGGAATATCACCGCCGCCTTCGGGCAACGCCACAGCAGCACCCGGCTCGGCACCCGGCAACGGCGCGAAAAACTCACGGTACGCCGCCTGGGCTTCGGCCACCGGCGCCGTCGATTGCGGGCGCGGTGTGTATTGGTACTGATAACCCGCACCGGCAACCGAATTCGGCGCCGTGTAGGCTGGCTGCGCCTGCGGCGATTGCAGCAGGTTGGCCGCCAGGCTCATCTCGCCCTGGGGGCCGAACTCGCCGGCTTCCGGGCCGCTCGGCCGCACCACCGCCGTGACAATCGGCGCTGACAACTGATCATCCGGACGCACGTCACCCAAGGCGCGGTGCAGCGTGCCGTAGAGGAAGTCATGCACCATGCGCCCGTCACGGAAGCGCACCTCGTGTTTGGTCGGGTGCACGTTGACGTCGACCACCGAAGGGTCAACCTCAAAGAACAGCACAAAGGTCGGGTGTCGCCCGTTGAACAGCACATCGCGATAAGCCTGGCGCACCGCGTGGGCCACCAGCTTGTCGCGTACCGCCCGGCCGTTCACAAAGAAATACTGCAAGTCGGCCTGGCTGCGGGAGAACGTCGGCAACCCGACCCAGCCCCACAACCTCAAGCCATTGCGCTCGATCTCAATCGGCAGCGCCTGTTCCAGGAACCCGCTGCCACACACCGCTGCCACCCGCCGAGCACGCGCGGCGTCGTCGTTGGCTTCGTGCAGGCTGAGGATGGTCTTGCCATTGTGGCGCAGGTGAAACGCCACATCGAAACGCGCCAAGGCCAGGCGCTTGATGACTTCTTGCAGGTGATCGAATTCGGTTTTCTCGGCCTTGAGGAATTTGCGCCGCGCCGGGGTATTGAAGAACAGGTCGCGCACTTCCACCGAGGTGCCCACCGGATGCGCCGCCGGCTGGACCCGAGGCGCCATGTCGCGGCCTTCGGTTTCCACCTGCCAGGCTTGCTCGGCGCTACGGGTGCGGGAGGTCAGGGTCAGGCGGGCCACGGAGCTGATGGAGGCCAGGGCCTCACCACGAAAGCCCAGGCTCATGACCCGCTCCAGGTCTTCCAGGTCGCGGATCTTGCTGGTGGCGTGACGGGCCAGGGCCAGGGGCAGGTCATCCGAAGAGATGCCGCTGCCATCGTCACGTACCCGCAGCAGCTTGACGCCGCCCTGCTCCACATCGACATCAATGCGTTTGGCACCGGAGTCGATGCTGTTTTCCAGCAACTCCTTGATGACCGACGCCGGGCGTTCAACCACCTCACCCGCGGCGATCTGGTTGGCAAGGCGCGGGCTGAGCAATTCAATGCGCGAGCCGCTGTTCAAGGTGGATTCGCTCATCACTGCGCCGCCAATGAAGTGCCGGGGATGGTCAACACCTGGCCTATCTTCAACTCGTCGGTTTTCAGGTTATTGGCGCTGCGCAAGGCAGCAGGCGTGACCTGGAAACGGACCGCCAGCATGGCAACGGTATCACCGGGTTGCACACGATGGTCACGCGGGCCCTGGGCGATTTTGCCGGAGTCGCGCAACCAGGCGATATAGGTGCCCGGCGGCGGGTTTTGCTGGAAAAACTGGCGCACGCCGGCGCTGATCGAGCGCGCCAGCGCTTGCTGATGACTGGCGCTGGCCAGTTTCGACGCTTCGTTGGCGTTGGAGATAAACCCGGTTTCCACCAGGATCGACGGGATGTCCGGCGACTTCAACACCATGAACCCGGCTTGTTCCACACGCTGTTTATGCAGCGACGTCACGCGACCGATATTGCTCAGCACTTTCTGCCCGACGTTAAGACTGGAAGTCAGCGAGGCCGTCATCGACAGGTCGAGCAGCACCCCGGCAAGCATCTTGTCCTTGTCATCAAGGGAAACGTTGCCGGCCCCGCCGATCAAGTCTGAACGGTTTTCACTGTCGGCCAGCCAGCGCGCAGTCTCGGAGGTGGCGCCGCGATCCGACAGGGCAAATACCGAGGCGCCAAAGGCAGCGGTTGAAGGCGCGGCGTCGGCGTGAATGGACACAAACAGATCCGCGCCCTTCTTACGGGCAATTTCAGTACGGCCACGCAGCGGAATGAAGTAGTCACCGGTACGGGTCAGCTCGGCGCGGTAGCCTTTCATGCCATTGACCTGGCGTTGCAGCTCACGAGCGATGGCCAGTACCACGTCCTTCTCGTGCTGGCCCCGTGAGCCGGAAGCCCCCGGGTCTTCGCCACCGTGGCCGGCGTCGATCACCACGATAATGTCGCGCTTGCCTGCCGGTGCAGGCGGCGGCGGTGGCAGCTTGACTTGGGGTTGCGAAGGGTTGACCGGCACCGCAGGCACCGTCGCCACGCTTGGCGTTGGCGCAGGCGGCGGTGCGGCGTCGGCGGGGTTGTCGAACAGGTCGACCACCAGGCGGTTGCCGTACTGGGCGTTGGGGGCCAGGGAGAAGCTTTTGGGGGTCACGGCCTTTTTCAGGTCAATGACCACACGCAGGTCGGTCGGCGTACGCTGGGCAGAGCGCATGGCGGTGATGGGCGTGTTGGCGGTGGAGACTTTCAGCGGCGCGGCCAGGCTGGCACCGTTGATATCGATCACCAGGCGATCAGGCGCCGTCAAGGTAAAGACGCTGTGCTGGACCGGGCCAGACAGGTCGAACACCAGTCGCGTGTTATCCGGCGCTCGCCACAGACGAACACTTTTCACCTGTGAAGCAGCCAGAGCATTGACAGTCATTGCCGCAAGCAACACCCCCACGACAGCAACCAACGCGCGAAAGCGCATACCTAACCCCACCAATTATTTGAATTCCAATGCCAGAGCAGCACACCACGACTCAGCGCGTGGGCTCTGGGGCAACAACTTCAGCTGACGTCCGTGCTCATGCGGCGTAATGGTAATGGTCAGGTCCGGCTTTGGCAAAAAGCCTGTGCCTTTATTTGGCCACTCGATCAGGCACAGCGCATCATCGTCGAAGTAATCACGGATGCCCATGAACTCCAACTCTTCCGGATCGACCAGGCGATAGAGGTCGAAGTGGAAAGCACGCACGTCGCCGATCTCGTAGGGCTCGACCAACGTGAAGGTCGGGCTTTTTACCGCGCCGGTATGGCCAAGGCCGCGAATAATCCCTCGGGACAGTGTGGTTTTGCCTGCGCCCAGGTCACCCTCAAGAAAGATCAACCCGGCCCCTTGCGTGACCTGTGAAATACGCTGGCCCAACGCGACCATGGCCTCTTCATCTGCCAGGAAAAGAATTACTTCAGGCACGGCGACTGCTCCTCCAGCAATTGACGAATGGCGGGGATCAGGTCGCTGGCAGCCAAGCCGCGACCAAAACTACCCTGGCGGTCTCCGGCGGTCGCGTGCAACCACACGGCCAGGCAGCTCGCTTCGTACGCGGGCATCCCCTGAGCCAATAGTGCCCCGACCAGACCGGCCAAGACATCACCGAGCCCCGCCGTCGCCATCGCCGGATGGCCTTGATCACAACGGGCAAGCCGTCCATCCGGACTTGCAATCAAACTGCCAGCACCCTTGAGGATAGCCACTGCATTGAATTTCTGACTCAACGCGCGCGCCACCTTAAGGCGATCTGCCTGAACCTCGGCTGTCGATAGCCCCAACAAACGCGCAGCTTCGCCCGGATGAGGGGTAATCACACAGTTGGCCGGCAGCTCGACGCTGCCAGTGGCCAGTTGATTGAGCGCGTCGGCATCCCACACCTGCGGCACGCTGGCATTGGCCGCGACCGACAACAGGCTCTTGCCCCAGGCGTCATCGCCCAGGCCTGGGCCAATGACGATCACCGAGATTTTTTCCAGCAGGCCCATCAACTGGTTGGCCGAGCTCACGCCGACGGCCATGACCTCCGGCAGCCGAGCCAGAGCGGCCGGCACGTGTTCCGGCCGCGTCGCCAGCGAGACCATGCCGGCGCCGCTGCGCAGGGCACTTTCGCTGCTCAGCAACGCTGCGCCGCCAAAGCCACGGTCACCACCGATGACCAACAGGTGGCCGAACTGGCCCTTATGGGCGTCCGGGGAACGCGCAGCCAGTTGCGGCAAATGGCCGGGCAACAACAGCTGAACGTCGGTAATTGGGTGTTTTGTCTGAGGCATGCGTCTTCAAGCTCCGATGTCTGGCAGAATTATACGCATCTAACCTGTGGTTTCCCCTGTCTCATGCCTGCTATTACCTCCGATCTGCCCGCCCTCGCCCAATCGATCAAAGACTGGGGTCGCGAGCTGGGCTTTCAACAAGTGGGCATCAGCGGCCTCGACCTGGCTGAGCATGAACAGCACCTGCAACGCTGGCTCGACGCGGGTTACCACGGCGAGATGGAATACATGGGCGCCCACGGCAGCAAACGCTCCCACCCCGAAGAGCTGGTGCCCGGCACCCTGCGCGTGGTTTCACTGCGCATGGACTACCTACCTGGCGACACCCAGATGGCGCAATTGCTGGCCCAACCAGAAAAAGCCTACATCTCGCGCTACGCCCTGGGCCGCGATTACCACAAGCTGATCCGCAAGCGCGTGCAGCAACTGGCCGACCGCATCCAGGCGCAGATCGGGCCGTTCGGCTTTCGCGCCTTCGTCGACAGCGCGCCCGTCCTGGAAAAAGCCATTGCCGAGCAAGCGGGCCTGGGCTGGATCGGTAAAAACACCCTGGTTCTCAACCGCAAGGCCGGCAGTTATTTCTTCCTGAGCGAACTGTTTGTCGATCTACCGTTGCCGGTAGACCCACCCCACGCCACAGAACACTGCGGCCGCTGCACGGCGTGCCTGGACATCTGCCCCACCAACGCCTTCGTCGGCCCTTACGTGCTGGACGCGCGACGCTGCATTTCGTACCTGACCATCGAACTCAAGAGCGCTATCCCCGAAGACCTGCGCCCACTGATTGGTAACCGGGTATTTGGCTGCGATGACTGTCAGATCGTTTGCCCGTGGAATCGTTTCGCTCGACCTACCGCCGAAAGCGATTTCAAGCCACGGCACAATCTGGATAACGCAGAACTGGCCGAATTGTTTATGTGGGACGAGGATAAATTCCTCAGCAGCACCGAGGGCTCGCCCCTGCGCCGTGCCGGTTATGAGCGCTGGTTACGCAATCTGGCGGTGGGCCTGGGCAATGCGCCCTCCAGCATTCCGGTATTGGAAGCACTCAAGGCGCGGCGGGACTACCCGTCGGAGTTGGTACGCGAACACGTGGAATGGGCGCTGGAGCAACACGCGGCCCGCTAGTGCACATCGTCGTTGTAGACGAACTTGGGCATTTCCCAGTGAAACCGGATCGCCAGCAGGCGTAACAGGAAGCCACTGAACAGCGTCAGCAGAATCGCTTGCTCGCTGGGCAGCTTCAGGTACAGGCACAGCAAGTAGAACCAGGCAGCCAGGAACGACACGCTGGCATACAGCTCGCGGCGGAAGATCAGCGGGATGTCGTTACAGAAGATATCCCGCAGGATGCCGCCGAATACCCCGGTGATGACCCCGCTGACCGACGCCACCAACATGCCGTGGCCCATTTCCAGGGCGGTCATGCAGCCGATCAGGGTGAAGGCCACCAACCCCACCGCATCCAGCGCCAGGAACAGCGAGCGCAGGTGGCGCATCAGCGGTGCGATAAAGATCGTCACCAGCGCCGCAACAGAGGTCAGTACCAAGTATTCCGGGTGTTTGACCCAGGTCAGCGGGTAGTGGCCGAGCAACACATCGCGCACCGAACCGCCGCCCAGGGCTGTCACGCAAGCGATCAGCACCACGCCAAACCAGTCCATGCCACGCCGACCCGCGGACAGGGCGCCAGTCATGGCTTCGGCGGTGATGGCGACGAGGTAGAGCATCAGCAACATGATGGCGATCCTGACAGAGAGGCCGGCAGTCTAATCATTTGCCGAGGGCACCAAAAGGGGGCGCTTGGCGATAAACCGCGTCGCCTGTATCGCAGGCAAGCCAGCTCCCACACTTTGAATTTGCGAATGCAGTCAAATGTGGGAGCTGGCTTGCCTGCGATAGCGCACTCACTGGCGCCGCAGAATCAAGCCTTGATGAAATGCTTGCGATAATGCTGCAACTCGGCAATCGACTCACGAATATCGTCCAGCGCCAGGTGCGTGCTGCCTTTATGGAAGCTGTCTTTGACTTCCGGCGCCCAACGCGCAGCCAGTTCCTTCAAGGTCGACACGTCCAGGTTGCGGTAGTGGAAGTAACTTTCCAGCCCCTTCATGTGCGTATAAAGGAAGCGACGATCCTGGCAGATGCTATTGCCGCAGATTGGCGACTTGCCCTTGGGCACCCATTTTTCCAGGAAGGCGATAGTTTCGGCCTCGGCTTCGGCCATGCTGATGCGGCTGTCGCGCACGCGCTGGGTCAGCCCGGAGTTACCGTGGGTGCGGGTGTTCCACTCGTCCATGGTGGCGAGTACGGCGTCGCTGTGGTGGATGGCGATCACCGGGCCTTCGGCCAAGGTGTTGAGGTTGCTGTCGGTGACAATGGTCGCCATCTCGATGATGACGTCGGTGTCGGGGTTCAGACCGGTCATTTCCAGATCGATCCAAATCAGGTTCTGTGGGTTTTGCATGGCTTGATTCTCTTGGCACCTTGGCGTAGCCGGGCAGTTTAGCAGGCGGGGGCGTGCTAGACTCGCGGCCGTTTTACCCAACTTTTGCATTATCGACACGGAACACCAATGGCCAAACGCCAGCTCAACCGTCGCCAAAACTGGCGCATCGAAAAGATTCAAGGTGAACGCGCCGCCCGCGCCGCCAAACGTGAATCCTCAGCCGTGGAAGCGCTCGAGGGCGGCGACCTGGGCCCCGAACAAACGGGCCTGGTGATCGCGCACTTTGGTGTGCAGGTCGAAGTCGAGGCGCTCGAAGGCGAACTCGCAGGCCAGGTGTTCCGTTGCCACCTGCGCGCCAACCTGCCCGCGCTGGTCACCGGCGACAAGGTGGTGTGGCGTGCCGGCAACCAGGGCATCGGCGTCATCGTCGCCCAGTTGCCGCGCAGCACCGAACTGCGCCGCCCCGACAGCCGTGGGCAGCTCAAGCCGGTGGCGGCCAACGTCGACATGATCGTGATCGTGTTCGCGCCACTGCCCGAGCCCCATGCCAACCTGATCGACCGTTACCTGGTCGCGGCTGAGCATGCTGGCATCCGCCCGTTGCTGCTGCTGAACAAATTCGACCTGATCGACGAGCAGAACGCCCCGGCGCTCAACGCATTGCTGGCGGTCTACCGCACCCTGGGCTACCCGGTGCTGGAAGTGTCGGCTCACCACGGCAACGGCATGGAACAGCTGCAACAGCAGTTGGACGGGCGGATCAGCGTGTTCGTCGGCCAGTCTGGCGTGGGCAAGTCGTCGCTGGTCAACAGCCTGTTGCCGGAAGTCGAAACCCGCGTGGGCCCGCTGTCGGAGCTGTCCGGCCAGGGCACCCACACCACCACCACCGCACGGCTGTTCCACTTCCCGGGCGGCGGCGAGTTGATCGACTCGCCGGGTATCCGTGAATTTGGCTTGGGCCACGTCAGCCGTAGCGATGTGGAAGCCGGCTTTATTGAGTTCAACGACCTGATCGGCACCTGCCGCTTCCGCGACTGCAAACACGACCGCGAGCCGGGCTGTGCGCTGCTCAAGGCACTGGAAGATGGGCGCGTGCAGCAGCAGCGGATGAACAGCTATCGGTCGATTATTGCGAGCTTGCCCGAGAGCAGCTACTAAGCAGCCCCCACCTCTGTAGGAGCGAGCTTGCTCGCGAAGACCTCAAGCGCAACGCGGGCATCCTGGATACACGCGTTATCGTTGACGTTTTTCGCGAGCAAGCTCGCTCCTACAATGCAGCATCGGTATCGGTGGCCGTTACCGCAGGAATGGATATGTACATCGGCAAATCGCCATCGCAGGCAAGCCAGCTCCCACATTTGGATTGAGGGCGTCAGGTAGATAGGCGCCGGCTGTCAGGCCGTCACGGGAGCAAGCTCCCTCGCCACAGGCCCAGCGTCGCCCCAAAATTGTGTAGATATCTATGACAGCGCAGATACAACAAGGCCGCGATTATCGCGGCCTCGTTGTATCTGGAGCTTACGGCTTCGGCGCAGGCGTCGTAGGATCCTTGACGCCCCCATCATCAAACAGGTTCAGCTTCTGGCGCAGCTCATGGGCTGGCAGCGGTTCCTGCTCCGGCGGTAGCGCGTTGGGGTCGGCCGGCACTTCGCCTGGCGCACCGTCGCCCTGGGTCGGTGCCGGTGGCGGGGGTTGATCGCCTTCAATCGCACGCTGGGCTTTTTTGGTCAGCACCACGATGTCGATACGGCGGTTGACCGGGTTGAACGGGTCTTTGGGATCAAACAGTTGCGAGGAGGCAAAACCCACTACCCGCGCCACTTGCGGGTCCGGGTAGCTGCCGGCCACCAGCGCACGCCGGGCAGCATTGGCGCGGTTGGCCGAGAGTTCCCAGTTGCCGAAATCACCCTGGCCCGCGTAGGGCTTGGCGTCGGTATGCCCGCTGATGCTGATCTTGTTCGGCACCGCCTTGATGGTGTCAGCCATGGCCAGCAGGATGTCTTCAAAGTACGGCTTCAACCGCGCACTGCCAGAGTCGAACATCGGCCGGTTGGCCGCATCGGTAATCTGGATGCGCAGCCCCTCGGGGGTGATCTCGAAGGAAATCTGGTCCTTGAACTTCAGCAACTGTGGGTTTTCTTCAACCTTGTTCTGCAATTCCTGCAGCAACAGTTCCAGTCGCTCCTGTTCGACCTGCTCGGCCATGGATTCGACAGTGTCGCGCTCGATCGGGATTTTTTCCTGAGGCGATTCAGTTTGCACTTCCGGGTTGATGGTGCGCTCGGGCGCCAGTTCCGGCGAGCCGCCCAGGTCAATGACAAACGGCGTACCGCTTTCCGAAAAGCCAATCGGGTCCTTGAAGTAGCCGGCGATGGCGATTTTCTGTTCTGGCGTAGCGGTGGACATCAGCCACAACACCAGGAAGAACGCCATCATCGCCGTGGCAAAGTCGGCGAAGGCGATTTTCCAGGCGCCGCCATGGTGCCCCGCAGCGAAGCGCTTGACGCGCTTGATGATGATCGGCTGGTTGTTTTCCATGGCTTAGCGACCGCGAACCGCTTGTTCCAGCTCGGAGAAACTTGGGCGGTGTTTCGGGTACAACACCTTGCGCCCGAACTCCACGGCCAGCGACGGCGGCATGCCCGACGCCGATGCCACCAGGCACGCCTTGATCGCTTCGTAGAGGTTGATCTCTTCCCTGGCATCGTGGGCCAGGGAGGTGGCGAGCGGGCCGAAGAAACCATAGGCGGCGAGAATACCGAAGAAGGTGCCCACCAGCGCCGCACCTACGTGCATGCCGATGGCCGCCTGATCGCCCTCGCCCAGGGACGCCATGGTCACCACGATCCCCAGTACCGCCGCGACAATACCAAAACCGGGCATGCCGTCGGCAATGCCGGTCACGGCGTGGGAAGGATGCTCCAGCTCTTCCTTGAGGCTGAACAACTCCATGTCGAACAGGCCTTCCAGCTCGTGAGGCGCCATGTTGCCGGAGGACATGATGCGCAGGTAATCACAGATATACGCGGTCATGCGCTCGTCTTTGAGCACGGCCGGGTACTTGGCAAAAATCGGGCTGGCCGCGGCGTCTTCGATATCGCCTTCGATCGCCATCATGCCTTCGCGGCGGCTTTTGTTGAGGATCTCGTAGATCAGCCCCAGCACTTCCAGATAAAACGTGTGGGAGAAGCGCGAACTGAACATGCCCAGGGACTTCTTGACCACGTGCATGGTCATATAGCCTGGGTTGGCCTGCAAAAATGCGCCGAACGCGGCACCGCCGATAATCAGCACTTCGAAAGGCTGGATCAGTGCGGCGATTTTACCGTGGGAGAGGACGTACCCTCCGAGCACACTTGCGATGACGACAATGATGCCGATAATTTTAGCCATAGGAGAGGGGTACTTGCGCCGTCGGGTTCATGGACATATGGGGTGCAGCAGAAAACTCTTGTTCTACTTATCGGCAAAACTGCGCCAGACTATAGCCCGTTAAGGCGAAAAGCCAATTCGGCCCGTTCCGGGCGTGTTGAACGCAAGTGATGATCGCGCCCCAATCATGGCAATTGAAACGACAGTCCCAACAAACCGCCCCACTACCCTCGCCGCTTGGATCAAGTGCCTGGACGACGTGCTGCTGCCCGTGCCCCAGGCCAGCCATGAACGCGTGTGCAAAGCCATTCGCGATAGCCGCAGTTCATTGCGAGATATTGCTGAGTTGATGCAAAACAGTCCGGCCCTGGTGCTGAGTGTGATGCGCGAAGCCAACAGCCAAGCCCACGGCAGCCTGGCCGAACCTGCAGAAAACCTTGAAGTCGCACTTAACCGTCTTGGCCTCAAACGTGCCGAAGAGTTGTTGGCGCGCCTGCCTTCGGTACCCGCCCGGGAAATCCCCGTGGCCTTGCGTCAGCTGTTGCTGATCAGCCAGCACGCATCCCAGCAAGCCAACGGTTTGTTCGGCAGTCGCCTGGCGCGGCTGTGGCAGGACATCCACTGGGGCAGCCTGCTGTTTCTGTCGCCGCTGTGGCCGATGGCCGTCGCCTACCCCAAGCTCCTGGAGGAGTGGGAGTTGCGGGTGATCCATAAAGGCCAATCGGCGCGCCAGGTCGAGCAACAGCTGTTCGGCGTGCGTTTGCTTGACCTGTGCCTGGGCTTGACCGAAGCCTGGCACCTGCCGATCTGGGTTTCACAGGGCTACAAGTTGCTGTTGGCCGAGCAACGCCTGCTGGTCAAGGCGCTGCACATTGCCCGTCAAGACGATGCCCTGCGCCACCAGCAATTGCTCGATGCCGAGCCCAACCTGCGACGCTGGCTGAACCAGCCGGCCAACACCGTGTTGCTGGCCAACGGCCTGGCGATGTCGGCCCAGGAATCCTGGACCTGCCCGCACACTGAGCGCTGGCAATACCTGACGGCGCTGTACCTGCAAACGCCGTTGAGCGATGTGCAACAGCAAGCCCACCAACAAGCGGTGACCAGTGCTCGTACCACCTTGATGCCCGACCTCTGGCACCCGGCGCTGTCGCTGATCTGGCCGTGGCACGTACAGAAAGTCCATCGCGGCTTGCTGCCGGCACCACCGCCCACTGCCGAAGCCTTGGCCGTGTGGCGCACGCGTTGCACCGAGTTGCTGGTGGAGCCGAGCCGCTTTGCCAACGCCATGCACCTGACCACTTGCGCCAAGGAAGCCCTGGTCGCCAGTGGCATGCAGCGGGTACTGATATTCATGGCAGATCGCGCCTTGAGCACCTTGCGTGTACACCAGGCCGACGGCCTGCCCAAGGACGCGGCTCACCTGAGCCTGGATGTGGTCAATAGCACACTGCTGCAACGCCTGCTGGAAAAGTCCGCCCAGGTACGCCTGAACCCCGACAACCATGCGCAGTTTTCCGCATTGCTGCCACCAATCCTGCGTCGTCTATTTATTGGCGAGCACTTGCTGTTGCGCTCACTGAGCTGCAACGGTCGCGTGGTCATGCTGATCGTGGCGGACCAAGGCGGCGGGCCGTTCTCGGAAACCACCGTGCAGGCGTTCGGCAAAACCGCCCAATGCATCGAGAAAGCCCTGCACAGCTTTACCAACCGCAGCGCCTGATGCTTGCGCTACAATCACCGGCCTTTATCGCCAACATTTGTGCCCAGGAGACCTCACATGCCTGACTTCTCTGGCTTGCCGCTGGTGATCGAATCCGCCGACCTGTTGGGTCGCCTCGATTCCAAGCACTTGATACTGGTAGACCTCACCAGTGTCGCCCGCTACGCCGAAGGGCATATCCCCGGCGCGCACTTCGTTGACCCCAAGCGCACCCAACTGGGACAGCCACCGGCACCCGGCCTGCTACCAAGCAAGGCCGACCTGGAAAAACTGTTCGGCGAACTGGGCCACACCCCGGACGCCACCTATGTGGTCTATGACGACGAAGGCGGCGGTTGGGCCGGGCGTTTTATCTGGATGCTCGACGTGATCGGCCACCAGAAATATCACTACCTCGACGGTGGCCTGCTGGCTTGGCTGGAGGAAGGGCACCCGCTTTCCACCGATGCGCCCCCAGCAGCCGGCGGCCCGGTCAGCCTTACGCTGCACGACGGCCCCACAGCCACCCGCGAATACCTGCAAAGCCGCCTCGGCGCGGCCGACCTGGGGATCTGGGACGCTCGTGGCCCGCTGGAGTATTCCGGCGAGAAAGTGCTCGCAGCCAAGGGCGGCCACATTCCCGGCGCGGTGAACTTCGAATGGACCGCCGGCATGGACAAGGCGCGCAACCTGCGTATCCGCCGTGACATGCCGCAAATCCTCGAAGATCTCGGGCTGACAAAAGACAAAGAAATCATCACCCACTGCCAGACTCACCACCGCTCTGGCTTCACCTACCTGGTGGCCAAGGCGCTCGGTTATCCGCGAGTCAAAGGTTATGCCGGTTCCTGGGGCGAATGGGGCAACCACCCCGACACCCCCGTTGAGATTTAAGGTTTAAGGACAGTTATGAAAAAGCAGTTGTTTATCCTCAGCCAGTACTTGCTGCCGCACCACTTGCTGTCGCGCCTGGCCGGCTGTATCGCCGAGTGCCGCGTGCGCTGGTTCAAGAACGCCTTCACTGCCTGGTTCGCCAAGCGCTACCAGGTGGACATGTCCCAGGCCCTGGTGGAAGACCTGACCGCCTACGAGCACTTCAACGCCTTCTTCACCCGCGCGCTGAAAGACGGCGCCCGTCCGCTGGATCCAACCCCAGGCGCAGTGCTGAGCCCTGCCGATGGCGCGGTCAGCCAGCTAGGCCCGATCGAACATGGTCGTATCTTCCAGGCCAAGGGCCACAGCTTCAGCGTGCTGGAACTGCTCGGTGGCGATGCGGCAATGGCTGCGCCGTTCATGGGCGGGGACTTCGCGACTATTTACCTGTCGCCCAAGGACTACCACCGGGTGCACATGCCACTGGCCGGTACCCTGCGCGAGATGGTGTATGTGCCAGGGCGGATTTTCTCGGTCAACCAGACCACCGCCGAAAACGTGCCGGAGCTGTTCGCCCGTAACGAGCGCGTTGTCTGCTTGTTCGACACCGAACGCGGCCCGATGGCCGTGGTGTTGGTAGGTGCGATGATCGTTGCGTCGATTGAAACCGTGTGGGCCGGTTTGGTAACGCCGCCGAAACGCGAGCTGAAAACCTTCCGCTACGACGAAGCGGCCCGCGCGCCGATTCATCTGGAGAAAGGTGCGGAGCTGGGTCGCTTCAAACTGGGATCGACCGCCATCGTGTTGTTCGGCCCGGACCAGGTGAAGTGGGCTGAAGAACTGGCAGCGGGTACGCCGGTGCAGATGGGCCAGGGCATCGCCGCTGCTAAAGCCTGATATTGCAGTTGATCGTTCCCACGCTCCGCGTGGGAATGCAGCCCGAGGCGCTCTGCGCCCAAAGCGTGACGCAGAGCGTCACTGGAGGCGCTCCCACGCGGAGCGTGGGAACGATCAGTGACAGTGAGATCGGCTTATAGCTGACCGTCGCGGTCACGCAAGCCCAGCAGATACAACACGCCATCCAACCCCAAGGTCGAAATCGCCTGCTTGGCTGACTGCTTGACCAACGGTTTGGCGCGAAAGGCCACGCCCAACCCGGCAATCGCCAGCATCGGCAAGTCATTGGCGCCGTCGCCGACCGCAATGGTCTGCTCCAGGCGCAAGCCTTCCTTATGGGCCAATTCCTTGAGCAGGTCGGCCTTGCGCTGGGCGTCGACAATCGGCTCCACCGCGACGCCAGTCACTTTGCCATCCACCACTTCCAGCTCGTTGGCGAATACATAGTCAATGCCCAGCTTGGCCTGCAACTGCTTGGCAAAGTAAGTGAAGCCGCCGGACAGGATGGCGGTCTTGTAGCCCAGGCGCTTGAGTTCGGCGAACAGGGTTTCGGCGCCTTCAGTCAGGCGCAGCGACGCGCCGATCGAATCCAGCACGCCAACGTCCAAGCCTTTGAGCAGCGCCAGACGCTCCTTGAAGCTGGCACGAAAATCCAGCTCGCCGGCCATCGCGCGCTCGGTAATCTCCGAGACTTGCTCGCCCACACCGGCCGCCTTGGCCAGCTCGTCGATGACTTCGGCTTCGATCAAGGTGGAGTCCATGTCGAACACCGCCAAGCGGCGGTTGCGACGGAACAGGGAGTCTTCCTGGAAGGCGATATCGACATTCAGTTCCTGGGCCACGCTCAGGAAATCAGCGCGTAGCGCTTGCGCATCAGCCGGTTCACCGCGCACGGAGAACTCGATGCAGCCCTTGCCTTTGTCAGCCGGAGTGTCCAAGGGCATGCGACCCGACAGACGGTCGATATGGTCGATATTCAATCCGTATTGCGCGGTGATCGAACTGACGCGCTGCAACTGCTCAGCCGTTACCTTGCGGGTCAACAGGGTGACGATATGGCGCTTTTTACCCTGGCCTTCGACCCAGTGCTGGTAGTCAGCTTCGGACACCGGGGTGAAACGTACCTGTTGATCGAGCTTATACGCCGTAAACAGGATGTCCTTGAGTACCGAGGAGGCCTGTTCGGTGCTGGGGATCTCCACCAGGATGCCGAACGACAAGGTGTCGTGGATCACCGCCTGGCCGATGTCGAGAATGTTCACACCACCCTGGGCCAGGACGCCGGTAATGGCTGCGGTGAGACCCGGCCGGTCTTCACCCGTGATGTTGATCAGGACAATTTCGCGCAAAGCGCACCCCCAGGCTGGAAAAAAACCGCATTCTACCCACTTTCAGTGACCATCGGGCACAGCCAGCGCTTTGCCGGCCATGGGCCTGTCGCTATACTGCGCGTCAACTTCACGGACCAAGAGCCGAGCGCAAGTGAACCGGCCCACGCCAGTAAAAACCGATAACTTCTTCCTGCTGATCTTCCGGGCACTGCGCCATCGCCGTGTACCGATTGCATTGCGCATCGCCAGCCATAACGTGATCCTGGTCGCTCTGGCCCTGGTGATCTACGCCTGCGTGATGGGTTTGCAGTTCAAGCAGGCCATGCACGAGCAAGCTGACGCCCTGGGCGCGAGCCTGACAACCCAGACTGCCACTTCGGCGACTGAGTTGCTGGTATCCAACGACATCCTCAGCCTCAACGTGTTGCTCAACAACCTGACCAAGAACCCGCTCGTGGCCCACGCCGCTATCTATAGCGTGGACAACCGGATCATGGCCGAGGCCGGGCAACGCCCGAAAAACGGTCTGCTCGGTGAGGCCGAAGGCCTGTATCAGAGTAATATTACGTTCCAGGACGTGAAGGCCGGCCAACTGCGTATCAGCCTTGATATGCAACAGTTCCAGCAGCCGATGACCATCAGCCTGCAAAGCATGGGCATTCTGAGCGCGATCCTACTGGCCTTGGCCCTGGCCTTGAGCCTGCGCCTGGGCCGGCATATCTCCACGCCGTTGATGCAACTGCGCATCTGGCTGCGGGATATCGACGAACACACCCCGGCCACTGATCGCCAGGACGAAATCGGCGACCTCGCGCGCCAGCTCCACGCCAGCTTTGCCCCGGAGCCAAAAGCGCCTGAAGTCGAGCCCGAGCCTGAGTACGACGACGCCGAGGACTACGCCGACGAGCCTGAGTTTGAAGTGCGCGACCTGCGCGACCCAGGCTTCGACGAAAGCGCCCCGGTGGCCGGCCTCAAGCCTGCGCCGCGCCATGTGATCAAGGCCGAGGAAGACGAACTGGACGACGAAGACCCGTTCGCCGACCTGCGCGACACCTCGGCAGCCGCCCCAGTCGCTGCGCCCAAACCCGTTGCGGTCAAGAACGCCGAGCCACAGCACAGTGCCGTACTCGCCGTGCAACTGGGCGCCCAGGAGCAACTGCGCCGCCTGCCCCGTGCCCGCCTGACCGAACTGCTCGAACGCTACCGCGACTGCCTCGACCAGGCCGCTTCGCTCTACCAGAGCGAACTGCACACCCTGAACGATGGCAGCACGCTGATGCTGTTCCACAGTGAAGACAGCGGCGAGGACTACCTGACCAATGCCATCTGCTGCGGCGAGCTGTTGCGCGCCCTGGGCCATGCCCTGCAGATCGAAGTGGCCGACAGCGGCATTACCCTGCAACTGCAGTTGGGTCTAACCGTGGGTGACGATCTGTTTGGCATTAGCCAGATCGACCTGCTACTCACCGAAATCGCCCAGGATGCCCTGGCCTTGTCCCAGCACAGCCGTAACCTGCTGTTGGTGGAGCGCAAGATCAGTGAGGACACGTTGATCCGCCAACGCGCACGTATCCGCCCGATTGCCAGCCCTGAAGGGGCCAGCTGTGTGGAGCGCTTGATGGAGCCGTATCCATCGATGCTGGAGCGGCAATTGGCGCGGATGCATGAGACCCGCAACAAGGGTCGACTCCAAGACTAATGCATTGATGATCACAAGCCCGCAGAGAACGAACACCTGCGGGCTTTCGAGTACTATTTGATTTTCTTGCTATCCACGACATTAATGGTTCGGCGTGGAATCCAGCCTGACCTGACCTGGTCCAAAAGCTGATACCCACTCATTTTAAAGTTGGACCCGACGGGTAGCGGCCTTTCTATCTGGACAGACCATTGTCCAAAACCATCGACAACCGCGTACCCAAGTGGAATTCCGGGCCTGTTCTCCTGATTCAACTCAACCACGGCCCCCACAACGCCAGTGCCTTTTACAAGAGGCTGGCGGCCAACGGTCTGGTTTTCGGCAGGGGTTTCGATAACCGGAGCATCGGGAACCTGCACTACCTGGAAGGTCCTATTCGCCAGCCAGCGGGCGATTTTACCGTCAAGCTGCTGATAGCCCGTCATGACAAAGGAGTTTGTGACCGGCAGAGGCTGATCAACCTGCACCGACCAGCGTCCATAGCCATCGACAGTGGTGGTCGCCAAGGCGTTATACGGGTCACCCGATTTGAGCAACACGACGGTCGCGCCCGCAATACCACTACCTGACACAACTGGCCGACGTCCTGTTTTCACACCTTGTGCAGGGGTTTCGATAATCGCCAGATCGGGAGCATCGACAACCTGGATAGTTCTATTGGCCAACCAACCGGATCTTTTCCCCTCAATCGACTGATATCCAGTCATGGTAAAGGCTGGTGGGCTTATCGGCAGCGGATTATCAACCTGCGTGGCCCATCGCCCATAACCATCGACGGTAGTAGTGGCTAAAATATTTTCAGGTTTGTACGACTGCATCAACACAACAGTAGCACCTGCTACACCCGTACCGGTCACAAAAGGCCGGCGGCCCGTTCTGACGCTTTGGGCCGGCGTTTGGATAATCGCCGGATCAGGTACATCAACAACCTTGAGTGTCCTGTTCGCCAGCCAACCCGAACGTTTTCCATCAAGGGTTTGATAGCCGGTCATGGTAAAGGCCGGTGGACTTATCGGTAGAGGGCGCTCTATGCGCACTGACCAGCGGCCATAGCCATCGACCCTAGTAGTGGCCAGCGGATTGTAAGGATCGTTGGATTTAAGCAACACCACAGTAGCACCAGGAACACCGGTACCTGACACTTGCGGCAGGCGGCCAACTTCGACATTTTGGGCGGGGGTCTCGATTATTGCCGCAGGCACGCTCAGTTCAGCCACCTTGAAGCTGCGATTGCCAGATAACACCGAGGTTCTTCCCCCAAAAGTTTGTCGGGCAGTATAAGAATAACTGCCAACATCATGCACTGACAGCGAGTACACCGACCAGTTGCCGTTGCCATCGGCAATGGCAGTGCCCACGACTTCCTCGGGCTTGGAAGCATTTACTATTTCAATACGTGCGCCAGGCCAGGCAGTGCCGGCAAATACTGGCTGTTTACCGGTGCTGGCCCCCTCGAGAGGGACCGCAATGACGGGAGCGGGGACCGTGGTTGTACAGTAAGGAAAACCCGCCCCATCAAGCGCGACCGCGACTATCGCCTCGTCCGGCCCGGCGCTGCACACAAGCACTTTAACCTTGCCGGAAGAGTCCTCAAATGTCTGCCCCGCAAGTAGCGTAGGATCGTTGGTTCTTGGCGTCTCTGGCGTGGCATCAATCTGCACATTCTGCACGCCTTGCTCCCTCGCATAACGCATCCACACGCCATTGACCCGGTTGTCATTCTCCGGAAAGTTATCAAAGACCGTAGGTTTCCTGTATTCGAGCGACAACAACGGGTAGTAGGCCCCACCGGGCGAATGGGTTTCAGGGATCTTGATCAGGTACAGCTGCGGGCCTTCGCGTCCCAACACCTTCAAACTGTAAAGGCCGGTGCGCGTGATAGTCGTCGCCTGGCCATCATCCAGCCAGCCGACATAGCGGCGGCTGACCGCAGGATAAAGCGTGCCACCACCTGACACTGAGTCACCAGTGTCTCCATACTCAACGTAAGTGCAATCAACAGGCGCACTCACAGACGCGCCATTGCGGGGGCAGCCTATGAGGCTTCCCCCATGACGAAAGCCTAAATTATGACCAAGCTCGTGCTTGTAAACATGCGGCGAGCCTGCCTTGCCAAACACTCCAACATGCCTACCGGGGGTAAAGGCCAAGGCGCCACCGCCACAATTAACGATGTTAATTTCATAGTCGAAATCATCGGGATTAAGGCCATTCTTTTCGGCAGTCTTGCGACCCTCCGCGATAGACGTGGACATAGAGCATCCCTCAGGCTTCGGTCCAGACGTCGCCTCCACTACCCGCCCCTCCAACTTCAGCTTTCCACCGGACGCAGCCAGAATATAAGAGCGTAATGAATTAGGATCAGTAGACAGCGTATGCAACTCCACCTGATCCCTGTCCAACACTCGCTCTCCCTGCCAATGGGTTACCGTGACCAGCATCCTCTTGGTGCCCGTCACAGGGCGGATTATCTGACTCAAGCTTGACAGTTCACCTTCGGCGGGCGGAAGTTCATCATTTTCAAGGCCGCCAAATTCACGATTAACTTCATGGCTACAGCCCATGAGAGCAACACTTAATGCACTACAAAAAAACCAAGCGAGGAAGATCGATATTTTTTTCATGAGTTCAGTACCTTAAGAGATAGGACTGAAATCACACTAGAGACCTTATGCGCAGCTGGATACTGTCAGAATTAACAGGTACGCAGAATTAGGCGCTGGCGTTTTACAGCAGGCATGAAAAAGCCCGCGGGCTTGGCGGGCTTTTTCAAAAATAAATTTCAGATCAGAACCTGAACACTTCCAGATCCGTACGAATCGGCGTGGCCATCGGCATCTTCGGCTTTTCCGGGGCCGCAGGCTTGGCCTGGGCGGGGGCCTGTTTACGCGGCTGCGCTTCGGCAATCGGCGGCTGGTTGGCCAGTGGTTTGAGCGCCACCGACAACTGCTGTGCCAAGTGCTGCAACAGCACACCCTGGGCCTGGACCTGGGACGCAGTGGTGCCGGCGTGTTCTTCCTGCAGGTGCACAATGCGGTTGTCCCGCACCTGCCCGCGACGGTCGATCAGGCGCCACTGTGCATCCAGGATCGCCGGTTGCGACTTGCCGGAATCCAGCCGCGTAATGGTCAGCAACACCTGTACATCCGGGGTGAACCCGGAGGGTCCCGGCGCCAGGACTACTCGCTGGCTGTCTAACTGGCCGGCGACCTGACGCAACATCAACTGGTTGATATCCGACGACAGGCTACCGGCCCAACGACCATCTGTGGAACCTTGCAGGCTGCCGTCGTTCTGACGTTGAAGCAGGGTTTCGCGTTGCAGGTAATCGGCAACGACTACCGGCCCCAGCAATACTGCCATGCCAGCGGTTTGGGCTGGCTGAGCCGGACTTCCGCTGTCCAGCTGGTACAGCGACACCGGTTGATGTGTGCTGCAACCCGCCAACCCCAAAAGGCCAGCGAGCATCAAAAATAGAGGAAGGCGTGGAGCAGTCATCATCCCATCCAAGTGGCTGCCACAAGGCGAACCACAATGTAATACTAAAAATAACCTGAACACGCTCGGCCACGCCGGCGCTGGAAAGGCCATATCATCCGTGAATATGCGCCATGACTCCAGCGCGAAAGCATCGATCTACGCGTTAAATCGTAGATCGAGGCCTCTAGTACCGCTTAAACCGGCGTTTCGACCAGCAAGGCATCCACTCGCTGGAAGCCTCGTGGCAGTTTGTTACCTCGCCGGCCACGCTCACCCTTGTAGTGTTCAAGGTCGTCAGGGCGCAATGACAACGTGCGCTTGCCGGCCTGGAGCACCAGGGTAGAGCCTTCCGGGACCACGGCGATGTCAGTCACATACTCCTCGCGACTGGCCACCCGGTCACCGGGAATCCCGATGATCTTGTTGCCTTTACCCTTGCCCAACTGCGGCAAGTCGCTGATCTTGAACACCAGCAAGCGCCCTTCGGTGGTCACCGACGCCAGCCAGTTGCTTTCACGATCCTCCACCGGCCTTGGCAGGATCACCTTGGCATTGTTCGGCAGGCTCAACAGCGCCTTGCCCGCCTTGTTCTTGGCCTGCAGGTCTTCACCCTTGACCACGAAACCGTAACCGGCGTCGGAGGCGATGACATACAGCGAATCATCGTCCGGCAACAGCACGCACTCGAAATTCGCCCCCGGCGGCGGCGTGAGGCGCCCGGTCAACGGCTCGCCCTGCCCCCGTGCAGACGGCAGGGTATGGGCCGGCACCGAATAACTGCGCCCGGTCGAGTCGATAAACACCGCAAACTGATTGGAACGCCCGGCGGCAGCGGTCTTGAAGCCATCACCGGCTTTGTACGAAAGGCCGGTGGCGTCAATATCATGCCCTTTGGCGGAGCGAACCCAACCCTTTTCCGACAGAACGACGGTAATTTTCTCGTTGGGCAACAGTTCGGTTTCGGTCAGGGCCTTGGCTTCAGCGCGCTCGACGATAGGCGAGCGACGGTCATCGCCATAGGTTTCGGCGTCTTTGATCAGTTCGCTACGCACCAGCTTCTTGAGCTTGGCTTCGCTGCCCAGCAGGGCTTGCAGCTTGGCTTGCTCCTTGAGCAGTGCATCCTGCTCGTCGCGCAGCTTCATTTCTTCCAGGCGTGCCAACTGGCGCAAGCGGGTGTCGAGGATGTAGTCCGCCTGGATTTCGCTCAGCTCGAAACGCGCGATCAGCTCGGCCTTCGGATGCTCGGCGGTACGGATGATATGGATCACTTCATCCAGGTTGAGGTAGGCGATCAGCAAACCGTCCAACAGATGCAAGCGGCGCTCAACCTTGTCGAGGCGGAATTGCAGGCGGCGGCGCACGGTTTGTACACGGAACTCCAGCCATTCCACCAGCAGATTGCGCAGGTTCTTCAACTGCGGCTTGCCGTCCAGGCCGATGATATTGACGTTGACCCGATAGCTGGACTCCAGGTCGGTGCTGGCAAACAAATGCTGCATCAACACTTCATGATCCACCCGGCTGTTGGTCGGGATGATCACGATACGGCACGGGTTCTCATGGTCGGACTCGTCACGCAGGTCGGCCACTTGCGGTAATTTCGACGGCTTGGCCTGCATCAACGCGGCGATCTGCTCCAGCACCTTGGCACCCGATACCTGGTGCGGAAGCGCCGTCACAATAATGTCGCCGTCCTCAATGTGGTACACGGCACGCATACGCACCGAGCCCTTGCCCGTTTCGTACATCTTCAGCAGGTCGGCGCGCGGCGTGATGATCTCTGCTTCGGTCGGGTAATCCGGGCCCTGGATATGCTCGCAGAGCTGCTCGACCGTAGCCTTGGGCTCATCGAGCAAGCGCACGCAGGCGGTGGCGACTTCGCGCAGGTTGTGCGGCGGCACGTCGGTGGCCATGCCGACCGCGATACCGGTGGTGCCATTGAGCAGGATATTCGGCAAACGCGCCGGCAACACCAGGGGTTCGTCAAGGGTGCCGTCAAAGTTCGGCCCCCAGTCGGCAGTGCCCTGGCCCAGCTCGCTGAGCAGCACTTCGGAATAACGCGACAACCGCGCCTCGGTGTAACGCATGGCGGCGAAGGATTTGGGGTCATCCGGTGCCCCCCAGTTACCCTGGCCGTCCACCAGGGTATAGCGGTAGCTGAACGGCTGGGCCATCAGCACCATCGCTTCATAGCACGCCGAATCGCCGTGGGGGTGGAACTTACCGAGCACGTCACCGACGGTACGCGCCGACTTCTTGTGCTTGGAATCGGCGTCCAGGCCCAACTCACTCATGGCGTAGATGATGCGCCGTTGCACGGGCTTCAGGCCGTCGCCGATATGCGGCAAGGCACGGTCCATGATCACGTACATGGAGTAATTGAGGTAGGCATTTTCGGTGAATTCAGCCAGCGACCGGCGTTCTACGCCATCTAAGCTGTCTGCGAGGATGTCACTCATGCGGGCCTCATCATGGGGTAAGGCGCAGCGGAACTGCCGCTGCGCTGATTCAATTCAAAAAAATCTCGACTCATGGCTGGGCACTCCAGCCGCCATCCGGAGCGGCAAAACGATAGACCATCGGACGTTTTTCACCATCGGCACGCGGGCCGAAATTGTTGTCGATCCCGACCCAGGCACCGTCGGCATCCACCAACAGGGCTTCAGCCAGGCCATACGACTGCGGGTAACGTCGCTGTGGCGTCAGGGTTTCGTCGGCAAACGACCAGCACAGCTCAACCTTGGCCGTGAGCGGGTCGCGCCGGCAGATCTGGAACGCATTGCGCTCCAGGGTAAACAGCTTGCCGTTGAACAGCGACAAGTCGGCAAAGTCCTTGGACACGGCCTTGGCGTTGGGGAACTGCGCCGGCTGCACTTCCTGGCCGGCCTCGCTCAACAATACACAACGGCCATCACAATCCCATACGCTCTGCCCACGCTTGATCGAGACCAGGCCACGGCGTTCACGCTCGGCAGCCAGCCAGATCTGATTGCCTTCAGGGTTTACCGCCAAGCCTTCGAACAAGGCATTAAAGTGCAGCAACATGCCACTGGCCCTGGCTTCACGCACCATGCCCGGCGCGATTTTCAACCACTCCGGCGCGCCCGTGGCGGGCACCTGCAACACCGCGGCATGGGCTTCGCTGACAATGTAACGGTTGCCTGCGGCATCACAGCTGATGCCTTCAAAGTCCAGGTCACCACCACGTATGAACGAAGCGGCCTTGGTGCGCGAACGCAAGCCCCAAGGCAGGCCGGACTCGGGCACGGGCGGCACGTCGATCTTCAGCGCTTGCGCGCTCCACGTCGGCGCACGGGTATCCAGGCGGTAAATCTGGTCGTCATCGCGGTCCGAAACCGTCCACAGCTCGTTGCCACACAACGCCAGGCCCGACAGGTTCCCACCGCGCATGCCGTCAACCGGGTGTTCCGAGACCAGCTTGAGCTCTGCCACGCTGGCTGCGGCCACCTGGGTGACCGCCAGCCCGCTCAACATCAGGATCGCCAGGGCGAAGCCTGTGCGCATCAGCCCAGAACCTCGGCCAGGTTGCCTTTGGATTCAAGCCAGGTCTTGCGGTCGCCAGCGCGTTTCTTAGCCAGCAGCATGTCCATCATTTCCGAGGTAGCGGCGAAGTCTTCCAGGGTCAACTGCACCAGGCGCCGGGTGTTCGGGTCCATGGTGGTTTCGCGCAGTTGCGGCGGGTTCATCTCACCCAGGCCCTTGAATCGCGTGACCTGTGGCTTGCCGCGTTTCTTCTCGGCCACCAGGCGGTCGAGGATGCCATCGCGCTCGGCTTCGTCCAGAGCGTAGAAAATCTCCTTGCCCAGGTCGATGCGATACAGCGGCGGCATGGCGACGTAGACGTGACCGGCATCCACTAATGGGCGGAAGTGCTGCACAAACAACGCGCACAGCAAGGTAGCGATGTGCAGGCCGTCGGAGTCGGCGTCGGCGAGGATACAGATCTTGCCATAGCGCAGCTGGCTCATGTCCGCTGCACCCGGGTCGACCCCGATGGCCACGGCGATGTTGTGCACTTCCTGGCTGGCCAGCACTTCGCTGCCGTCGACTTCCCAGGTGTTGAGGATCTTGCCGCGCAGTGGCAGGATCGCCTGGAACTCCTTGTCCCGCGCTTGCTTGGCGGAACCGCCGGCGGAGTCACCTTCGACCAGGAACAGCTCGGAACGCATCGGGTCTTGCCCGGCGCAATCGGCCAGTTTGCCCGGCAGTGCCGGGCCCTGGGTGATGCGCTTGCGCTCGACCTTTTTGCTCGCCTTCAAGCGCCGGCCGGCGTTGTTGATCGCCAGCTCCGCCAGGGCCAGGCCCAGCTCGGGATGCTCGTTGAGCCACAGGCTGAAGGCGTCCTTGACCACGCCAGAGACAAACGCCGCTGCCTCGCGGGACGACAGGCGCTCCTTGGTCTGGCCGGAAAATTGCGGTTCCTGCATCTTCATCGACAGCACGAACGCGATGCGCTCCCACACGTCTTCCGGCGCCAGCTTGACGCCACGCGGCAACAGGCTGCGGTATTCGCAGAATTCACGCATGGCATCCAGCAAGCCTTGGCGCAAACCGTTGACGTGGGTGCCGCCCTGGGCCGTGGGGATCAGGTTGACGTAGCTTTCCTGCACGCTGTCGCCACCTTCGGGCAACCACAGCAGCGCCCAGTCCACCGCTTCTTTATTACCCGAAAGGCTGCCGCAGAACGGCTCGTTGGGCAGGCGTTCGAAGTCGCTGACCGAGTCTTCCAGGTAGGAACGCAGGCCGTCTTCGTAGTGCCACTCGACCTTCTCGCCGGTGCCTTTGTCTTCAAAGCTGACCAGCAGCCCCGGGCACAGCACGGCCTTGGCCTTGAGCACGTGCTTGAGGCGGCTGATGGAGAATTTGGGCGAATCGAAATACTTGGGGTCCGGCGCAAAGTACACGCTGGTGCCTGTGTTGCGCTTGCCAACGGTGCCGATCACTTCCAGGTCGGTGGCTTTGTAGCCATCGGCGAAGGTCATCTGGTACTCGTTGCCGTCGCGCTTGACCTTGACCCGCACCAGAGTCGACAGCGCGTTGACCACGGAAATACCCACACCGTGCAAACCGCCGGAGAACTGGTAGTTCTTGTTGGAGAACTTGCCGCCGGCATGGAGCTTGGTAAGGATCAGCTCGACGCCCGGCACACCCTCTTCGGGGTGAATGTCCACCGGCATGCCACGACCATCGTCGGACACTTCCAGGGAATGGTCGGCGTGAAGGATGACTTGCACCGACTTGGCGTGCCCGGCCAAGGCTTCGTCGACGCTGTTGTCGATGACTTCCTGGGCAAGGTGGTTCGGCCGACTGGTGTCGGTATACATGCCGGGGCGTTTGCGCACCGGGTCGAGGCCCGAGAGGACTTCGATGGCGTCGGCGTTATAAGAGCTAGCGCTGGGAGTGGCCATGGGGTCTCGTCGTGAGTCGTTCGATTAAAAAGTGACCTGCGATTTTTTACAGTGACGAAAAATCGAAGGATTGAAACTGATCTGCGCCAATGCCGGCAAAACACAACAGTGCCGGCAATTGCTGGGCGAACCCCTGGTAGCCATGGTCGCCACCGGCCTGGATGCGCAAGGCGCAGGCCCGGTAATACTGTTGGGCCAGGCGATAATCCAGGGTTTCGTCCCCGGTCTGCAACCACACCTGATAACGCGCGGCATCCTGGGGCGCCGGTACTTCCAGCTCGGCCAGGGCCGTGACGTGGTCCTGTGTCAATTCCCAGGTCTCATCGGTGTAGAGGTTCTTCTGGGTGCCCAGGTAACCGTCGAACATCCGATGGGGACTGACCGCCGGGTTGACCAGCAACGCCTTGAGACCATGGCGTTCTGCAAGATGGGTTGCATAGTAGCCGCCGAGTGAGCTGCCGACCAGCAGTGGCCGGCCCAGTTGCGCAATCGCTTGCTCCAATTGAAGAATCGCCTGACGAGGGTGGTGATGCAGCGCCGGTACACGTAGCTGGTCGGACAGGCCGAGGGTGCCCATCACAGTGGTCAACTGGCTGGCCTTGTTGGAAGCCGGCGCACTGTTGAAACCGTGGATATACAGGATCGAAGCGGACATGCCGGGCTCTCCGTGCTGGGGCCAAAGAGGCGCAGTTTACAGGGAATGCAGGCAGAAGCGGACCCAATGTGGGAGCTGGCTTGCCTGCGATGGCGGCGATTCAGTCAACGAGTCAGCGCCAGGTACACCGCCATCGCAGGCAAGCCAGCTCCCACCCTTTGATCAGTGTTTGCAGGTCTTAATAGCCGTTGCTGCCGTAATCGACGGTGAACGCAAAGCCCACCAAACGCTCCACCCCCGTCTCCAACCGTCCGTCGCCATGCAAACGCAACCAGCGATAACCCGGCGCCTGCTCGCTGACCTGGAAACCCTCACTTCCCGGCGCGAACTGGATACAGGTGGACGGCGAAGCCAGCAGTCGCACCCCGTTGCGCTCGCCGTCGATCTCCTGATGCACATGGCCCCAAAGCAATGCCTTGGTCTGCGGGAAGCGCTCAAGCACGGCAAACAGCGCCTCGGGGTTGCGCAGGCCGATAGGCTCCATCCACGCACAACCGATGGGCACCGGATGATGGTGGAAACACACCAGGTGATGGCGGTCCGGCGCTTCGCTCAAGGCCTGCGCCAGCCGTTGCAGTTGCTCGTCTTGCAAGTAGCCCGGCACCGACCCGGGTACCGCCGAATCCAGCAGGGTGATACGCCAGTTGCCGATATCCACCACCGGTTCGAGCAAATCACTGTGCATGGCAGCCTGGGCCATGACCTGCGGTTCGTCGTGGTTGCCGGGAATCCAGCGCGCCGGGGCGCCAAGGGGAGCGGTCAAATCGCGAAACTGCTGATATGACGCCAGCGTGCCGTCCTGAGACAAGTCGCCGGTCGCCAGTATCAGGTCGATGGCCGGCTGTTGCGCACGCACCAGCTCGACCACCCGCTGCAGGCTTTCACGGGTATTCATGCCCAGCAACGTGGCGTCAGCGTCGGCGAACAGGTGGCTGTCGGACAACTGCACCAGCAACACGGCATCAGGATTCACGGCGGATACGCTCGGCAAGGCGCTCTCCCTGGCAACTACAGGAATGGACATTTGGCGCGATTATGCTGGGGCAGGACACAAAGAGGAAACCCAAGGAAGCAGGCACAGTTCACCTCTACCGCACCACTTCAAACTCATGGCCCAAGGCCAGGCAGTGGCTGAGCCATTCGCCGAGGAACACATTGAGCTGTGCTTTCTCATCGGGCTGGTGCATGAACACATTCGGGTAAGGATAGATGCTGCGAAAGCGTCGTGCGTGCTCGGCACTGATCACTTCGGCCATACGCGCGTCGTGGTACACCTGTACTTCCAGTTGCGGCACCGGCAACCACGGCAGGCTGTGCTCCTGGCGCACCCGCAGGGTGGTGGTGTACGGGCAGGTGAGAATGACTTCCAGGGTCAGCACACCGAGCATCTGATCGCCATGGGTGACAGCAATGCGCCGCGCCTGGGGGGCGTGGCGCATGTCCGGGAGCAGGCGCATCAGCCGCGCATAGTTGGCCTCGCAGGCCGCTTGCAGCCCGATCAGGTCAACTCGATAACGTTCCCGTGCCTTTACTGCCATAACCCCCTCACTTCCGCGCGATTAAGCGCAAGCCATTGCAGGGCGATAATGCTGGCTGCGTTGGAAATCTTGCCATCGCGCACCGCCTGCAAGGCATCTTCGAATGCCCAGACGGTGACGCGGATGTCTTCTGCTTCTTCTTCCAATCCATGGACGCCACCCGCGCCCGAGCTGTCGCATCGGCCCAGGTACAGGTGGACAAATTCAGTACTGCCGCCCGGCGACGGGAAATACTTGGTGATCGGCCACAGCGCGGAGAATGTCAGCCCAGCTTCCTCCTCGGCCTCGCGGTGTGCAACCTCCTCGGGTTGCTCATCCTTGTCAATCAGGCCGGCGACCATCTCCACCAGCCAGGGGTTGTCGGCGCGGCCCATGGCGCCGACGCGGAACTGTTCGATCAACACCACCTCATCGCGCAGCGGGTCGTAGGGCAGCACGCACACGGCGTCGTGACGCACGAACACCTCGCGGTTGATCACCCGGCTCATGCCGCCGTCAAATTTTTCGTGGCGCAGTTGCACGCGATCGAGCTTGTAGAAGCCTTTATAGGCATTGTCACGCTGAACAATCTCGATCTTGTTCGGCGTCGACTTCGCGATGTCCGTCATGGTGTCCCTCGTTAAGCTCGTGCAATGGGCGCCATCCTAACGCGCCGACGCCCGTTGATGCAGCCCCTTTGCGGTTGCCGGGAGAGGCGGCGAGCGTCAAACTCGCTGCAATCAGTTTAGTGGCGAACTGGCGGCCACGTTGGCAGTCCAAGCGCTACTCTTTTCGCTTTCCATCGATTTACGAAGGACACACATGTCGCTTTTAAAAATCGCCTCCGTGGCCTGTATTGCCTTGACCCTGGGTGCTTGCCAGAGCCTGTTCCAACCGGCCTATCTCAAGCCGCTGGACGTTACCACCGACAAATCCGAGCAGATCAAGCCCGGCTGTGACAGCCCGGCCTGCCCGCTGGTGAACATCGACACCGTGCATTTCCCCACCGAGCCACAACTCGACAGCCTGGTGGAACAGCGTTTGCTGCAAATGACCCGCACCACGCCTGGCGCCAGCGTCCCGGCGAGCCTGAACGCCTACCGGAACACCTTCCTGCGTGAGTCGCCGGACCGTCATGGCATGTACTTGCAAGCCAAGGTACGTGACCAGCATGACGGACTGGTGATCGTTGAAGTGTCCAGTTACCTGGACACCGGCGTCGCCCACGGCGAGCCAGGCCGCGGGTTTATCAACTATTCACGGATTCTGCATAAGGAACTGACCCTGGCCGACATGCTGTTGCCCGGCCAGGAGCAGGCCTTCTGGAATACCGCTAAAGTTGCCCACAACAGCTGGTTGATCAGCACCAAGATGGATCGCGATCCGGAGTTCGTGAAGAGCTGGCCGTTCCAGAAAACCCCGAACGTGGCCCTGACCAGCGGCGGCGTGGTGCTCAAGTACAACGTCAGCACCATCGCCCCTTACGCACAGGGGCTGATCGAAATCACCCTGCCCTATACGCGCCTAACCGGCGTGATCAAGCCTGAGCTGGTGCCGGCACGCCGTTGATCGGTTGGTGGTTCAAGGGTGTTATTGCAGAGGGAGATTGGGTGTTCGTCGGATCGCTATCGCGGGCAAGCCCGACTCCCACAGGGGATCGGCTGTGAACAAAAAATCTGTGTACCACTCGGCCAACTGTGGGAGCCGGGCTTGCCCGCGATGACGGCGGTGCAGACACCGCCGCCTAGGGATCAGACCTTCTTGTAGAGCTGGCTACCTTCCTGTTTGAAACGCTCAGCCTGCTCGGCCAAGCCCTTGGCCACGTCCACATCCACCGCATCGATGCGCTGGTTGGCCGCGTACTCACGCACCTCATGGGTGACCTTCATCGAGCAGAATTTAGGCCCACACATGGAGCAGAAATGCGCGACCTTGGCCGATTCCTTGGGCAACGTCTCGTCGTGGAATGCCCGTGCGGTGTCCGGGTCCAGGCCGAGGTTGAACTGGTCTTCCCAGCGGAATTCGAAGCGCGCCTTGCTCAGGGCGTTATCGCGAATCTGCGCGCCAGGGTGGCCTTTGGCAAGGTCGGCCGCGTGGGCCGCAATCTTGTAGGTGATGATCCCGGTCTTCACGTCATCCTTGTTCGGCAGCCCCAAGTGCTCCTTGGGCGTGACGTAGCAGAGCATGGCGCAACCGAACCAGCCGATCATCGCCGCACCGATACCCGAGGTGATGTGGTCGTAGCCCGGCGCAATATCAGTGGTCAGCGGGCCGAGGGTGTAGAACGGCGCCTCGTCGCAGCACTCCAGCTGCTTGTCCATGTTCTCTTTGATCAGTTGCATCGGCACATGGCCGGGGCCTTCGATCATGGTTTGTACGTCGTGCTTCCAGGCGATCTTGGTCAGCTCGCCCAGAGTCTCCAGTTCACCGAATTGCGCAGCGTCGTTGGCATCGGCCACCGACCCCGGGCGCAGGCCATCCCCCAGGGAGAAGCTGACGTCATAGGCCTTCATGATTTCGCAGATCTCTTCGAAGTGCGTGTAGGCGAAGTTTTCCTTGTGATGGGCCAAGCACCACTTGGCCATGATCGCGCCGCCACGGCTGACAATGCCGGTGACGCGATTGGCGGTCAGCGGCACGTAGCGCAGCAGTACGCCGGCGTGAATGGTGAAGTAGTCCACGCCTTGCTCGGCCTGTTCGATCAGGGTGTCGCGGAACAGCTCCCAGGTCAGGTCTTCGGCAACGCCGTCGACTTTTTCCAGGGCCTGATAGATAGGCACGGTGCCGATCGGCACGGGCGAATTACGGATAATCCACTCGCGGGTTTCATGGATATGCTTGCCAGTGGACAGGTCCATGATGTTGTCCGAGCCCCAGCGAATGCCCCAGGTCATCTTCGCCACTTCTTCTTCAATGGACGAACCCAGGGCGCTGTTGCCGATGTTGCCGTTGATCTTCACCAGGAAGTTACGGCCGATAATCATCGGTTCCAGCTCGGTGTGGTTGATGTTGGCCGGGATGATTGCGCGGCCGCGAGCGATTTCTTCGCGCACGAACTCGGGCGTGATGATTTTCGGAATACTGGCGCCGAAGCTGTGCCCGGCATGTTGTTGCTTGAGCAGGCCGCTGGCGCGAGCTTCCTCAAGCTTCATGTTTTCGCGGATGGCCACGTATTCCATTTCTGGCGTGATGATGCCTTTGCGCGCGTAGTGCATCTGGCTGACGTTGGCGCCGGCCTTGGCCCGACGCGGGTTTTGCAGGTGGGCAAAGCGCAGGTAGGCCAGGTCGGGGTTATCCAGACGTTCCTGGCCGTAGCGTGAACTCAAGCAGGCCAGCCGCTCGGTGTCACCACGCTCTTCGATCCACGGCGAGCGCACATCGGCCAAGCCTTTGCGCACGTCGATGATGACATTGGGGTCGGTATAGGGGCCGGAGGTATCGTAGACCACTACAGGGGCGTTGATTTCGCCACCAAACTCAGTGGGGGTCACATCCAGGCTGATTTCACGCATCGGCACGCGAATATCCGGGCGGGAGCCCTGCACGTAGATTTTTTGCGAGCGGGTAAATGGCTGCACGGAGCCGGAGTCGACCTTGGCCGATTCACTCAGGTGCACGGTATTTTTTAGTTTTGTACTCATCACAGGCTCTCCAACTTATCCAGGCGGTGGATTTTTGTCGGAGCGAACCTGTGACGGACGGACGCACTGGAACCAGTGCTGTGCTTGGCGCACGAGGGCTGTTCGATTGTCGAACAACATCCCGGACGAAGCACAAGAGGACTCGCCGGGTGACGAGAAATCTTGTTCCCTACGCAGGCGCTAACCTGATCAGGTTCAACGGGATCCGGTATTTACCGATCTCAGCCTTCCAACAAGGCACCCCGACAAGAACGCGGCCAGTCTAGACCATGGCGTGGGCAAATTGCCAATAGCGGTGCATTCAGCGTGATGAATGGCGTGATCGTGGGATTGTTGTGTGACGGTACGGCCACTACACTCGGGCACGGCCTCAAGGCTTGACGCCAGGCATGGCCAGCCTTAGCCTTGGGCGCTGAATTATCACCGTAATATTCTTACTAGGGATCGCCTCATGCTGCGCAAACTCTCACTGGCTGTTGCCGTGTCTTGTGCGACCAACGGACTGGTCTGGGCAGCTGAAGCGCCCTTGTCCGCCAATACCGACCTGGTCAGCGTCTATCAGGAAGCGGCGAACAACAACGCCGACCTGGCCGCTGCCCGTGCGCAGTACGGCGCGCAAAAAGAAGTAGTGCCCCAGGCCCGCGCAGGTTTGCTGCCGAATCTGTCGGCCGGCGCCGACAGCAATAACGTACGTACCCAGATCGACCAACCGGCCGCCACGGCCAACCGTGACGCCCACTCCTGGCGGGCCACCCTGAGCCAGCCGCTGTTCCGTGCCGACCGCTGGTTCCAGCTGCAAGCCGCCCAAGCCGTTAACGAGCAAGCCTCGCTGCAACTGTCGGCCTCCGAGCAGAACCTGATTTTGCAAAGTGCCGAGAGCTACTTCGCCGTGCTGCGCGCCCAGGACAACCTGGCGTCGACCAAGGCCGAAGAAAATGCCTTCAAGCGCCAGCTCGACCAGTCCAACGAACGCTTCGATGTGGGCCTGTCGGACAAGACCGATGTGCTGCAATCCCAGGCCAGCTACGACACTGCCCGGGCCAACCGCATCCTGGCCCAGCGTCAGGTGGACGACGCTTTCGAAGCGCTGATCACCCTGACCAACCGCCAATACAACTCGATTCAGGGTATCGTCCACACGCTGCCGGTGCTGCCGCCGGCACCGAACGACGCCAAGGCCTGGGTCGAAACTGCCGGGCGCCAGAACCTTAACCTGCTCGCCAGCAATTACGCGGTAACCGCCGCCGAAGAGACCCTCCGGCAGCGCAAGGCCGGCCACTTGCCGACGCTCGATGCGGTTGCGCAATACGAAAAAGGCGACAACGACGCCCTGGGCTTCAGCAACCCGAATCAGTTGCCCATCCCGTACGGTGGCGATGTGTCGCAACGCACCGTCGGCCTGCGCTTGAACATCCCGATCTACAGCGGCGGCCTCACCAGTTCGCAAGTGCGCGAATCCTATTCGCGCCTCGACCAGACCGAGCAACAGCGCGAAGGCCTACGCCGCCAGGTAGTGGAAAACACCCGTAACCTGCACCGTGCAGTCAACACCGATGTGGAGCAGGTACAGGCACGCCGTCAGTCGATCATCTCCAACCAGAGCGCGGTGGAAGCCACGGAAATCGGCTATCAGGTGGGCACGCGCAACATCGTCGACGTACTGGATTCACAGCGCCAGTTGTACGCGTCGGTGCGCAACTACAACAACAGCCGCTACGACTACATCCTCGATAACCTGCGCTTGAAGCAGGCGGCAGGCACTCTCAACCCAGGGGATTTGCAGGATCTGGCGCGCTACCTCAAGGCCGACTACAACCCGGACAAAGACTTCCTGCCGCCGGACCTCGCCAAAGCCGCTGCCGAACAGCTCAAGGCCCGCCCCGGCTATTAAGCGCACCGCCGAACCCATGTGGGAGCTGGCTTGCCTGCGATGCAGACACCTCGGTATATCTGGTACACCGAGGTGATGCTATCGCAGGCAAGCCAGCTCCCACATTGGGTTGGTGTGGTCAGTGTTTGATCAGTTTGTCCAAGCCATCCAGTAAACGCTTTAACGCGCCCTGGTTGGCCTGCATCACCTTGAGCCCAGCCTGCGCCATCTTGCGTGCGTCCTGGGGCAACTCAAACAACTGTCGCACCGCTTCGGCCAGCCCATCGGCATCGTCCACCTCTCGCAAAGCCCCGGCGTCGCGCATCATCGCGGTGATGTCAAGGAAGTTGAAGACATGCGGGCCCATGATCAGCGGTTTACCCAGCGCCGCCGGTTCCAGCGGGTTGTGCCCGCCGGTCGGCACCAGGCTGCCACCGACAAATGCGCTGTCGGCCAGGGCGTAAAGAAACAGCAATTCGCCCATGGTGTCGCCAAGCAGCACCGCGGTTTGCTCGGTGACCGGCTCACCGCTGGAGCGACGCACGGTGGCAAACCCTTGCTGCACGCAGCGCTCAAACGTCGGGCCAAAGCGCTCCTGATGACGGGGCACCAGAATCAGCAGTGCATTGGGATAGTTCGCCAGCAACTGGCGATGAGCTGCCAGCACCACGTCGTCTTCACCTTCGTGGGTACTGGCGGCGATCCAGACCGGACGCTCGCTGGCGCCCCATTGTTCACGCAGGGCGGCGGCGCGGGCCGTCAACTGAGGGTCGATGCTCAGGTCGAACTTGATCGAGCCGGTCACTTCCACGGTTTCAGGCCGTGCGCCCAGGCCGCGAAAACGTTCGGCCTCTGTCTCGGTCTGTACCGCGAACAAGCTCATTTCTGCCAGCATCGGCGCCGTCAGCTTGGCAAATCGCGCATACCCTTTGGCCGAACGCGCGGACAGCCGCGCATTGGCCAGCGCCACCGGGATACCGCGCTGGGCGCAGGCATGGATATGGTTGGGCCACAGCTCGGTTTCCATGATCACCGCCAGCGTAGGCTGCACGCGGTCGAGAAAACGCTTGGCGGCGCAGGGCAAGTCGTACGGCAAATAGCAGTGCTGGATGCGCGGTTCGTTGGCAAATAGCGCCTGGATACGCTCGGAACCTGTGGGTGTCATGCAGGTGACAGTCATCGGCAGCTGTGGATAACGCTCCAATAAGCCGCGAATCATCGGGGCGGCGGCAATGCTTTCGCCGACCGACACCGCGTGCACCCAGATCCCACCGGGCCGCATCACCGGCAAGCCATAGGAAAACCGCTCGCCCACCCGCTTGGCATAGGCCGGCGCTTTGCGCGCACGCAACCACAAGCGTAAAGCCACCAACGGCAGCGCCAGGTAAAACAGACAGCTGTAGAGAGTTCTATTCATGGCGGCGGAGTTTATCGGCTTTTTCAGTCGATCGCCTGCAAGCACTCGGCAAAACGTTTGGCCAAGAAGCGAGCGGCGGGCCCCAGGTGCTCGTCGCGGCGCCACACCAGTTCCACCACCAGGGCGGGCGGGGTCCATTCGCTGGCCAATTCGACCATCTGTTGCTGGTAGGTCGGGTATTGCACGATATGCCGAGGCAGCCAGGCCCAGCCCAGGCCACTCATCAGCCATTCGGCCAATACGTAGAAGCTGTCGGCGCGCCACACCAGGGGGCTGGCCGCTTCGCTGCCGGGGTAGACGCTGGTCTGGGTCGACATCAGCAACTGCCGAAACTGGGCCAGGTGTTGGCACGTCACGTACTGCTCCTTGGCCAACGGGTGATTGACTCCGCACACCGTGACCATTTCCACGCTGCCCACCACCCTTCGCTCCAGGGCTTCGGGAATCTGGTCGTGATAGAACAACAGCCCCAGGTCCGCCTTGCGCTCCACCAGCTTGCGCGCCACATCGCCCTGGGCCGCGCTGGACAACTGCACCTCCAGTAGCGGGTAGTGCACGGCCAGCGCCTCCAGGCTGTCGAGCACAGGCTGGAACAACATCGCCTCATCCTGAGCCAGGCGCAGGCAGGCTTCCTCGCCGCGGGTCAACGACAACGCCCGGCCAGTGAGGCGCTCACACTGGCGCAGCACCTCACGCGCTTCCTCCAGCAACACACTGCCGGCCTCGGTCAGGCGCGGTTGCCGGCCGCTGCTACGTTCGAACAGGACAACGCCCAAGTCCGCCTCCAGCAGGGCAATGCCACTGCTGACCGCCGATTGCGCCTTGCGCTGCCCACGGGCCACGGCAGAAAACGAACGCTGCTCGGCGACGCTGACAAACAGCCGCATCTGCTCCAGATCCCATTGCACGCTCATGGCTCAACCCATCTCAATTCCAGATAGGTAATGACTTTACCCCATCTGGCGAACCTCTAGAATGCCGACCTTATCAAATGCGCATCACGTCGAGGATTGCCCCATGAATGCCGCCTACTACTACTTGGCCATCGCCATCTGCTCGGAAGTGATCGCCACCGTTTCCATGAAAGCCATCAAAGGCTGGAGCACCCCTATCCCGTTGCTGCTGGTGATCGTCGGTTACGGCGTGGCGTTCTGGATGCTGACCCTAGTGGTACGCACCGTGCCGGTCGGCGTGGCATACGCGGTATGGGCCGGGATGGGCATCGTGATGGTCAGCATCGCGGCGTTGTTCATCTATGGGCAGAAGCTGGATGTACCGGCGATGCTGGGGATGGGCCTGATTGTGCTGGGCGTGGTGGTGATTCAGCTGTTCTCGAAAACCGCCGGGCACTGACCGCCACTCAACAGCCTGTATACTGCGCCTCTTGTCTTGAACACTGAGGTCGCCGATGCCATCCGTTATTTCCACCGACGTTCTGATTGTCGGCGCCGGGGTTGCCGGCCTCTGGCTCAATGCGCGCCTGCGCGGCCAGGGGTTTTCCACGGTACTGGTGGAAAGCGCCACCCTGGGCGGCGGGCAAAGCCTGAAGTCCCAGGGGATCATTCACGGCGGTGCGAAATACGCTCTGCATGGCGCCCTCACCGGCGCCTCCGAAGCCATTGCCGATATGCCGCGCCGCTGGCGTGAAGCCCTGGCCGGCAGCGGCGAGCTGGACCTGTCCGGTGTGCGCGTGCTGTCCCAGGCGCATTACTTGTGGTCGCCCGGCACGATTGCCGGCAACCTCACCAGCTTTTTCGCCAGCAAGGCCGTGCGTGGCCGCGTCGATCAGGTCAAGGGCGACGAACTGCCCCTGGCGCTGCAGGACCGTCGCTTCAAAGGCAAGGTCTATCGCCTGGCCGAGCTGGTGGTGGACGTGCCCAGCCTGATCAACCGCCTGGCGCAATTGGCCGGTGACGGTCTGCTTGCTGGTCAGCACATCGAACCGTTGCTAGAGGGTGGCACCCTGGTGGGCTTGAAGGTCGATGGCCGTGAAATCCGCGCCCAACGCATAGTCCTGAGCGCTGGCGGCGGCACGGCAGACTTGCTCGCCGCCCTGGGCCATAGCCAGCCGGCCATGCAAAAACGCCCGCTGCACATGATCATCGCCAAAGGCCCCGGCCTCAAGCCGCTGTACGCCCACTGCCTGGGCGGCGGCACCAAGCCGCGGATCACCGTAACCACCCACCCGGCCGCCGACGGCAACTGGGTGTGGTACATGGGCGGCGATATCGCCGAGGCTGACGGTGTGGCGCGTACGCCGCAAGAACAGATCGCCACCGCGCAAAAAGAGCTGGCGCAACTGCTGCCCTGGATCGACATGAGCCAGACTCAGTGGGCCACCCTGCGGGTGGATCGCGCCGAGCCGCTGCAATCGGGGCTGAGCCGTCCCGATAACGCGTTCCTTGCCGAAGACGGCCGTCTGCTGGTGGGCTGGCCCACCAAACTGGCCCTGGCGCCGGACTTCGCCGACCGCGTACTCCACGCTCTGGAGCGCGACGGCATCCGCCCAGGCGCCAATACCCCGCTGCCCGAGCTGCCAGCACCGGCAATCGGCCAACCCGCCTGGGAGCAACTGTTGCCATGAGCCTGCCAACCCTGCACGACCTGCATCGCCCCCTGGGCAGCACCGGCCTGATGGTGTCACCCCTGGGCCTGGGCACCGTCAAGTTGGGCCGCGACCAAGGGGTGAAATACCCCAACGGCTTTCAGATCCCTGGCGACGACGAGGCCCGCATGCTGTTGCGCCAGGCCCGCGAGCTGGGCATCAACCTGATCGACACCGCACCGGCCTATGGCATGAGCGAAGAGCGCCTGGGGCCGCTGCTGCGTGACCAGCGCAAGGACTGGGTCATCGTCAGCAAGGTTGGCGAAGAGTTTGCCAATGGCGTCTCCCATCACGATTTCAGCGCGGCCCATACGCGGATGTCGATCGAACGCAGTCTGAAACGACTTGAAACGGATTTTATCGACCTGGTGCTGGTGCACTCCGACGGCAACGACTTGCATATCCTCAACGATTGCGAGGTTTACCAGACCCTGGAGCAGTTGAAGAAAGACGGCAAGATTCGCGGCTTCGGCTTCTCCGGCAAAACCGTCGAGGGCGGCGTGAAAGCGCTGGAACAGGGCGACTGCGCGATGGTCACCTACAACCTCAACGAACAGGCTGAGAAGGCCGTGATCGACTATGCGGCCGCCCACGGCAAGGGCATCCTGGTGAAAAAAGCTCTGGCCAGCGGCCACGTATGCCTGGAACCGGGAATGGATCCAATTCAGGCCAGTTTCACCTTGTTGTTCGCGCAAACGGGCGTCGCCAGTGCTATTGTCGGGACCATTAATCCGCTGCACCTGGCCCATAACGTAGCAACTGCTGCCCGGGTCATTCGTCAACTCTGATGCCGCCCACGCGGCCGACCCCGTCGCAAGAAGGAGCCGACATGCCGCGTACGCTCATAAGAAAGAACCCCAGCAACTTCAAGACACTGCCGCTGCACGTCGAAGCCACCCCCGAAGGCCTGAGCTACCAGAGCGTCGGCATGCCGCTCAACTTCGCCCAGACCCTGCAACGGCGCAAGCCGGTCGAGGTACCAGATGCCGAACGCTTCGCCCTGGAACTGGCGAACCTCGGCGTCTCGGTACGCCTGACCCTGCACTGGCAAAACAAGGACTACTGGGTGCTGGTGCGCCAACGCCGCCAGGACCGTGGCGATGTGGTGCTCAAGCTGATCTCCGGCTACGTCCCGGCCCATGAACTGAACCTGCCGCTGCACACCGCCATCCAGGAAATTGCCGAAGAGTGTCTGCTCGAAACCCCAGAAGGCTGGCTCGGCGGGCGCTTCAACGACACCTGGCTGCCGGCGCCCTACTCCGCCGCCCTGCATTACCGCGAGGCCCTACCGTTTCGGCTCAGCCCCTTGTCCGGCGCCGCACGCCCGGTACGCTGCGCCACCATGCAACTGATCGAGCGCCCACGGGCCTATGTGCACCTGCCGACCGCCTCGCTGCAATTGATTTATGACCTGCGCCTGGAAGTGCCGAAGGAAGCCAAGTCCCTCAGCTTGTTTCATGTGGATGAGCGTTTGGAGGGTGACCAACTGGTGGCGCGCCTGGACCGTCAGCGCCCGGACCTGTACTTGATGCCGCTCAAAGATGGCGAGCCACTGGCAGAGTTGTACACGGTCAAGAAAGACCAACTGTACCCGGCCAGCACGCGCGGCCTCTATCTGGCGGAAAGTTTTGCCCAGCAAGAAGGCTGGCTGGTGCGCGATGAGCGGATTCGCTGGAAGGATTGGCTCAGGCAGCAGGGCCTGGCAGAACCGGAAAAAGACTCCAAGCTCAAGCGCTTGACCGGCAAGGCACGGCAGATGCTGCGCAAGATCGTGCCGAAGAAAAAAGTCAGAAACTGATGCGTTAACCCTTTCATTGAGGCGCGAGGCGGACGGTTTTGTCCACCTCGACTCATGCAGGTCCAGCAGTCAGCCGTTCAACAGCTGCTCCAGCCCCACTTTCAACGGGGTAGGCTCGGGCGGCGTGAAACTGGCCAATAACCTTTGGTTGTTCGCCCTGGAGTGCCGAATATCGCCAGAGCGCGCCAGTTCATACGTCACAGCAGGAAGCGAGCCGAGTGCCTCTTCCAACGCCCGCAGAACCTGCCTCAGGGTGGTGGTACGGTTCCAACCGACGTTAATAGCACCCAAGGGTGCATCTGGCACCTCAACGGCCTGTACCAGCAGATCAACCAAATCTCCCACATACATGAAATCGCGGGTCTGCTCACCATCGCCGAACACGGCGATAGGCAAGCCGCGCTGAGCACGCTCGCTAAAGATGCTGATCACGCCAGAGTATGGCGATGACGGATCCTGACGGGGTCCGAAAATATTGAAGAAGCGGAAAATCACCGGTTCCAGGCCATGCTGGCGACGGTAGAAATCAAAATAATATTCGCCAGCCAACTTGTCTGACGCATAGGGCGTCAATGGAGCTTTAGCCGTCTCCTCGTCAATCGAAGCACCTTCACCATTGTTGCCATATACAGCTGCACTGGAGGCATATACCACACGCTTCACGCCAGCCTTGCGCATAGCCTCGCAGAGATTCAAGGTGCCGACGAAATTGCTCTGATGAGTGCCGACGGGATCATCCACCGATGCTTGAACAGAGGCTACTGCCGCCAAGTGCACCACCGCCGTCATACCAACAACGGCTCGCGCCACCTCTTCAGCATTGGCGACGTCACCTTCAAGTAATTCGAATCGCTCGTTATCAAGCGGCAAATTGCTTCGCTTACCGGTGGAGAGGTTATCCAGCACACGGACCCAATAGCCTCCAGCAAGTAGCGCATCGACCAAATGCGAGCCGATGAACCCAGCCCCGCCAGTGATCAGAATCCATTTTTTAGTATCAATCATTATTACGGATCTTCTCCACGATTGCGGTGGTTGAACTGTTTTCCACTAGACCCAACACTTTGACCGTGCCGCCATACGCACTGACGATGTCCGCACCGACTACCTGATCGACAGTGTAGTCACCACCCTTGACCAGCACGTCGGGCTTGACCTGGGCCAACAGGTTTTCCGGGGTGCCTTCGGAGAAGCTGATCACCCAGTCCACCGCGCCCAGGCCCGCGAGTACCGCCATGCGCCGGTCAACACTGTTGATCGGGCGGCCAGGACCTTTCAAGCGGCTGACCGAAGCGTCATCGTTGACCGCAACGATCAAGCGATCGCCTTGGGCGCTTGCCTGCTCCAGGTACGTCACATGCCCGGCGTGCAGGATGTCAAAGCAGCCGTTGGTGAACACAATGCTTTCGTTGTGAGCTCGAGCATCGTCAATTGCCAGCAGCAACTGCTCCAGGCCCAGCACACCGCGCTCCGAGCCTTCGGAACGCTGGATCGCACGGCGCAACTCAGGTGCGCTGATGGCTGCAGTACCCAGCTTGCCCACCACAATGCCCGCGGCCAGGTTAGCCAAGGCCACGGCGTGGGGCAGTTCCTCGCCAGCCGCGATAGACGCAGCCAGAGTAGAGATTACCGTGTCACCGGCGCCCGTAACGTCAAACACTTCACGGGCACGCGCCGGCAGGTGCATCGCCGGGTGACCCGGACGCAACAGGGTCATACCGTGCTCGCCACGGGTCACCAGCAAGGCGCCCAGGTCGAGATCGGCCATCAGCGCCGCGCCCTTGCTCACCAGTTCGTGCTCATCAGCGCAACCGCCGACGATGGTTTCGAACTCACTGAGGTTGGGCGTGAGCAGGCTGGCGCCTCGGTAAACCGAGAAGTCCTTGCCCTTGGGATCGGCCAACACCGGAATGTTGCGAGCCTTGGCGGCCTGGATCAACACCTGGTGATTCTGCAAGGCGCCTTTGCCGTAGTCGGACAACACCAGCACCTTGATACCGTCGAGCAGCGCGTCGACCTGGTCGCCGAGGGCCAGGGCGTCGGTGGCGAAGGGTTCTTCGAAATCGATACGCAGCAACTGCTGGTGACGGCTCATGACCCGCAGCTTGACGATCGTCGGCTGATGGGCGATGCGCTGGAACAACGCATGCACGCCGGCACCCTGCAGGCTGTTGGCCAGACTTTCGGCCGCTTCGTCGTCGCCGGTCACCCCCACCAGGCAGGCCGGGGCGCCGAGGGCGGCAATATTGAGCGCGACGTTGGCAGCGCCACCTGGGCGGTCTTCGATTTGCTCGACCTTGACGACCGGTACCGGAGCCTCAGGGGAAATCCGTGAGGTACCACCATGCCAGTAACGGTCGAGCATGACATCGCCGACCACCAAGACAGCGGCTTGATTGAATCGCGGCATGGACAACTTCATGGAGCAACCCACATACAAAATGAACAGGGGCGCGATATTAGCACAGGGTTTGCGATGGCTTGCGACCACCGCAGGGCAAATGTGGGAGGGGATTTGCTCTCTGTAGGAGCGAGCTTGCTCGCGAAAAACTCACAGACGCCGCGTTTATTCAGGAAGCGCGGTTTATCGTTGAGGTTTTTCGCGAGCGAGCTCGCTCCTACATTTCCTTTACACCGTGATGCCGGTTGGATCAGGTGATATCAGCCTGCACCGGTGCATCCAGACCCATGGCATGCAGGCGGGCGTAGTAACCGTTCTGCGCCAACAACTCGCCATGGGTACCACGCTCGACAATCCGCCCGTCGTCCATCACCAGGATCAGGTCAGCCTTCTCGATGGTGGACAAACGGTGCGCGATCACCAGGGTCGTGCGGCCTTGCATGACCTTATCGAGTGCCGCCTGGATATGCCGCTCGGACTCGGTATCGAGGGCCGAGGTGGCCTCGTCGAGGATCAGCAACGGCGCATTCTTGAGCAACGCACGCGCAATCGCCAAACGCTGACGCTGGCCGCCGGACAACAGCACACCGTTCTCACCCACCTGGGTATCGAAGCCCTTGGGCAACTGATCGATGAAGTCCTTCGCATTGGCATCCGCCGCCGCCGCTTCCACATCGGCACGAGGTGCACCGGCCAGGTCGCCGTAGGCGATGTTGTTGGTCACGGTGTCGCTGAACAGGGTCACATGTTGGGTGACCTGGGCAATGTGTTTGCGCAGGTTGAGCAACTTGTAGTCTTCAATCTCGATGCCATCGAGCAGGATTTCACCGCTTTCATGATGGTAAAAGCGCGGGATCAGGCTGGCCAGGGTCGACTTGCCACTGCCCGAGCGCCCCACCAGCGCAATCATCTGCCCAGGCTCGGCGGTGAAGCTGATGTCCTTGAGCACATGGCGATCGGTGCCAGGGTAGGTGAAGTTCAGGTGACGAACTTCCAGGCGACCGCTGACCTTGTCGCGTTCGAGAGTGCCGTGGTCGACCTCCACGTCTTCGTCCAGCTGTTCGAAGATACTTTCGGCGCCCGCCACACCTTTCTGAATAGTCGAGCTGACCTCCGAGAGCTGGCGGATCGGCTTGGGCAACAAGCCCGCCAGAGTGATGTAGGCCACCATGTCACCCGCCGAGGCGTCGCCACGCAGGTACAGCACCAGGAACATCAGCACGGCCATGGCGGAGTAGATCACCAATTGCAGCGCCGGGGTGTAGATCGCCCCGGTGCGGGTCATGCGCAGTTGCTTGTTGGTGTTGCTCTGGCTGGCCTTGAAAAAGCGCTTCTGTTCGTAGATTTCACCGCCGAAGCTGCGCACCACGCGGTAGCCCTGGATGGTCTCCGAGGCCACGTGGGTCACGTCGCCCATGGCCACCTGGATCTTCTTGCTCTGCTTACGGAATTTCTTGCTGGCGGTACTGACCATCACGGCAATCAACGGCAGGATCGCGATCATTACCAATGTGAGGCGCCAGTTCATGTACAGCAAGGAGGCGAACAGGAAGATCACCGTCATGCCTTCGCGGATCACCACCTTGATGGCATCGGTCGCGGCCCCCGTGACCATGGTCACATTGAAGGTGATGCGGGAAATCAGATGCCCGGAGTTGTGATTATCGAAGTAGCGGTTGGGCAGCGTCAGCAGGTTGTTGAACAGTTGCACCCGCAAGTCGTGGACCAGACCCAGGGAGACCTTGGCCAACAGGTAGTTGCCCAGGAACGAACCAAGGCCCTGCCAGGCCGCGATCAGGATGATCAGCAGCGGCACTGCCTGCAGCAATTGCAGGTCGCGCAAAAAGGGCACGGTCGGGAACAGCACAGCTTCCGGATTGGAGAGACCGTCGACAAAGTACTTGAGGATGTAACCCAGCATCGGTTGGGTCGACGCGAAAATCAGAAATCCAAGGATACTCAACGCGAACAAGCCCATATAGGGCTTAACGTAACTGAGCAGGCGGAAGTATATTTTCAAGCTCGAAGGGCTTGCGCTCGGACTGGAGTCGGTCATATCACGCGGCGTTTTGAAAAAGGAGGCTGACTTTAGCACAGCTTCTCTGTTGTACTTGCACCCGGCGTAAGCCGCGGCCCGGTTGGATCCTACCGGCGACATTACTTAGCCACTAGCTTAAGATGGTTGGCTTTCTATTTCTGGAATGGCTCTACTGTATGCACTCCAAGCGCCTTATCTATGGCTCAAATCGCGTTTTCGACTTCCTGGTCCTGTGGATTTTACCTGTTGGCTTGTTGCTGCTCCTGAGTGCACTGTTCTTCGTCGGCAATCGTAATGTACTGCATCGGATCGTATACATCCTGTTCAGCGTACCGACCTTGTTTCTGCTGCTCATGCGTCCCCGGGAACTCAAGGATCTGTTAAGAGAGCCCCTGGCTATTGCGTTTCTATCCTTCTCCGTTTGGGCTCTGACCAGCCTGCTCTGGAGCCCTGAGCCCAGTTCCGATACCGACCTGTTCAAGCGGCCGCTGAACACCTTCATGCTGTTTGGTGGCTGTGGCCTCCTGCTGCATTATCGCAATGAGCTGTTCAAGCCTATCTTCTTTAGCGCTGCTATCATTGCGCTGGTGGTGAGTCTGGGTAACGTTGTGGCGTTTGCAAAAGTCTTTCAGCCCGGCATGCGCATGATCGGTGGCCTTGGCGCCCTAGATAACCCGCTGCTCAGCTCGCACCTTTTTGGCTTTTTCACTGTGTATTGGCTGTACGTCTGCATGACCACCCAGCGCCTGAAGGTGTTGTGGTTCAGCGTACCAGCGCTGGCAATCATGACTGCGGCCGTGCTGGCAACCGGCTCACGTACGCCTTTGGTGGCGTTGACGCTGTCCATCCTGTGGATGAGTTTTGTCAGCCGCAACCGTCGCTCGGCTTTACTTCTCAGCGGCATGGTCCTGGGTGCTGCCGCGCTCCTGTTGCTATACCCCGAATCGATTACTGAACGAGGCAGCTCATTCCGCCTGGAACTGTGGAGCATGTCGTTGCGGCTTATCTCCGAACATCCGTGGATCGGTCATAGTTACGACTCCGAGCTGTTTCTGACTCTGCCAGATGGAGACCAACTGCGCGAACCTCACAGCTTTGCCCTCGGGGTGCTCTACTACGTCGGTATCATTGGTTTTATCCCGTGGATATTCATGCTCGGTTGGGGCCTGTACAAAGGCCTGCAGCAACGCGCCCAGCCGCTGTTCATCCTGGCTTCGTCACTGCTGGCCTACGGCATCGGTGCGGGCCTGACCGAAGGCGGCGGCATTCTGTCGCGCCCTAAGGAGCACTGGTTCCTGCTGTGGATTCCGTTGGCAATTATCACCGGCCTGAGCATCGCCCAGCGCCATCGCAGCCTGCTGCGCATGCCGGTGCAGAACCTCAAGCCCGCAGCGTTTGAACAACTTTGCAGCAACGCCCACGTGATTGAGGCCGATGGCCTGGGTCCCAAAGTCCTGCGCCTGGAGGACGGCAGTTTCCTCAAGCTGTTCCGCCCACGCCGCTGGTACACCTCCGGCAGCTTCAACCCGTACTCCGAGCGCTTTGCCAGCAACAGCGAGCAACTGCGCACCCTGGGCATTCCTACCCCGCACATCCTCGGGCTCTACCGCCTGAGCGACGCCAGCAGCGCGGTGCGCTACACGCCGTTGCCCGGCCTGACGTTGCGCCAAGCGCTGCAAAGCCTGGACAGCAGCCTGCGTGAATCACTGGTTGAGCGCTTTGGACGGTTCATGGCGCAACTGCACGAGCGCGGCGTGTACTTCCGTTCGCTGCACTTGGGTAACGTGTTGTTGATGGACGACGGTGAGTTCGCCCTGATCGACGTGGCTGACCTGCGCATCTACCCGTCTTCACTGCGTTACGCCTTGCGCCAACGCAACCTGCGCCACATGCAACGTTATCCTCAGGATCGCAACTGGCTGTTCGAAACGCACTTCGAACAATTGGTCAAAGGTTACGCCTCGGAGGCGAGCCCAGCGGCCACTGCGAAAATCCGCGAGCAGGTCCAGAGCCTGTAAACACCTGTAGGAGCGAGCTTACTCGCTCCTACAGGGGGCGGCGTCGGTTCAGTTCTTGAGCGGCGCCAGATACAACCGCACTAGCCCGCGCAAGGTCTTGCGCCCCCAGAACTTCAAAGGGATCTGCTTGAGAACCTCCCGCGCCAACGGGCGGTCGCGGTCGGCGGTCTTGAGAAACATCGAGTTCAGGAAGTTGTAGCGAACCGCGTCATAGGCCGGGTGCTCGCTGAACTTGGCGTAGGTCTTGAGGATGTTCTGGATCATGTAGCGGTGGTTCTTGTACGTGTTGCTGGCGTGCTGGCGATACTTGGCCATCACCACGTCAAGGGCGTCAATGGTGTAGCCCGCCGCCGTGATCTTCAGTTGGATCAGCAAGTCTTCCAGGGGAATCTGCGGGTCGAAACCACCGACCTCCTCCAGCACTTCGCGACGAATCAGCATGGTCGGCGCCGGTGGAAACGGCTTGCGGTCCAGGAACAGGTCATCGAAGTCCAGACGTCGAAACGGCACGTCGCGACGCTGTTTCTTCTCCGGGTGCAGGTTGCCATCCCCGTCGATCAGCTCGATATTGCCAGCACACATGCCCACCTTCGGCTTGCCGTCCATATACGCCACCTGGGTGGCAATACGGTCCGGCAACATGATGTCGTCCGAGCCGAACGGTGCGATGAGGCTGCCCTTGGCGCGAGCAATCGCACCGTTCAAGGTCGCGCTGAGCCCTTGGTTCTGCTGCACCTGGAAATCAAAGCCGTGCTCGGCCTGCAAGCGCTGGATGCGTTCGACGCTGTCATCCTTGGAGCCGTCGTCGACTACCAACAGCTCGATATTGGGGTAGGTCTGCCCCAGCACGCTAAGAATGCTTTGCTCGATGTACTGGCCATGGTTGTAGGAAGCGATGATCACCGAGACCAGAGGTTGTGGCTGATTCATGCTCTACCTACTTCACGCAAACCGGTTTCAATCAGGGTCAGGTACTTGTGTTTGAACTCATCGAGGGTGTGGTTGGCCTCCAGATAGCGGAACACCTCCTCACCCTTGGCGCGCAATTGTTCATCGCTCATGGCCAGGTAAGTGTCCAGGGCCGCAGCCAATTGTTCGACGTTGCCCGGATCATGGGACAAGCCGCCCGCGCCATGCACCAGTGGCAGCATCGCCGGGCCGTTGGAGGCAATCACCGGCAGATGGCCGCTCATGCCTTCCAGCAAGGCCAGGCCCAGGCCTTCGAACAGCGACGGCATGGTCCAGATATCGAAGCCACGCACGTACTTCATGCCGTCTTCGCGAAAGCCCAGCAAGTGCGCACGGCCGGTCAGGCCCAGGCGCTCGATGTCGGCACGCAGGTCGGCTTCGGCACGGCCGGAACCAATAATCCCCACCTGCGCCTCAGGGTATTTGTCCTTGAGCGTGGCGAAGGCTTGCAGCAGGTGGGTATGGCCCTTGATCGGCACGAGGCGGCCCAGGGCGCCGATCATCCGTGCATCCGTTGGCAGGCCCAGGGCCTTGCGCGCGTCCTCACGAGACAGCTGCAAAGCCTCGGCCTGGGGAATGTCGATAGCGTTGGTGACGTAGGTGGTGTTCTCACGGGTGAAGCCGCAGTTGAGGTCTACCAGGTAGTCCTTGACCGCTTCGGACACCCCGACAAAGCGCCACGCCGGGCTGACCCAGCGCTGGGTCTGACGCCGACGGTAACCACGGGCGTACTCGCCAAAGCCGTGGGAGATGCCGATGCACAGCGGGATCTTCAACCAGCGGTTGAGCGACAGCATCATGTTCACCGACTTGAAGCGGTTACAGATGACCACGTCGAACTTCTGCTCGCGGCAGTACTTGTAGATCTGCCACATGGCGCCAAAGCGAATGCCCTTGAGGGACTTTTCCGGCAGCTCGAAATAATGGGAGTGCTCGGCCACGCTCAGGGGCTGGCCGGGCAGCGGGCGCCCACTGAGAAATCCGGAGGTCACCTCGAAGCGCTCAGCCGGCAGGGATTTGACGATTTGCTCACCCAAGTCCGCGAAGTCATGGGTCTTGACGTTGTAGTCCGGCTGTAACTGCAAAACCTTGAAACGAGGCTTCATAACTCTCCATGCAGCGATCTGGCTACGGGCACGCAGCCCGGTAAAAAGGGCGACAGGCGCATAACGGCCTGCCTTCAATCGGCTCTCAGTCCTGCTTCAGGACCCACAACAGCTCGTGACGGCGCACGGCCTTGCGGAAGAATTCGTTCTCGCCATAGGGCGATGGACTACGGCCCGCCAGCAGTTGCTGCAACCACCTACGCACCCGACGCTTGAACGGCGCTGGCGGCTGCAGGTCGTGCATCATGCCCAGGGCCATGGCCTTGTCCTGCTGCTGGCTCAAGGCGAGGGCGAAACTGCACGGCACCAGTTCCACAGCACCATCGAAACGTGGCGGAAGCGCCACGCCAGCGCCGGAATCGCCCATGGGCCAGCGGTCGTTATCATGCAGGTGATTGGCGTAGCCGAGCAATGTGTCGGGCTGCCACTCCAGGCCCTGCAAGGCTTCCAGCACTGCCGCGTGGGCGCAGATATGGTCGGCGTGAGGGTCCAGCAACGGCGTGGGCAAGACGATGACCTGGGGTTGCGCCTTGAGCAGCAGCGCCCGCAGGTCGGCGATCAGGTTATGCCAGGTCGGCGCGCCATCAGCATCGCCAGGCAGGGCAAAACCATTGAACTGGCGAAACAGCCGCGTATCGGCCAAATCGGCTTCGCGGGAGGCTTGAGGCTGATCTGGCGCGGCCTGCATGGCTTGCAACTGCATGCAGAAGTACCCCAACTGCACGCACTGCGCCTCGGGCACGCCCGCCCAGCGGGGCACGGCGACGCTGTCCCACGCTCGCAAACGGCCCTTGAGGCGCGCAGCTTCGGCCTTGGGCAGGCCCATGTGCTGATAATGCTCGGCTTCGATTTCACCGGCCGTCAGCGTGACGATCCAGCTTTCAGTCGCCTGGCTGTAAAGGCTGAACGCAGCCAGCTCGGCATCGTCGGCATGGGGCGCGATCACCATCACACGTTGCTGGCGATAGTCCGGCTGGCGAAAGCGCCACAGCGTCGGCTGCCCCTTGATCCGGCAAAAACGCCCGCGCAATTCGAGCTTGCCCGCGACCAAGGCTTCGGCGGCGCCGGTCAGGTTCAGATAACGCCGCCCAGCGACGCCGCGTTCGAAGGCTTGCCGGTCCGGGCTTTGCAGGCCCAACAGGTCCACCGCAGGATCGAAGAAACGCCCCAGCCAGGTACTTTTCAACTCAACGCCGACGATCAGGGTTTCATCCGCCGCCAACGGCGTATCCAGCAGCAGCCGGCCCGCCTCCAGGCGCAAGCCGGGCTGTTCGCTGCCAGCCGGGAAGGCATACTCATAGCTGTCTTTGGGCGAATAAAACAGGTGATCGGCAAACCAGGCTTCATGGGCGGCCCACAGCAGCCCTGCAAGGATCAGCGGCAACCACCAGGCGACCAGTACGCCGGTGGCGACCAACACCAGCACGCCGATCAATAGCGCAATACGTTTGTTACGCCGATGGCGCTTGAGCAGTTGCTGTTTGCGGCTCATACGCTGAACACCGGCACCGGGTTGCACCAGCGCTCCTTGTATTCACGGTCGGAACGCCCGAAGGAGAAGCGCAGTGACTTGTTCGCCGCCCGCGCATGTTCCCAGGCACTTTGGGTATTGAGGAAACTCAGCACACTGCCAGGGCTGAATGCACGGGTTTCAGGGTCGACGCCGCCGTTGACATACTCGGCGCTGAACCACTCGTTGGACTGCACCTGATACACCAATTGCACTGCAATCGGCGCGTCGTTCAGAAACAGCACCGAGCCGAACAGGAATTCCTTGAGCAACTCCAGCACCTCGGCCAGACGCGCCGCGCCCGCCGCCGGGAAGCCCCAACGACGCTGGAACAGGTCGCAATAAATCGCCGCCAGTTCTACGCTGGAAAACTCACTGACCGCCCTTACCACGCCGCCCGCCTCTTCCAACAGGCGCAGTTCACGCCGCTGGTTATAGCGAAACTTCTTCGACAGGTCTTCGGGCGTGCGCGCCATGGCCAATTGCTCGGCCTGAGGCTTGAGGGTGCTCACGCGCCCCTCGTTCAACGCCGAGAGGTAGCGCGCACGGTGCCGTAACGGTGCCTGCGCATCGGCGGCAATCGGCAGGATGATCTCGGCGTTGCCCAGGTCAAACAGGCCTTTCTTGCCGCTGCGCTTGAGCACGTCCTTGGACAGCGCCAGGTCGCGCCCCCAGGTGGCGATCGCCCCCTTGAGCTCACCACCTTGCTCCCAGCCCAGGTAGCGCACGGGTATCTGCGCCAGGCCGGCCAGCCGCTCGATCACCTGGGGATGGGTCGCCACGCTGCCGCCGTAACGCTGCCAGGCCTGGGCGTAAACCTCGGCCTCGACAGGCGCCCAGCCACGTTCCCGCCAGCCCTGGAAGCGGTTCAGCATTTAAACCACGGCGTCATAAGGGTCCACGCCGTCCTTGACCACCAGAATGTCTTCCATGATCAGGTACTGCAGGTCCGAGCCGAAGAACATGTTCAGCGCGTCGGTCGGCGAGCAGATCATCGCTTCGCCACGGCGGTTGAGCGAGGTGTTCAGGGACACGCCGTTACCGGTCAGCACTTCCAGCTCTTTCATCATGTCGTAGTAGCGCGGGTTGTATTCGCGCTTGAGCACCTGGGCACGGGAAGTACCGTCTTCGTGCACCACTTCCGGTACACGGGTCTTCCACTCTTCGGCGACTTCAAAGGTGAAGGTCATGAACGGCGCCGGGTGATCGACCTTGATCATCTGTGGGGCCACGGTGTCGAGCATCGACGGGCAGAAAGGCCTCCAGCGCTCGCGGAACTTGATCTGGTGGTTGATGCGATCCGCGACGCCGGTTGCACTTGGGCAACCGATGATCGAACGACCGCCCAACGCACGCGGGCCAAACTCCATGCGGCCCTGGAACCAGGCTACCGGATTGCCGTCGACCATGATCTTGGCAATGCGCTTAGGCATGTTCTCGATCTTGCGCCAGTTCGGCTTGCTCTCGTGCTTGGCACACGCGGCAATCACGTCTTCGTTGCTGTAGGACGGGCCGAGGTAGACGTGTTCCATCTTCTCGACCGGTACACCACGAGCATGGGACACGTAGGCCGCCGCACCGACGGCGGTGCCGGCATCGCCGGAAGCCGGCTGTACGAACAGCTCTTTGACGTCGTCACGGGCGATGATTTTCTGGTTCAGCTTGACGTTCAGCGCACAGCCGCCGGCGAAGGCCAGCTTGCCGGTGTCCTTGAGGATGTCGCCCAGGTAGTGGTCGATCATCTGCAAGGCCAGTTTTTCGAACAGCGCCTGCATGCTGGCTGCATAGTGGATGTACGGTTCGTCGGCGATGTCGCCTTCGCGTTTCGGCCCCAGCCACTCGATCAGTTTTGGCGAGAAGTAGAAACCCTTGCCCTTCTCTTTGTAGCGGCGCAGGCCGATGACGTTGGCGTAGTCGGTGTTGATCACCAGTTCGCCGTTTTCAAAGGAGGCCAGGCGCGAGAAGTCGTATTTGCTGGCATCGCCGTACGGCGCCATGCCCATGACCTTGAACTCACCGTCGAGCATTTCGAAACCGAGGAACTCGGTGATTGCGCCGTACAGGCCGCCGAGGGAGTCCGGATCGTAGAATTCCTTGATCTTGTGGATCTTGCCGTTTTCGCCGTAGCCAAAGAAGGTAGTGGCGTACTCGCCCTTGCCGTCAATGCCCAGGATCGCGGTTTTTTCCTGGAAGCCCGAGCAGTGGTAGGCGCTGGATGCGTGAGCCAGGTGGTGTTCTACCGGTTCGATCTTGATTTTCTTCGGATCGAAGCCCAGTTGCTCCAGGCACCAGACGATCTTGTTGCGATAGCGCTTGTAGCGACGGTTGCCCATCAGGATCGCGTCAAGGGCGCGGTCCGGGGCGTACCAGTAACGCTTGGCGTAGTGCCAGCGCGCCTCGCCGAACAGGCTGATCGGGGCGAACGGGATCGCCACCACGTCAACGTCCGAAGGCTTGATGCCAGCCTGCTCCAGGCAGAACTTCGCCGACTCGTAGGGCATGCGGTTCTTTGCATGTTTGTCGCGTACGAAGCGCTCTTCTTCGGCGGCCGCAATCAGCTTGCCGTCGATATACAGGGCTGCGGAAGGATCATGGCTAAGGGCGCCGGACAGGCCAAGAATCGTCAATGCCACTGGGGTCTAGCCTCTTTTAGTCTGCATGCAGGCGCATCGCGCCTGAAAAAAGTGTGTTTCCCGCCGGGGCGGGAAACAGCTAAAGGGCGGGATTATAGCTTAAAAGCAGTAGGAAGCTGTTAGCGCAGCTCGATGCTGCCGTCCGCGCTTTGGCGGTAGATCGTGTAGGGCAGGACGAGCGTGTCCAGGACAGCAGAAACGGGCACATCAAGAATGCCCCAGGGAATACCATTCAGCGAGAGATCACTTGCGGAGTTCGGCGGTCCATGCAAGACACACAAGTCATAAACCACGCCGCTATAAACACGCGGAACAGAGTTGCAGTACGTTTTCTTCCTCTTGAGGTTCAGAACAGTGACGTCATCGCCACGCAGTACCGTGGTCGTAGTGCCGCAGCCGCCCATGAGCAACGATATTCCCAGCAATACCAGCAACCTCAGAATAGGAGTCCGCATAGTTGATTCTTCTTGTTTGTTAATAAAGACCGAAAACCTAACACCACAGAACCAAGGCTTCAGGCTTACGCAGTCGACGCTAAGCGTAGGATGCATCCCATTGCGCCCAGCGGTAAGGATTTCGGCAAATCAGAGGGCGAGTCGTTAAACTTGTAACATTTTCGCCTACGCCCCTCACTTGCGCGCTACCAACCGGCCTTTTCATGACTCCTTCTGCCCCAACCTGCCTTGCCTTACTGCTGGGCCTGTGTAACACCGCCCAGGCCGACAATACGCCCCTGATCCTGGACCCCAGCGTGGTCACCGGCTCGCGCAGCGCCAGCCCGACGTTCGATTTGCCCTATTCCGTGGACGGCATCAACCGCGAGCAGATCAGTGACGGCCAGCTCGGCATCAACGCCTCCGAGGCCCTGTCCCGCGTGCCCGGCCTGGTGGTGCAGAACCGCCAGAACTATGCGCAGGACCTGCAAATTTCTTCCCGAGGCTTCGGCGCCCGTTCAGCATTCGGCGTGCGCGGCATCAAGCTGATCGCCGACGGCATCCCCGCCAGTACCCCGGATGGCCAGGGCCAGGCCGCGACGTTCAACCTCGACACGGCCGAGCGCATCGAAGTGCTGCGCGGCCCGGCGGCGACGCTGTATGGCAGCAACGCCGGGGGCGTGATCCAGATGTTCTCCCGCGACGGCGAGGGCCCGCCGCGTATCGGCGCCGAAACCCTGGTGGGCAGCGACGGCCTGAACAAGAACCACCTCAGCGCCGAGGGCGCGGCGAATGGCGCCGGGTTTGTGCTCGACGCCTCGCGCATGGACACCAACGGCTACCGCGATCACAGCAGCGCGCGCCGCGACCAGACCTTCGCCAAGCTCAATGTCGAGCCCGATGACGACAGCAAGCTGGCATTGATCTACAGCAGCCTGGAGCAGAACGGTACGCAAGATCCACTGGGGCAAACCTGGGCAGCGTACAAGGCAGACCCGCGCTCGGTAAGCGCCAATGCGCTGAACTACAACACGCGTAAAAGTATCGATCACCAGCAATTGGGGATGAATTACGAGCGGTATTTCGGTGGCGCGACCTTGCAGGTCAATACCTACACCGGGAGGCGCAGTGTGATTCAGTACCTGTCGATCCCCAAGGGCACGCCCGCCAACGAACGCGGCGGTGGCGTAGTGCAATTTGATCGAAAGTTCTACGGCGGCAGCGTGCGCTGGCTGCAGCCCATCGAAAGCGCGCCTGGCGAGCTGACGATCATTACCGGCCTGGACTTCGACCAAAGCGAAGACAGCCGCCATGGCTATCAGAACTACAGCGGCAACACCCTCGGCGTGAAAGGCCAACTACGCCGCGACGAAATCGACACGGCCCGCAGCCTCGACCCGTATATCCAAGCCAACTGGGCCCTCGACCGCTGGACCCTGCAAGCCGGCGTGCGCCACAGCACGATGCAAATGGACGTTGACGATCAGTTCCTGAGCAATGGCGACGCCAGCGGCAACAAGACCTACCAGAAAAACACCCCTTCGATGAGCGTGATGTACGCGTTCACCCCCGACTTGCACGCCTACATCAGCGCAGGCAAAGGCTTTGAAACCCCGACTCAGGCGGAGCTGGCCTATGCACCGGGCAACGCCGAGGGCTTCAACTTCGGCTTGAAGCCGTCTGAAAGCACGCAATATGAAATGGGCGTGAAAGCGCAACTGAACAACACGCGGATCAACGCCGCCATTTTCCAGATCACCACCGAGGACGAACTGGTGGTGCAGCAATCCATCGGTGGCCGTACCAGCTACCAGAACGCCGGTCGCACGTTGCGCCGCGGCTTCGAACTGGGTGTTGAAAGCCAGCTGAGCGACCACTGGAGCACCAGCCTCGCCTACACCCGCCTGCACGCAACCTACGACAGCGACTTTACCAGCGGCGCCAACACCATCGACAAAGGCAACTACCTCCCCGGCGTGCCACAAACCACCCTGTTCGCCGAACTGAACTGGAAACCACGGGACTGGGTCAGCACCGCCATCGAAGGCATGTACCGCAGCAAGGTCTACGTAGAAGACACCAACCAACAACACGCCGCGCCGGCCTACAGCGTCTTCAACTGGCGCGCACGGTTTGAGCAGAAGGTAGAGCACTGGACCTTTCACCAGACCCTGCGCCTGGATAATCTGCTGGATCGTCAGTACGTGGGGTCGGTGATTGTGGGGGATGGCAATAACCGCTACTACGAAGCGGCGCCGGGGCGCTCGTGGTATGCGGGGGCTGGGGCGCAGTACCAGTTCTGAATGCAGCGCCTGGACGGGCGCCATCGCGGGCAAGCCCGCTCCCACATTTTGACCGCGTTCACAGATCAAGCGTGGGAGCGGGCTTGCCCGCGATAGGTTTAACTGCCGACACCCGCCTCTTTGGGCAACCGCTGATCAATCACGCGATACAACGCACTGCCTTGCGGCCAGTTACGCATAAACCTTGCACGGTCTTTGGCATAGGCCGGCGCAAAGCTGGCAGCGGAAGAGTGCTGACACATCGCATCCAGATCAATCATCGCCCAGTGCCCGTCGCTCCAGAACAGGTTATGGCCTTTGAAATCCCCATGACTGATGCGCTCGCGGATCAAGTCGGCAAACAACTGGTCCAGCGCCTGCAACTCGCTCTCGGGCGCCTCGCCGCTCTCCACATACGGCGCAAAGCGCTCGATGATGTCCGGCCCAGGCAGGTATTCGGTGACCAGGTAGGCGCGGCTGCGCAACCACAGGAATCGTTTCTCCAGCACCGCCAGCGGCTTGGGTGTGGCGAAGCCCAGGAAGGCCAGGCGGTTACCTTCGCGCCAGGAGTGCCAGGCGCGGCTCGGGCGCCAGAAGCGCTTGAGCCAATGGGCAAAACCCTTGATGTTGTAGCGCTTGATCACCAGCGGCCGGCCGGCCACGTCGACCTTGGCCACGCTCGCCGCGCCACCGGTCTTGTACAGGTGACCCTGGTCGAGCAACGCATCGGCCTGCTCAAGCACCGGCACCATGGCGGCTTCTTCTTCGCGGCGGATCGCACGCAAGCCAAAAGCGCCGCGCACCACACTGAACAGCGTGCATTCGCGGCCGGTCTTGTCCAGGTAGTCTCTCAAGCGCCAGGCGCTGACTTTACGCACCTGTTTTTCCAGGGCTTGCATTGGCAAGGCGTGTTCGCCGTTGGCCAGCAAGTAATACACCAGCAACTCCTCGGTAAAGGGCTCGAGGTTTTTCGGCAGTTGGGCGAAGAACACACCGAGGTTCTCCAGCACTCGATTGCGCGATAGCGCCTTGCCCGCCTCTTCGACACGAATGCCGGCGCCATCGATCAGATACAGCTTGCCATCCTTGCGTAGCAAGTTGTCCAGGTGCAGGTCTTCTTGCCACAGGCCCTTGGCATGCATCTGGGCGATCGCGCCCAGCGCTTCGGCGAGCACACCGGTTTGTTCGTCCGCCAACGGCGGCAGGTTTTCGACGGCGAGCCAAGCGTCGGACAGGCTTTGGGCCCCCTCGATAAATTCAAACAGCAGCCAACCACCCTCGCCGTCCTGCAAGCCATCGGCCAGCAGCAACGGCGTGGTCAGGCCTTGCTCAGCCAACAGACGCACACCCGTGAGCTCACGCTGAAAATGCCGCGCCGCCTTGCTGCCCACCAATAACTTGGCCAACACCGGGCGACCACGCCACACGGCGGCACCCACGTAGCGCTGCCCCGGCAACACCCGCAGCAGGCTCAGCAATTGCAATTGCCCAGGGCCGGCGGCATCCGCCAGGTCGAGGGTCAGTGGCAGGCTGGGGGTACGCCCAGCCGATTTCAGCTCGGATAAACGCATCAGCGGTTCTCCTTGTGGCTGCGGCGCGCGGTCAGGCGCTGGTGCCAAGTGGACACCAGGGCACCGTCCTCGGGCTGCTCAAGGTACGCCGCCAGCAGTTGGCGCACCTGCGCATCCGACCATTGCGGCGCACGGCGCAGCAGCGGTTCCAGGTCCTTGACCCGGTCACGCCAGCCAAACAACAGCGGGCGGGTTTTCTCCAGGTCGATCAACTGTGCGGCATACCCCTCACCGGCAGGCTGCAGGAAAATATGCTTGGGGTAAAAACAGCCATGCACCTGCCCGACGCTGTGCAGGTGACGCGCCAGCTTGCCGCAGGCCAACAGGATCGCACTGTGCTGGGCTGCGCTCAATTGCGCCCACTGCTCCAGCAACGAATCCAGGTCATTCCAGCCATCCAGCGCACGGGTGAGCAGCATCGCCCGGCGCTCACCCTTGACCTTGCGCTCTCCGAAGAACGCCGCTTGCAGGGCCGGGATGCCGAGCTTTCGATACAGGCTGATGTTGCGAAACTCGCGGGCAAAACTCGGCTCGCCAAACGGCCGGTGCAAGGTGCGTGTGAGGTAGTTGCTCTGGCGCTTGAGGTAGTAGCCTTGCCCCTCAAGCTCCAGGCGATACACGCTGCTCCAACCGTCGCCGCTGGTGTTCGGCTCGTCCACCGCATCCAGTTGCTTGGCCCACAGGGCGTCGAAGGTCGCCAGGCCGTTGCGCTCAAGCAGAGCGCGGTCTTCAGCCGCCAGGAAGTCACTCATTCGCGTCCCTCGAAAAACTTCACCACATGGCGAATTCGCTGTTTGTCCGACGCGGTCAGGTGCGCGCGCTGGCGATATTGCAGGTAGAAACGCAGGCGCTGGGTGGCCGACAAGTGATACTTGGCGACTTTGTCCAGGCAGGCCAAGTCCTTGGTGATGCGGTACTTGAGCCAGAAGCCGCGCCAGAAATCACCGTTGGGGCAGTCGATCAGGTACAGGGTGCGCTGATCGTCCACCAGCAGGTTGCGCCACTTCAAGTCGTTATGGGTGAAGCGGTGATCGTGCATGGTGCGCGTGTATTCGGCGAGCTGGCGGCTGATGCCATCGACCCACCGGGGGTCTTTGAGGCGCTCATCGTGACGCTCGGCCAGCACCGACAGATCTTCGGTCTTGGGCAGTTCACGGGTGATCATGGCGCCACGGTTATAGGCCAGGCCCTTGCGGTCCAGGCCCCAGGCCACCACGTCGGCGGTGGGGATGCCCCACTTGGCGAAACGCTTGAGGTTCTGCCATTCGGACTTCACCCGCGGCCGACCCAGGTAACGACGCAGGCCCTTGCCGGCACCTACGTAGCGCTTGACGTAATAATTGACCCCGTCACGCTCCACCCGAATCACTTCCGACAACGGGTCGCGGGTCAGCCGCTCGCCTTGCAAGGCGAACACCGCGTCCAGGCTTCCAAAGTCATCCGCCAGGGCGGCGTAGGCAGGTTCCAGATTCCAACCCGCCATCAGATCGCATCCCCGTATCGTTGTTTACGCGCATACAGCTTTGCTGCCATGCGTTCCAGCGCAGACAACAGCGCGGTTTGCTCCGCCAGGATCTGGCGCAGCGGCTGCTGGAAATAGGCCTTGAGAAAACGCAGCTTGTCGCGCTGGGTCAAGCCGATCTCCAACGCGGAGTAATACAGGCCGGCCAAGTCTTTGTTGCGCCAGCGCACGGGGATCGTCGCACGCACCTGGGCACGGTGCAGGTCGATCACCGACAGCTTGAGGTTGTCGACACTGATGGGCCGGTCGGTGTGCAGCAGGAAATGGCAGAGGTAGCAGTCACGGTGGTTGACGCCACCGCGGTGCATCGCGCCCACGGTACGCGCCAGCTCAAGGGTCAAGGCATGCTTGATCGACGGCACGGGCGGTTGCTTGACCCAGTCGAGGGTCAGGTCTTCCAGGCTGATGATGGGGGTCAGTTCCTGGGTGATGATGAACGAGTGCTGGTCGGCCGGGTTGCTGCCTTTTTCACCGAACGCCACGGCGGTCATGGTCGGTACACCAAGCGCCTGCAAGCGCTGGATCGCCACCCACTCCTGGCCCGCGCCCAACACCGGTAATTTGGCAGTAACCAGGTTCTTGAGGATTTCGCCCCAGCCGATCCCACGGTGGATCTTCACAAAATAAGGCTGGCCCTCGACCACCGTACGCAACGTACGGCGAGCGGCCAGCTCGCGGAACACCTGGCCTTCCAGCTTCTCGACCTCGGCGAACGCATCGCGTCCGGCCCAGAGGGTCTTGAAGGGTTCGGCTAGAATCAACTTCATCGGTTTGGCTCCGCCAGAATCAGGTCCGCAGCGTACTGCGGCATGCTAAAGAGGTCGGCCGTCTCGGCGAAGGCCAGACCATTGCGACTCCAGGTCGCACGCGCTTGTGGGTCGTCGAGCATATCGACCAGATACTGGTTGAGCTGGGTTTGCTCGAACGGCTCGTCCAACACCCGGCCGCTCTGGGCCTTGTCGATGTAGAACGCGTAGCCGCACACCTGGCTCACCAGTACCGGGAGGCCGGCGACCACCGCTTCGACCAGCACCATGCCGGCCGCCTCGTTGTACGCGGGGTGAATCAACAGGTCCGCCCCCAGCAGGAAACGCGGAATATCATTGCGGCCCTTGAAGAACTGCACCTGGTCGCCCAGGCCCAGCGCCGCGCTCTGCAATTGGAATACTTTGGGGTCGTCCTGGCCGATTACAAATAGCCGGGTACGTTTCTTCAGCCGCGAAGGCAGTGCGGCCAGCGCCTTGAGGCTGCGGTCGACGCCCTTGGTCTTGAACCCCGAACCGATTTGCACCAACAGCAAATCGTCTTCGGCCAAGCCGAATTCAGCGCGGAACTCGGCGCGGATCTCGGCGGCGTTCGGCGGGGCGCGGCGGTCGCGGGCAATACCCGGTGGCAACAGGTGAAAACGCTCGGCCTGGGTGCCGTAATACTGGGTAAACAGCTGTTGCTGATGCTCGGACAACACCATGATCTGCGTCTTGGCGTTTTTATCGAACACGGCGCGCTCGTATTCGGCAAAGTGCTTGTAGCGCCCGAACCAGCGATACATCGGGTTGCGCAGTGTCTGGGCCTTGTCCTCGAACACACCGTCGGCGGCAAAATACAGGTCCAACCCCGGCATCTTGTTGAAGCCCACCACGCGGTCCACTGGGCGCTTGGCCAGGTCGGCCTGGATCCAGGCGTAGAGCTTTTCGTTGCGGCGGTGGTTGACCAAGGCCTTGACCGGCGCCACCAGCACCTCAAAGCCTGGCGGGATATCGCCTTCCCAGATCAGGGTGTACACCCGAATGCTGTGGCCGCGCTGCTGGCATTCCAGGGCGATGCGCATGAAGTCGCGCTGCAGGCCACCGAAAGGAAAGTACTTGTACAGAACAAAAGCCAGTTGCATCAGTGCTGCTCCTCGGCCAGTAACAACGTGCTCAGCCGGCTTGCGACACGCTCAGGGTTCAAGCGCGTGAAGCACAGGGGCGACTCGCGTGCGATGTCGAACCGCCGCAGGTCGTCGGCAGTGGGTTGATAAGTGCACTGTTTTTGCAGGCAAGGCGCACACGGCCAGTCGCTGGCCAAGTGAATCTGGCCCTTGCCGTAGGCACCGGTGAGGCCTGGGTTGGTGGGGCCGAACAGGGAAATGGTCGGCACGTCCAATGCCGCCGCCAAGTGGCCAAGGCCGGTGTCGACGGCCACGCAGGCACGGGCGCTCGCCAAGACACGGGCAACGCCCGCCAGGTTGAGCTTGGGCAACACTTCGGCGTTGGGCAGGCCGAGGGCCAGGCGTTCGGCCCGCGCCTTTTCGGCGGCGTTGCCCCACGGCAGCTTTACATCGACGCCCAAACGGCCCATGCGTTCGGCCAGCTCGCGCCAATAGGCTTCGGGCCAGTGCTTGGTGTCCCAGGTAGTACCGTGCAGCAGCAATACGAACGGTTTTTTCGGCGGCAGGCCAAGCAGCTTTTCAACGCTCAGGCCGTAGTCGCCCAGGCGTTGGGGCAGGTCGTAGCCCAGCGCCACGGCGAACAGCTGGCGCAAGCGCTCCACCGCATGCTGCCCACGGGCCACGGCCAGGCGCCGCGAATAAAAGCGCGCAGCCAGGGGTTCACGCGCAGAATCTTTGTCGAAGCCGGCGATGGGCGCCCGCACATAGCGGGTCAGCCAGGCGCTTTTGAGCAAGCCCTGGGCATCGATCACCAGGTCATATTTGGTCGACTGCACCGCCTGCTTGAACCGCCGCCATTCACCGCTCTTGATGGTTTGCCAGAGGTTCTTGCGCCAGCGGCGAATCGCTACCGGGATGACCTTGTCGACCGCCGGGTGCCAGGTTGGGATTTCGGCAAAGCCTTCTTCCACCACCCAGTCGAACCGAGTGCCGGGAATCGCCCGTGCTGCATCAGTGAGGGCCGGCAAGGCATGGATCACGTCGCCCAGGGATGAGGTCTTGATTACCAGAACCCGCAACTCAGTGAACCTCGACCACGTCGCCCTGCAAACGCTGCAAGGCATCGGTTACCGGCTGGGGCAGCAACTGGCGCAGGCAGTTGTAGTGGCCGAAGCGGCAGGTGCGGTCAAAACACGGACTGCAATCCAGACCCAGGCGCACCACTTCGACCTTGTCGGCCAACGGCGGAGTGAAGCCTGGGGATGTGGAGCCGTACACGGCCACCAGCGGACGGTTCAGCGCCGCCGCCACATGCATCAGGCCGGAATCGTTGGACACCACCGAGTCGGCGCACGACAACAGGTCGATGGCCTCAGCCAGGGACGTGTCGCCACTGAGGTTCACCGCTTCTTCACGCAGGCCGGGTATAAGGCGCTGGCGAATGTCTTCGCCCACCGAATGATCGTTCTTGGAACCGAACAACCACACCTGCCAGCCTTCGCGGATCTTGGTATCAGCGACTTTGGCGTAATGCTCCGACGGCCAGCGCTTGGACTCGCCAAACTCGGCGCCAGGGCACAAGGCCAATACGGGCCGATCCAGGGTGAGGCCGAACTTGGCCAGCGCCGCGTCGCGGGTCACCGGGTCGATCTGCAAGCTGGGGCGTGGGTACGGCTTGGGCAGTTCAGCACCCGGCTCGTAGGCCAAAGCCATAAAGCGTTCGATCATCAACGGGTAACGGGCTTTATCCAGGGTGCGCACGTCGTTGAGCAGCACATAGCGAAACTCGCCGCGCCAGCCGGTGCGCTTGGGGGTACCGGCAAAGTACGGCACCAGCGCCGACTTCAGCGAGTTAGGCAGCAGGATCGCCTGGTCGTACTGGCCGGCCATGGACTTGCCGATGCGTCGGCGGGTCGCCAACTCAAGGGCGCCGTGGCCGAGCGGGAAGCTCAAGGCCTTGCGCACCTCGGGCATGCGCTCAAGGATCGGCCGGCTCCACTCAGGGGCGAGCACGTCGATCTGGCAGTCTGGATAGCGCAGGCGCAGGCACTGAAACAGTGTCTGTGCCATCACCATGTCACCGACCCAACTGGGCCCAACGATCAGAATATTCATGTAGTTTCCACAAACGATGCGGGGAGGCCTATGCCTCCCCGCCTCGATAATGACTGTAGATCGCGGTGCGCCAGGGAGCATCTTTATGTGGGAGCTGGCTTGCCTGCGATCGCATCACCTCGGTATCCCTGATAAACCGAGGCGCCTGCATCGCGGGCAAGCCCGGCTCCCACATTAATCCGCATCCCATATAAAAATTGGCGTCGCCAATCAGTCGAGTTTCAATTTAAGCCCAGCGCCTGCCAGATTCGCATCACCTGTCGCCGCTCGTCGGCGAACTGGTCCCCGGCTACCGTACCGGCCTCGTTCTGCAAAGCCTGGCGGTGCGCGGCTGAGCGATAAGCCTTGTACACTTCACGCAGCAAATGGGCATCGGCGGCGGGCATCAGCCCGACCTGCTCCAGGCCCTCCAGAATGCGGATATTGTCGGTGTAGCGCAGCAACGATGGATGTTGCGCAGACCACGCCAAAGCCGCGTATTGCACCATAAATTCAATATCGACGATACCTCCGGCGTCCTGCTTGAGGTCGAACAGCGCCGTGGCCTCGAAGGCATTGGCGCCCCTGCCGGCCGTCGTGGCCTTGTTGCCCAGGTTGTCACGCATCTTGGCACGCATCTCGCTGACCTCCTGGCGCAGCTTCTCCAAGTCCCGCTCACGCCCCAACACGTTAGCCCGTACCTGCTCGAACGCCTGGCCCACATCCTGGCTGCCCACCAGTACCCGCGCGCGGATCAGGGCCTGATGTTCCCAGGTCCAGGCTTCATTTTGTTGATAGCGATCAAACGCCCCCAGGGAACTCACCAACAAGCCCGATGCGCCGGAAGGTCGCAGGCGCATGTCCACTTCATACAGCTGGCCGGAGTTGGTCTGGGTGGTCAGCAGGTGAATGATGCGCTGGCCCAGGCGTGTAAAGAATTGCGCGCCATCGATCGGCTTGGCACCGTCCGTCTCGGCCTGGGGGTCGCCGTCATGGATAAACACCAGGTCCAGGTCCGAACCATGCCCCAGTTCGATGCCGCCCACTTTCCCATAACCGACAATGATGAACCCAGGATCGCACAGGGTGCCGTCCAGTCGCTGCGGCGAGCCGTGACGGGCGACGGTCTGGCGCCAGGCCAGGGCCAGCACTTGTTCAAGAATCGCTTCGGCCAGCCAGGTGAGGTAGTCGCTGACCTTCATCAACGGCAGGCTGCCGGCGATTTCCGAGGCGGCCACCCGCAGGCGGTGCGCCAGTTTGAAATGGCGCAAGGCTTCCATTTGCTGCTCAAGGTCATCTTCGGGAATGCGCGTGAGGCGCTCGCGCAACTCAGCGGCCAGCTCCGGCGCCAGCGGCGGCTTGAACAAGCGGCCTTCGTTGAGCAATTCATCCAGCAGCAGCGGAAAACGGGTGATCTGTTCGGCGATCCAAGGGCTGGCCGCGCACAATGTCAGCAGGCGACGCAGGGCGTCGGGGTTCTCAGTCAGCAACACCAGGTAGGCCGAACGCCGGGCCACGGCTTCCACCAGCGGCAACACGCGCTCCAGTACCAGGTCGGGGTTGGCATGTTCAACGGCCTGGGCCAGCAGGCGCGGGATAAACGCATCCAGGCGCTCACGCCCCAGGCGCTGCATGGCGCGCAACTGCGGGCTGGCACGCAGGCTGGCCAACGCCTTGAGGGCCTTGGGGGCATCGGTGAAACCACCTTCACTCAGTTGACGGCACGCCGCGTCGTCATCCTGGGATTCCTCCCACAGTGGCAACCATTCACCACCGACCACCAATTCGCTTTCTTCGCCTTCTTCCTCATCAGGGTCGGCAATCACCTGGCGAAAGTGCCAGTCCACGCGACCACGCCAGTACATCAGGCGCTCGTGGAACGCGGCCCAGTCACTGAAGCCCAGCATAAAGGCAATGCGCGCCTGGTCTTCGGGCCTGTCCGGCAGCATTTGCGTCTGGCGGTCGGCAATCGCCTGGATCGCATGCTCGGTGTAGCGCAGGAACTCGTAACCGCTGCGCAGCTCGCTGATCACCGCTGCGGGCAAATAACCCTGGCCTTCCAGCGTGCCCAGCACGTTCAACAGCGGGCGTTGCTGCAGGCTGAGGTCGCGGCCGCCATGGATCAGCTGGAATGCCTGCGCGATAAATTCCACCTCACGAATGCCGCCCGCGCCCAGCTTGATATTGTCGGCCATGCCCTTGCGCCGTACTTCCTGCTGGATCAGTTGCTTCATGGTGCGCAGCGCTTCGATGGCCGAGAAGTCCAGATAACGGCGGTAGACAAACGGGCGCAGCATGTCGAGCAGTTGCGCGCCAGCCGCCTGGTCGCCGGCCACCACCCGCGCCTTGATCATGGCGTAGCGCTCCCAGTCCCGGCCCTGGTCCTGGTAGTACTGCTCCAGCGCGTTGAAGCTCAGCACCAGGGCGCCGGCCGAACCGTAGGGGCGCAGGCGCATGTCGACGCGGAAGACAAAACCATCGACGGTCATCGGGTCCAGGGCCTTGATCAGTTTTTGACCCAGGCGAATAAAGAACTCCTGATTATCCAGGGCGCGCTTCACGCCCACCGTTTCACCACCTTCGGGATAAGCGAAGATCAAGTCGATATCCGACGACAGGTTCAGCTCCACTGCACCGAGCTTGCCCATGCCGAGGATGACCATGTGCTGTGCCTCGCCGCTGCGTGCGCCGGTCGGCGTGCCGAACTGGGCGCAGTGGCGCTGGTACAGCCATTGATAGGCCTGGTCGATGCAGGCGTCGGCCATGTCGGACAGATCGCGACAGGTTTGCACCAGGTCGGCCTGGCGTGTGAGGTCGCGCCAGATGATGCGCACCTGCTGGCGCGTGCGTTGGCGGCGCAGCACGCGGCCCAGTTCATCTTCTGTTTCGGCCTGTTGCACGGCACCGGCTATCTGGCTGCATAGCTCGCCGGGCGCGAAACCGCGGTCCAGCTCGCCCCAGGCCACCAGCTCCAGCAACATCAAAGGGTCACGAACACTCTGTTCAATGACGAAATCACTGGCGGCGCACACGCGGGCGAAGTCGGCCCACCGTTGCGGCGCCCACGCAGAAAGGCCATGATCGTCATCCAGCGCGGCCACCGCGTCACGAAATGACTGCTCGGCCCGGTTGGCGTAAGGCAACAGAATGGCCGGCAGTTCGGCCAGCGTTGGAAGGCTCATGGTCTATCCTTGATCGGCGTGTAAATGGCGTGTAGTTGTGAAGGCAAGAGCCATGCTCGGTGAAGGACTGTCGAACAAAGGTTAGAAATAGCTGAAATTAAATTAATCTTGGCAGGCAACATCAAAGTTTCACCTTTTCTTGTTCGCAATAGACCAACAATAACGATTATGCTCACCAGCAAGACCGAGCCATACGCTCAGTCTTGTGTAGTTTTACTACTCGTATATACATTCGAAAGGCTGAAATGGCCGACGATTTGTAGTAAAACTACAGGACGCCGAAGCAACCTTCGGCCATCCAAGAATTTATGTCGTCTGCCCACAAGGCCAGTCGCAAACTTCAGGCAACCGATTCTGGTAGCCTTTCCGCCCTGGAGCAAGCCATGCAAGACCTCGATCCCGTCGAAACCCAGGAATGGCTGGACGCCCTGGAATCGGTTCTCGACAAAGAAGGCGAAGACCGTGCTCACTACCTGATGACCCGTATGGGCGAACTCGCGACCCGCAGCGGCTCGCAACTGCCTTACGCCATCACTACGCCATACCGCAACACCATCCCCGTTACCCACGAAGCACGCATGCCTGGCGACCTGTTCATGGAACGCCGCATTCGCTCGCTGGTACGTTGGAACGCCATGGCGATGGTAATGCGCACGAACTTGAAAGATTCGGACCTGGGCGGTCACATCTCCAGCTTCGCTTCCAGCGCAACCCTGTATGACATCGGCTTCAACTACTTCTTCCAGGCCCCGACCGACGAACACGGCGGCGACCTGATCTACTTCCAGGGCCACACCTCGCCAGGCGTCTACGCCCGTGCGTTCATGGAAGGTCGCATCAGCGAAGAACAAATGAACAACTTCCGCCAGGAAGTCGACGGTCAGGGCCTGTCGTCCTACCCTCACCCTTGGCTGATGCCTGACTTCTGGCAGTTCCCGACCGTTTCCATGGGCCTTGGCCCGATCCAGGCGATCTACCAGGCACGCTTCATGAAGTACCTGGAAGCCCGTGGGTTCATCCCGGAAGGCAAGCAGAAAGTCTGGTGCTTCCTGGGCGACGGCGAGTGCGACGAACCGGAATCCCTGGGCGCCATCTCCCTGGCCGGCCGCGAGAAGCTCGACAACCTGATCTTCGTCATCAACTGCAACCTGCAGCGCCTCGACGGCCCGGTTCGCGGCAACGGCAAGATCATCCAGGAACTCGAAGGCGTGTTCCGCGGTGCTCAGTGGAACGTGACCAAAGTCATCTGGGGCCGTTTCTGGGACCCACTGCTGGCCAAGGACGTCGACGGTATCCTGCAACGTCGCATGGACGAAGTCATCGACGGCGAGTACCAGAACTACAAGGCCAAAGACGGCGCGTTCGTTCGCGAGCACTTTTTCAACACGCCTGAACTCAAGGCCATGGTTGCCGACCTGTCCGACGACGAAATCTGGAAGCTCAACCGTGGCGGCCACGACCCGTACAAGGTCTACGCGGCGTACCACGAAGCGGTCAACCACAAAGAACAACCCACCGTCATCCTGGCCAAGACCATCAAGGGTTATGGCACCGGTGCCGGCGAAGCGAAGAACACCGCGCACAACACCAAGAAAGTCGATGTCGACAGCCTGAAGTTGTTCCGCGACCGCTTCGACATCCCGGTCAAGGACGAAGAGCTGGAGAACCTGCCGTTCTTCAAGCCAGAGCCAAACAGCGCCGAAGCCCGCTACCTGAGCGAGCGTCGCAGCGCACTGGGCGGTTTCGTACCACAGCGCCGCGCCAACAGCTTCAGCGTACCGACGCCAGACCTGAGCACCCTCAAGGCTATCCTTGACGGCTCGGGCGACCGTGAAATCTCCACCACCATGGCCTTCGTGCGCATCCTGGCGCAGCTGGTCAAGGACAAGGACATCGGCCCGCGCATCGTCCCGATCATTCCGGACGAAGCCCGTACCTTCGGTATGGAAGGCATGTTCCGTCAGTTGGGCATCTACTCCTCCGTCGGCCAGCTCTACGAGCCAGTCGATAAAGACCAGGTGATGTTCTACAAGGAAGACAAGAAGGGCCAGATCCTCGAAGAAGGCATCAACGAAGCGGGCGCCATGAGCTCCTTCATCGCTGCCGGTACTTCGTACTCCAGCCACAACCAGCCAATGCTGCCGTTCTACATCTTCTACTCGATGTTCGGCTTCCAGCGTATCGGCGACCTGGCTTGGGCCGCTGGCGACAGCCGCACCCGTGGCTTCCTGATCGGCGGCACCGCCGGCCGCACCACGCTGAACGGCGAAGGCCTGCAACACGAAGACGGTCACAGCCACATCCTGGCTGCCACCATCCCGAACTGCCGCACCTTTGATCCAACCTACGGCTATGAGCTGGCGGTGATCATCCAGGACGGCATGAAGAAGATGACCGAAGAGCAGCAGGACGTTTTCTACTACATCACCGTGATGAACGAGTCCTACCAGCAGCCAGCCATGCCGGCCGGTGTGGAAGAAGGCATCATCAAGGGCATGTACCTGCTCGAAGAAGACACCAAAGAAGCGGCGCACCACGTACAGCTGATGGGCTCCGGCACTATCCTGCGTGAAGTACGTGAAGCGGCGAAGATCCTGCGCGACGAGTTCAACGTCGGTGCCGACGTATGGAGCGTCACCAGCTTCAACGAACTGCGTCGCGATGGCCTGGCCGTAGAGCGCAGCAACCGTCTGCACCCTGGCCAGAAGCCAGCCAAGAGCTACGTCGAAGAGTGCCTGGCCGGCCGTAAGGGTCCAGTCATTGCCTCTACCGACTACATGAAACTGTTTGCTGAACAAATTCGCCAGTGGGTCCCGTCCAAGGAATTCAAAGTCCTGGGCACCGATGGTTTCGGCCGCAGTGACAGCCGCAAGAAGCTGCGTCACTTCTTCGAAGTCGACCGTCACTTCGTGGTGTTGGCAGCCCTGGAAGCCTTGGCTGACCGTGGTGAGATCGAACCCAAGGTGGTGGCTGACGCCATCGTCAAGTTCGGGATCAACCCGGAAAAACGCAACCCACTGGACTGCTGAGGAGATTTTTTGTGAGCGAACTCATTCGCGTACCTGACATCGGCAGCGGTGAAGGTGAAGTAATCGAGCTGTTTGTGAAGGTCGGCGACACCGTCGAAGCCGACCAGAGCATCCTGACCCTCGAGTCGGACAAGGCGAGCATGGAAATCCCTGCTCCCAAGGCCGGCGTGGTCAAAAGCCTGAAAGTGAAGCTGGGCGACCGCCTGAAAGAAGGCGACGAACTGCTGGAGCTGGAAATCGAAGGCGCTGCTGATGCAGCCCCTGCGGCCGCGGCTCCGGCCGCCGCTGCACCTACACCTGCTGCTGAAAAGCCTGCCGCTGCCGAGGCTGCTCCAGCCCCGGCCGCTGCACCTGCCGCCGCGACCGTCCAGGACATTCACGTCCCGGACATCGGTTCGTCGGGCAAGGCCAAGATCATCGAGCTGCTGGTCAAGGTCGGCGACACCGTCGAAGCCGACCAGTCGCTGATCACCCTGGAGTCCGACAAGGCTTCCATGGAAATCCCATCGCCGGCTGCCGGCGTGGTGGAAAGCATCGCGGTCAAGCTGGAAGACGAAGTCGGCACCGGTGACTTCATCCTCAAGCTCAAAGTACAAGGTGCTGCGCCAGCCGCCGCACCAGCACCAGCACCGGCTGCTGCTCCGGCTGTCAAGGCTGAAGCGGCACCTGCCGCTGCTGCCCCTGCTCCGGCCGCAAAAGCCGAAGCTGCGCCAGCCCCCGGGGCTGCTGCGCCTGCGCCAAGCGGTGCCAAGGTTCACGCCGGCCCAGCCGTGCGTCAGCTGGCCCGTGAATTTGGCGTCGAGCTGAGCGCTGTTGCAGCCAGCGGCCCTCACGGCCGTGTGCTGAAGGAAGACGTGCAGGTTTACGTCAAAGCCATGATGCAAAAAGCCAAGGAAGCCCCGGCTGCCGGCGGCGCTACCGGTGGTTCGGGCATTCCGCCGATCCGTACCGTGGATTTCAGCCGTTTCGGCGAAATCGAAGAAGTGCCGATGACCCGCCTGATGCAAATCGGCGCGGCAGGCCTGCACGCCAGCTGGCTGAACATCCCGCACGTGACTCAATTCGACCAGGCCGATATCACCGACCTGGAAGCGTTCCGCGTTGCGCAGAAAGCCGTGGCCGAGAAGGCCGGCGTGAAGCTGACCGTGCTGCCACTGCTGCTCAAGGCCTGTGCACACCTGCTCAAGGAACTGCCGGACTTCAACAGCTCGCTGGCGCCAAGCGGCAAGGCGATCATTCGCAAGAAGTACGTGCACATCGGCTTTGCGGTCGACACCCCGGATGGCCTGCTGGTACCGGTCATCAAGAACGTCGATCAGAAGAGCCTCCTGCAACTCGCTGGCGAAGCGGCTGCGCTGGCTGCCAAAGCCCGCGACAAGAAGCTCACCCCGGACGACATGCAGGGCGCCTGCTTCACCATCTCCAGCCTCGGCCACATTGGCGGCACTGGCTTCACGCCAATCGTCAACGCGCCGGAAGTGGCGATCCTCGGTGTGTCCAAGGCCACCATCCAGCCTGTGTGGGACGGTAAAGCGTTCCAACCCAAGCTGATGCTGCCACTGTCGCTGTCCTACGATCACCGTGTGATCAACGGCGCTGCGGCTGCGCGCTTCACCCAGCGCCTGAGCCAGCTGCTGAACGACATCCGCACCATCCTGCTGTAAGTCGCAGGGCCTTCCTGTTACCTGGAAGGCCCTTGCCACACCGATTTCCGAGCGCCACGCTCGTACCTCAACCCCGCCACTTGGCGGGGCTTTTTTTGCCTGTCTTTTGTAGGAGCGAGCTTGCTGTGGCGAGGGAGCTTGCTCCCGCTGGAGTGCGAAGCGCTCCCAAGATTTTGGGGCCGCTGCGCAGCCCAGCGCAAGCAAGCTTGCTCGCCACACGCAAGCACCCTACCAGCGTCAACGCACCACCGATCACCCCAATTACAGAAATCCCTCGCGCGGCCGATAACAGGCTTATAGCACTTAGCCTTCATCCTCTCTTGTCACTGCGTCCTGCATGATGCAACCTTGCCGCAGTCGACAGTCAAGAGGGCGTGAGCCCAGCGCAGTGCGCATTTTCCCAAGCGAGCTTCCCCATGAAAAGCCAACCCGATGTCGCCCGTATGGCGGCCGAGGTAGTGACGCAATTACCGGTGCCTTCGCGCCTCGGTATGCTGCGTTTCGAGCGGCTTAATGAGGCAAGCTGGGCCCTGCTCTACCTCGATCCCAATTGCGAACGCCAGTTTGGCCTGCCGGCGGTTGAACTCTGCGCCTTGATCGGCACGCCCTACGCCAGCCTGATGGAACCCCAGGCGCGCTACCAGTTGCACGATGCGATCCAGCAGCAACTGGCCCACAGCCCCCATTATCTGGTGCGCTACAACCTGCACACCCATGACGGCCCGCTGAGCGTGCTGGAGATGGGCGAGGCCTACAAACAACATAACCGCCACCTGGTGCGCGGCTACCTGATGGTGGTCGAGGGGCTGTTCAGCGAGACCAGCGCACCCGCCCCGACGGTCGACCTGGAAAACCAGAACAGCCGCCTGCAAATCGCCCTGGAGCTCAACCAGCGAGCGCAGCAGGAGCAGTTGCAACACCTGGAGCGAGTGCGCGCCCAGCAAGAACTGATCCTGCTGCTGGCGCGCCAACGCTACACAACGCCAAATTCCCTGCAAGAAGCCGCTGAACTGATCACGCGCAGCGCCTGCGACATTTACCAGATCGACTGCGCCAGCATCTGGAACCTCGAAGGCCATCATCTGGTACCGATCTCCGCCTATCACCGCGCCGATCAACAACACCATCTGCCCGAAGCCATTGATGCCAGCGGCTTCCCGGATTATCTGGAGGCCCTGCACTCCAGCCGCGCCATCGACGCCACCCACGCCCTGCGCGACCCACGCACCCGGGAAATGGCCGAAAGCCTGCGCGCCAAGGACATCCACGCGATGCTCGACGCCAGCATCCGTGTCGACGGCCAGGTCGTCGGCGTGCTGTGCCTGGAGCAAGGTGGCAGCCCGCGCGCCTGGCAGTCCGATGAGATCGCATTCGCCGGCGAGCTGGCAGACCAGTTCGCCCAGGTCATCAACAACCACAACCGCCGCACTGCCACCAGCGCCCTGCACTTGTTCCAGCGCGCCGTGGAGCAAAGCGCCAACGCGTTTTTGCTGGTCAATTGCGACGGCGTGGTGGAGTACGTCAACCCCAGCTTCACCGCGATTACCCAATACAGCGCCGAAGAAGTCCACGGCCATCGCCTGGCCCAACTGCCAGCTCTGGAGAACCTCAGCGAATTGCTGTTCGACGCGCCTTCGGCCCTGGCCAAAAGCAACAGCTGGCAAGGCGAGTTCAAGAGCCGCCGCAAGAACCTGGAACCGTACTGGGGCCAGCTGTCGATTTCCAAGGTGTATGGCGACAACCGCGAGCTGACCCACTACATCGGCATCTACGAAGACATCACCCAGACCAAGCTGGCGCAACAGCGCATCGAACGCCTGGCCTACACCGACAACCTGACCAACCTGGGCAATCGCCCGGCGTTCATTCGCAACCTAGACGAGCGCTTTGCCCGCGACAGCGACAGCCCGATCAGCCTGCTGTTGGTGGACATCGACAACTTCAAGCGCATCAACGACAGCCTCGGCCACCAGACTGGCGACAAGTTGCTGATCAGCCTGGCGCGCCGCCTGCGCAACAGCTTGAGCAGCGGCGGCAGCCTGGCGCGTTTTGCCAGTAACGAATTCGCGGTGCTGTTGGACGATGCCGACCTTGAGACCGGCCAGCAGGTGGCCAGCCAGTTGCTGACCACCCTCGACAAGCCGATGTTCGTCGACAACCAGTTGATCAGCGTAACCGGTTCCGTGGGCCTGGCCTGCGCGCCGCTGCATGGCCGCGACCCGCAGACCCTGATGCGCAACGCCGGCCTGGCCCTGCACAAGGCCAAAGCCAACGGTAAGCACCAGGTGCAAGTGTTTACCGAAGCGCTGAATGCCGAGGCCAGCTACAAGCTGTTCGTGGAAAACAACCTGCGCCGTGCCCTGACCCAGAACGAGCTGGACGTGTTCTACCAGCCCAAGCTATGCCTGCGCAGCGGTCGCCTGCTGGGCATGGAAGCGCTGTTGCGCTGGAACCACCCGGAAAAAGGCATGATCCGCCCCGACCAGTTCATCAGCGTGGCTGAAGAAACCGGGCTGATTATCCCCATCGGCAAATGGATCGCGCGCCAGGCCTGCCGCATGAGCCGGCAATTGACGGCCGCAGGCCTGGGCAACTTGCAGGTGGCCATCAACCTGTCGCCCAAGCAATTTTCCGACCCGGACCTGGTGGCCTCGATTGCCACCATCCTCAAGGAGGAACAGCTGCCGGCCAACCTGCTGGAGCTGGAGCTGACCGAAGGCTTGCTGCTGGAAGCCACTGAAGATACGCGCCTGCAACTGGACCAGCTCAAGAGCTTTGGCCTGACCCTGGCGATGGACGACTTCGGCACCGGTTACTCGTCGCTGAGCTACTTGAAAAAATTCCCCATCGACATCATTAAGATTGATCGCAGCTTTATCCATGAAATCCCGGACAACCAGGACGACATGGAAATCACCTCGGCGGTGATCGCCATGGCCCACAACCTCAAACTCAAGGTCGTGGCCGAAGGCATCGAAACCGCTGAGCAGTTGGCGTTCCTGCGCCGGCACCGTTGCGACGTGGGCCAGGGCTACCTGTTCGACCGCCCGATCCCGGGTGCAGAGCTGATGCAGAGGCTTAAACGCTACCCGCGCGGGCCAATCGCCTGACAGCGCTGTAACACTCGGGCACACTGGCTGTCTGACAATTTACTGTTACTCAACCTGACGAGAGGACTGATCATGGTCTTGCGCTCGGAAATTCTGGTGAACAAAAACGTGCTGCCTACTCAAGAACAAGCGTTGCCTGGTCGTGAAACCCCGATGAAGTTACCGGAAACGCACTTCGTCAACGGCAACCCACTGCTGGGCCCGTTCCTGGATGACGTCGGCTTTGCGATCTTCGGCCTGGGCTGCTTCTGGGGCGCAGAACGCAAGTTCTGGCAGCGCGACGGCGTGGTCAGCACCGTGGTCGGCTACGCTGGCGGCTTTACGCCTAACCCCACTTATGAAGAAGTCTGCTCGGGCCTGACCGGCCATAGCGAAGTGGTGCTGGTGGTGTATGACCAGGCCAAGGTGAAATACGAAGACCTGCTGAAAATGTTCTGGGAACTGCACAACCCGACCCAGGGCATGCGCCAGGGCAACGACATCGGCAGCCAGTACCGTTCGGTGATCTACGCCACCACGCCTGAGCAACTGGCGGCAGCCAAGGCCAGTGCCGAGGCGTATCAGCAAGAGCTGAGCAAGGCCGGCCTGGGTGAGATCACCACGGAAATCGAAGAGGCCCCGACGGTGTACTTCGCCGAGGCGTATCACCAGCAGTACCTGGCGAAGAACCCCCAGGGCTACTGCGGGATCGGCGGCACGGGCGTGACCTGCCCGATCTGACCCTTGTGCCATGATCATTCCCACGCTCCGCGTGGGAATGCCGTACTGGACGCTCCGCGTCCGCTTTTAACATCGTGACGCGGAGCGTCACAGGCTGCGTTACCACGCGGAGCGCGGGAACGATCGGTTACTCGGCGATCAGCCAATCCATCTGCCAGCCACCCTGGGTCTGGCCCAGTTGCTTGGACAACCATGGCAGCAACTCACGCAATTCCTCTTCCAAGCCCCACGGCGGGTTGGCAATCGCCAGGCCCGAGCCGGTGAGGGTATTGGGCGTGTCCAGCGGATGCACCAGCAACTCCACACGCAGCAGCTTCGGCGCACCGGTACCGGCCAGGTCCTGGTAGAAACGGCGCAACATGCGCTGGTCTTTCACCGGGTACCAGATCGCCGCCACCGTCTGGCGCATACGGCTAACAGCCTCCTTGAGGGACGCGGCGCAACGCTGCATTTCGTCGAGTTTTTCAAACGGCGGGTCGATCAGCATCAGCGCACGCTTTTCCGGTACCGGCAGCAAGGCCCGTGGCACGTGCCAGCCTTCGCCCAGGTGCACTTTGACGCGGCGATCACCCTTCATGTTGTCCTTGAGCAGCACGCCATCTTCAGGGTGCTTCTCGTTGAGCAACACACGGTCCTGGGGCCGCGTGAGGCGGCGCGCCAGTTCCGGCGAGCCCGGGTAGTAGCGCAACTGGCCATCTGGGTTCATATCGTGCAGCACGCGCATGTAGTCGGCGGTGAGCGGCGGCAGGTCGCTTGCGCCCCACAGGCGGGCAATGCCTTCCAGGTACTCACCGGTGCGGTTGGCCTGGTCGCCCTGCAAGTCATACAAGCCAATGCCTGCGTGAGTGTCGAGGTAGGCGAACGGCTGTTCCTTGCGCGACATCAGGGCGATGAGGCGGGTCAAGGTCAGGTGTTTGAAGACATCGGCATGGTTGCCGGCGTGAAAGGCGTGACGATAATTCATGGTTGCTCCTGCGCAGGGGGCGAAGTTTACCTTCTACCGGTGCAAAGGTGCAGGGCCGCATGGCGGGCGGCACGGAAGTGACGCTATCGCCAGGGGCTCAACTGAGCTGCGAGGCAAGGTAATCAGCCAGTGCACCATGGCTGATTTGCGGCCTGCGTGCGAAGTAGGCGACTTTATGCTGCAAGGTTGCTGGCGTAAACGCGGTATAGAGGTCAGGACGCAGCTCTTGGAGCCATTGCAGCAGGTTGTCGACCAGCACCTGCGGTGACTGCTGCGCCATATGCTTGAGCAACGATTCCGGCACCTGCCACCAGGGGCTGGCTGGGGCCGCAGTGACTGGTTTGGCCGCCACCGACAGCGGCTGGCCGTTGATCAAGTAGCGCTGGAACACTGGCAACACGCGCCCGGCCTCGTCGCCTAATGACTGCAACATCGGCAAAAGGTGCGCGCCATCCCAGAAACGCAAAAACACCGGCTGGTTTTCAGAGAGGTACACCTGGGTCAAACCCTTAAAATGCGCGATCACCACCTCCAGCGGGCTGGACGAGACCGCCAGCCAGCCCCAATCCGGCGCTTGGGTGGTGGCTATCCAATCGAGAAAGGCACTGCTCGGCTCAACGACGCCAACGTAGGGCATGACCTCATCCCAGTCAGCGTAGGCCGTGCCCGCCCAGATCGGTCGCGGCATCTTTGCAGCGGCCGTGGCTTGCCAGGCGGCGAGCGGCTTGGCGTCGCTGGCATTGCCCAGCACGGCGTACAGCTGTTCATCAGGCTGCAACGGGTATTGCGCCAGCCAGGCATTGGGCGTCAAGAGCGCGGGCATCAGGACGCACTCCGTGTATGGGCGTCGATGTCGCACTGGCCGTTCTTGCAGCGCTCGCATTCTTCGCAGAACGGCGCGCTGCGTTTGAGGCTGAACACTTGTGCACGGCTTAACGGCGCGGGAACCGCTGCCAATACAGCCTCTTTCAACCCAGGCATTAACGGCGCCGGCGTCGGGGCAGGCGCGCTGCCGAGCTGGATCGGCACACTGCTGAAAATCCCGCCCGCTGACAATGTGATCGACTGCCCACCCGCCTGGATCGTCACGCTGGCACCCGCATCAATGATGATGCTTTGCCCGGCGCCCAGCGCAATGATTTGCCCGGCACGCATGTGCTGCGAACCGCCAACCACCAGATGGTCATCCTGCTTGAGCTCGGTCAAACGGTTGCCGTGGGTGATGCGCTGCTCTTCGCCCCGCAGCTCATGGCGCGACTCGCCGCCCACCTGCACGCGACGCTGGTTATCGACCTGTACCTGTTGATCATGCAGCACATGTTGGGTCCAGTCCCGCTGGGCGCGCAGGTAGATTTCCTCGGCACCCTTGCGGTCCTCGATACGCAGTTCGTTGTAGCCACCACCGCCAGGGCTGCTCTGGCTACGCCAGAGACTGCGGGTCTTGTCCGCGGGCAGGTCGAGGGGCACAGGCGTGGCGGCGTTGGGAAGGCACCCCACCACCAACGGCATGTCGATGTCGCCATTGACGAACCCCACCAGCACCTCCATACCGACCCGGGGTATCAGCACCACGCCATAACGGTCATGGGCCCAGCCACTGGCGACCCGCAGCCAGCAACTGGAATGGTCGTTGTGCTCGCCGACACGATCCCAGGCCAGTTGCACCTTGACCCGGCCGTATTCGTCACAGTGAACCTCACTGTCAACAGGGCCGGTGACCACTGCACTTTGATATCCCGATACCGTCGGGCGCGGCTGCTCCGGCAAGGGCGGACGAAACACCGCATCCCATGGCGCGGCGACAAATGCGTTGCGATACCCTTGGCGCAGTTCCCCTCCGTCCTCCTCGGTGACCGCCTCCTCCAGCACCTGAGGCTGCTTGCCTTCATGGCGCACCTGCGTCACCAGCCACAGGTCGTTCCAGTCCTCGCGAGGGTGCTCACGCAACTGCAGAAACCGGCCACTGGCCAACGCCGGCTCATCGCCCTGGCCATGGGCACTACGATAGTCGCTGCGGTACCGCTCCAGGCCACGCTGGGCGAGGCATCTGCCTTGGGCTCGGTCGGAAAAGTTGCCGGGGTAGTGCTGCGCTTCAAGCTTGGGCAATGACTTGTCGACGGCTGCGCTTTCCAGCTCGACATGGGGTTTGCGAAAATCGTAATCGCGAAGATTCAACGCCGTGGTGCAGGTCGCCAATTGCAAGGTGAAGCGCTTGATCGCAGGGTTAGCGGCGACCATTCCCGAACCAGGCCGGTACGGCGTGGGCTGATCTGCCTGGGCAAATACGGTCTGGTCATCGCCAAACACCAGCAGATGCCCTGCGGGGGAATGCTGGAAGTGATAGTGAATACCCAGCTCGGCACACAGGCGCTGGATGAACGCCAGGTCGCTCTCGCCGAACTGCACGCAATATTCACGCTCCGGGTAATCACCGCTCAACCGGAACTCAAAGCGATCACTGTGAATCCCCTGCCCGGCCAGCACTTGGGCAACAATCTGCGGCACCGTCTTATGCTGAAAAATGCGCTGGTGGCTGCTGTGTGCCAGGTACGCCAGATGCGGCGCAAGGCTGAGCTGGTAACGCGTCAAGCGCCGCCCCGAGTCGCCCTGGGCAACCCGATACACCAGGCCGTGAACGCCATGCCCCTGATCGTCGAAGCCCAAGTACACCTGGCGATGCAGCAAGCCCTCCAGGTCGATATCCGGCTGCTCGCTGACCAGCTCAAGTTCAAAACGATAGGGCTGGCTGATGGCCTCGGTGCCGTCGAACGCGAACACCTCGAAATCACTCGGCGCCCCATCCAGGGCCAGGGTAAATGCAGGTTGGTTGGCAGGAGCGAACATCCGGTGTTTCTCTGCGAAGGGTGGGCAGTCGATTCTGCACCAGCCGTTCGCCTTGCCGAGCGCTGTCTCGGCAAATAAGTAAGGTCCTACGTGAGCACCGCTGGAACCCACGGGCATCGACGGCAATTGCACCAATCAGCCCACACAAAAAAAGGCCCAGTGTCCTTCGGACGTGGGCCTTTCTTGTTCGTTCAGCAGGCGTTAAACGCCCAGCGAATTACTTGTTCAAGTTGTAATCTTTTTCCGCAGCATCAAAACGCTCGACCATGCCCACCGTCGGTGCGCCCATCTTGCTCACGAAGTAGATCGCCAGGCTGGCGAAGATGAAGCCTGGGATGATTTCGTACAGGCCCAGCAATTCGAAGTGCTTCCACACGATCACGGTGATCGCGCCGACCAGGATGCCGGCCAGTGCGCCGTTGCGGGTCATGTGTTTCCAGATGACCGAGATCAGTACCACAGGGCCGAAGGCTGCACCGAAACCGGCCCAGGCGTAGCTGACCAGGCCCAGTACGCGGTTTTCCGGGTTGGCGGCCATGGCGATGGCGATCAAGGCCACTACCAGCACCATGATGCGACCGACCCATACCAGCTCAAGCTGGGAAGCGCCTTTGCGCAGGAACGCCTTGTAGAAGTCTTCCGTCAGGGCGCTGGAGCACACCAGCAGTTGGCAGCTCAGGGTGCTCATCACAGCCGCCAGAATGGCCGACAGCAACACACCGGCAACCCATGGGTTGAACAGGATTTTGGCCAGCTCGATAAACACACGCTCTGGGTTTTCAGTCACCGGGCCCGCCACTTCCGGGTGCGCCGAGAAGTAAGCGATACCGAAGAAGCCCACCGCCACGGTGCCGCCCAAGCACAGGATCATCCAGGTCATGGAGATGCGACGCGCCTTGGCGATCGACTTAACCGAGTCCGCCGCCATGAAGCGCGCGAGGATGTGCGGCTGGCCGAAGTAGCCCAGGCCCCAGCCCATCAACGAGATAACGCCGATGAAGGTGGTGTTTTTCAGCATGTCGAAGCTGGTCGGGTCCTTGGCTTCAATGGCCAGGAAGGTGGTGTCTACGCCGCCGGTGGCCAGCAGCACGATAATCGGCGTGAGGATCAGCGCGAAGATCATCAGCGTGGCTTGCACGGTGTCGGTCCAGCTGACTGCCAGGAAACCACCGATGAAGGTGTAGGCAATAGTCGCCGCAGCACCGGCCCACAGCGCGGTCTCGTAGGACATGCCGAAGGTGCTTTCGAACAGGCGGGCGCCGGCGACGATGCCGGAGGCGCAGTAGATGGTGAAGAACACCAGGATCACCACGGCGGAGATGATCCGCAGCAGGCCGCTTTTATCTTCGAAGCGGCTGGAGAAGTAATCCGGCAGGGTCAGGGCGTCGCCGTTGTGTTCGGTCTGCACGCGCAGGCGGCCGGCCACGAACAACCAGTTGAGGTAGGCACCGACGATCAGGCCGATGGCAATCCAGCTTTCCGACAGACCGGACATGTAGATCGCGCCCGGCAAGCCCATCAACAGCCAGCCGCTCATGTCGGAAGCACCGGCGGACAAGGCTGTCACCACGCTACCGAGGCTGCGACCGCCCAGGATGTAATCGGAAAGGTTGTTGGTGGAGCGATAGGCCATCAGGCCGATCAGCACCATTGCTGCGATGTAGATCACGAACGTGATCAGGGTTGGATTACTAACGCTCATAGGAGTGACGCCCTGGCTTTGTTTTTATGTAGCGACGGTCATGGGGACGGCCACCCGTGGATAACCGGATAGACGAACCTGCATGCCGCGCATTTATGACTGGCGTTTCCCCAGGAAAGCCGCCAGCCGATGAACCCACCCAGAGGGTTGGTTGCACCTTGGTGCGCGAATGCTATTCAACAAAGCAAATAAGGTGCAACCAGTTTCTGCCGTTTAAGTTGCACCCAAGTATGTTTTAGGACAAACGCGCTTTTTTTGCTCCTTTTCGGAGCAAGAACAGCTGATCTCAGAAGCAAATGCACCAGCGCGAAGCGGATTCGGTCGTGTGTTTATTTTTTTCCGATCAAGCGTCGAATATTTAACCAACAAAAGGGTTGCACCCGGTTGCACCTCAGGATGGGCAAAGCTAATCTTGCCGCCAGCAGATGCCACTCGGTAGTGGCACCCATGAGGATAAAAAAATGGCAACGACCACCCTTGGGGTCAAACTCGACGACCCGACCCGCGAACGCCTGAAGGCCGCCGCGACCTCCATTGATCGCACGCCGCACTGGCTGATCAAGCAGGCGATTTTCAATTACCTGGAGAAACTCGAGGGTGGTGCAACCCTGTCCGAGCTCAATGGTTTGAGCACCAAGGAGGCCGATGATGCCGGCGAGGTCCAGGCCGACCACGCCCACCAGTGCTTCCTTGAGTTCGCCGAGAGCATCCTGCCGCAATCGGTATTGCGTGCCGCAATCACCGCCGCTTACCGCCGCCCCGAGCCGGAAGTGGTACCGATGCTGATCGAACAGGCGCGCCTGCCGGCACCGATGGCCGAAGCCACCAACAAGCTGGCCGCGAGCATTGCCGAAAAACTGCGCAATCAGAAGAGTGCCGGCGGCCGTGCCGGTATTGTTCAGGGCCTGCTGCAAGAATTCTCCCTGTCGTCCCAGGAAGGCGTGGCGCTGATGTGCCTGGCCGAAGCGCTGCTGCGCATCCCGGACAAAGGCACCCGCGATGCGCTGATCCGCGACAAGATCAGCACCGGCAACTGGCAGCCACACCTGGGCAACAGCCCATCGCTGTTCGTCAACGCCGCCACCTGGGGCCTGCTGCTGACTGGCAAGCTGGTGTCCACCCACAACGAAGCAGGGCTGACCTCGTCCCTGAGCCGCATCATCGGCAAGAGCGGCGAGCCGATGATCCGCAAGGGCGTCGACATGGCCATGCGCCTGATGGGCGAGCAGTTCGTCACCGGCGAAACCATCGCCGAAGCCTTGGCCAATGCGAGCAAATTCGAAGCCAAGGGCTTCCGCTATTCCTACGACATGCTCGGTGAAGCCGCACTCACCGAACACGACGCCCAGAAGTACCTGGCCTCGTACGAACAAGCCATTCATTCCATCGGCAAAGCCTCCCATGGCCGTGGGATCTATGAAGGCCCGGGCATCTCCATCAAACTCTCCGCCCTGCACCCGCGCTACAGCCGTGCGCAGTACGAGCGTGTGATGGATGAGCTGTACCCGCGCCTGCTGTCGCTGACTTTGCTGGCCAAGCAGTACGACATCGGCCTGAACATCGACGCCGAAGAAGCCGACCGCCTGGAGCTGTCCCTGGACCTGCTCGAGCGCCTGTGCTTCGAGCCGCAATTGACTGGCTGGAACGGCATCGGCTTTGTGATCCAGGCGTACCAGAAGCGTTGCCCGTATGTGATCGACTACGTCATCGACCTGGCCCGCCGCAGCCGCCATCGCCTGATGATCCGCCTGGTAAAAGGCGCGTACTGGGACAGCGAAATCAAGCGCGCCCAGGTCGAAGGCCTGGAAGGCTACCCGGTGTACACCCGTAAGGTGTACACCGACGTTTCCTACATTGCCTGCGCGCGCAAACTGCTGTCGGTGCCGGAAGTCATCTACCCGCAGTTCGCCACGCACAACGCCCACACCCTGTCGGCTATCTACCACATCGCCGGTCAGAACTATTACCCCGGCCAGTACGAGTTCCAGTGCCTGCACGGCATGGGTGAACCGCTGTACGAACAGGTTGTAGGCAAGGTTTCCGAAGGTAAGTTGAACCGTCCGTGCCGTGTGTACGCGCCGGTCGGTACCCACGAAACGCTGCTGGCCTATCTGGTACGCCGCCTGCTGGAAAACGGCGCCAACACCTCGTTCGTCAACCGCATCGCTGACCAGTCCATCTCGATCCAGGAACTGGTAGCCGACCCGGTGGCCAGCATCGAGCAAATGGCAACCCAGGAAGGCGGTTTCGGCCTGCCGCACCCGCGCATCCCTTTGCCGCGTGACCTGTACGGCAGCGACCGCGCCAACTCGGCCGGTATCGACCTGGCCAACGAACATCGCCTGGCCTCGTTGTCCTGCGCCCTGCTGGCCACTGCTCACAACAACTGGAAAGCCGCACCGATGCTCGGTTGCGCCGCCAGCAATGAAGCGGCACAACCGGTGCTGAACCCGTCCGACCTGCGTGATGTGGTCGGCCAGGTACAGGAAGCCACCGTCGAAGACGTCGACAACGCCATCCAGTGCGCCATCAGCGCCGCACCGATCTGGCAGGCCACCCCGCCCGCCGAACGCGCTGCCATCCTGGAACGCGCCGCCGACCTGATGGAAGGCGAGATCCAGCCGCTGATGGGCCTGCTGGCCCGTGAAGCCGGCAAGACCTTCGCCAACGCCATCGCGGAAGTGCGTGAAGCCGTGGACTTCCTGCGCTACTACGCAGTGCAGGCGCGCAACGACTTCACCAATGACGCCCACCGCCCATTGGGCCCGGTGGTGTGCATCAGCCCGTGGAACTTCCCGCTCGCCATCTTCAGCGGCCAGGTAGCTGCAGCGCTGGCTGCCGGTAACCCGGTGCTGGCCAAGCCTGCCGAGCAGACGCCGCTGGTGGCTGCCCAGGCCGTACGCATCCTGCTTGAAGCCGGCATTCCGGAAGGTGTGCTGCAATTGCTGCCAGGCCAGGGCGAAAGCGTCGGTGCCCGTCTGGTGGGTGATGATCGCGTCAAAGGCGTGATGTTCACCGGTTCCACCGAAGTGGCGCGCCTGCTGCAACGCAATGTCGCCGGTCGCCTGGATGCCCAGGGTCGCCCGATTCCGCTGATCGCCGAAACCGGTGGCCAGAACGCGATGATCGTCGATTCCTCGGCGCTGACCGAACAAGTGGTGATCGACGTCGTATCGTCGGCCTTCGACAGCGCCGGTCAACGTTGCTCGGCCCTGCGCGTACTGTGCCTGCAGGAAGATTCGGCAGACCGTGTGGTCGAAATGCTCAAGGGTGCCATGGCTGAATGCCGCCTGGGTAACCCGGAACGCCTGTCGGTCGACATTGGCCCGGTGATCGACGCCGAAGCCAAGGCCGGTATCGAGAAACACATCCAGGCCATGCGTGACAAAGGCCGCAACGTTTACCAGGTGGCGATTGCCGACGGTGAAGAGATCAAGCGCGGCACCTTCGTGATGCCGACCCTGATCGAGCTGGAAAGCTTCGACGAACTGCAACGCGAGATCTTCGGCCCGGTATTGCACGTAGTGCGCTACAAGCGCAAAGAGATCGACCAGCTCATCGGCCAGATCAACGCTTCCGGCTACGGCCTGACCCTGGGCGTGCACACCCGCATCGACGAGACCATCGCCAAGGTGATCGACAACGTCAATGCCGGTAACGTCTACGTCAACCGCAACATTGTTGGCGCCGTGGTCGGCGTGCAGCCGTTCGGCGGTGAAGGCCTGTCCGGCACTGGCCCCAAAGCCGGTGGCCCGCTGTACCTGTACCGCTTGCTGTCGACTCGTCCTACCGATGCGATCGAGCAATCCTTCGTACGGGGCGACAAGCTGGCCGCGCCGGACGTGCGCCTGCGTGATGCCATGAGCCAATCGCTGACCGCCCTGAAAACCTGGGCCGACGGCAATAAGTTCAGCGAACTGAGCGCGTTGTGCACGCAGTTCGCCGCCCAATCGCAGAGCGGTATCACCCGCCAACTGGCCGGCCCGACCGGCGAGCGCAACAGCTACGCCATCCTGCCGCGCGAGCACGTGCTGTGCCTGGCCGAAGTGGAAGGCGACCTGCTGACCCAACTGGCGGCGGTATTGGCCGTCGGTGGTTCGGCGGTATGGCCGGAAACCGAGCTGACCAAGGCCTTGTTCCCACGCCTGCCTAAAGAGATTCAGGCGAAGATCAAGCGCGTGGCCGACTGGTCCAAGGACGACGTGGTGTTTGACGCTGTGCTGCATCACGGTGATTCCGACCAACTGCGTGCGGTGTGCCAGCAAGTGGCGCAGCGCGGTGGGGCGATTGTTGGGGTGCATGGCATGTCGCAAGGCGAAACGGCGATTGCGCTGGAGCGTCTGGTGATCGAGCGCGCGTTGAGCGTTAACACTGCTGCAGCGGGTGGTAACGCCAGCCTGATGACCATCGGCTAACTGACACAACGCGGCTGATCGCGGCTGATCGTTCCCACGCTCCGCGTGGGAATGCAGCTCAAGGACGCTCTGCGTCCAGAAGCGTGACGCGGAGCGTCAAAAGAGGCGTTCCCACGCAGAGCGTGGGAACGATCTCGATGCCTCGCCAGCGTTCTGCCCTTCTATCACTTAAATCAATCTTGCTATCCACCCTCCATTCGCGGACTTAGACTCAGGCCAATTCCTTCAAAGGTACGCCGCCATGTCCGAGACGCTGCTCAGTTCCCGCAATCTGGCTTTCGAGCTGTACGAAGTCCTCGATGCCGAGGGCCTGACCCAGCGCGAGCGGTTTGCCGAACACAACCGCGAAACCTTCGATGCCGCGATCAGCACGGCGCGCAACATCGCAGAAAAGTACTTCGCCCCTCACAACCGCAAGAACGACGAAAACGAACCGCGCTATGAAAACGGCCAGGCGATCCTGATCCCGGAGGTCAAACCCGCCGTGGACGCCTTCCTTGAAGCCGGCTTCCTCAACGCAGCACGTAGCTTTGAAGCAGGCGGCATGCAACTGCCGACCCTGTTGTCCCAGGCTTGTTTCGCGCACTTCCAATCGGCCAACGCCGCCTCGACGTCCTACCCGTTCCTGACCATGGGCGCCGCCAACCTCATTGAGAGCTTCGGCACCGAGGAGCAGAAACAACGCTTCCTGCAGCCAATGATCGACGGGCGCTTCTTCGGCACCATGGCCCTGACCGAGCCCCATGCCGGTTCCTCCCTGTCGGACATTCGGACCCGTGCAGAACCAGCGGCTGACGGCAGTTATCGGCTCAAGGGCAACAAGATCTTTATCTCCGGTGGCGACCATTCGCTGTCGGAAAACATCGTGCACATGGTGCTGGCCAAATTGCCGGACGCTCCCGCAGGCGTGAAGGGCATTTCGCTGTTTATCGTGCCCAAGTTCCTGGTCAACGATGACGGCAGCCTGGGCGCTCGCAACGATGTGCTGCTGGCGGGGCTGTTCCACAAGATGGGCTGGCGCGGCACCACGTCCACGGCGCTTAACTTTGGCGATAACGGCAACTGTGTCGGCTACCTGGTGGGCAAGCCGCACCAGGGGCTGAGCTGCATGTTCCAGATGATGAACGAGGCACGCATCGGCGTAGGCATGGGCGCGGTAATGCTCGGTTACGCCGGCTACCTTTACTCCCTGGACTACGCCCGCGAACGGCCCCAGGGGCGCCTGCCTGATAGCAAAGATCCGAGCACCGCACCGGTGGCGATCATCCAGCATGCCGACATCAAGCGCATGCTGCTGACCCAGAAAGCCTATGTGGAAGGCGCCTTTGACCTCGGCCTCTACGCGGCGCGGCTATTCGACGACACCACCACCCTGCAAACCGACACCGAACGCAAGCAAGCCCACGAATTGCTCGACCTGCTCACGCCCATCGTCAAATCCTGGCCGTCGGAGTTCTGCCTCAAGGCCAACGAGCTGGCGATCCAGATTCTCGGCGGCCACGGCTACACCCGCGAATACCCGGTGGAGCAGTACTACCGCGACAACCGCCTGAACCCCATCCATGAAGGCACCCACGGCATCCAGTCCCTGGACCTGCTCGGGCGCAAATTGGCGCAGAATGGTGGTGCCGGCTTGAAGCAATTGATTCGCCTGATCGCTGAAACCGGAGCCCGGGCGCAAAAGCACCCTTCACTCACGGCACTGCGAGAGCCTCTGGAGCAACTGGTAAACCGGCTGCAAAGCGTCACGATTGGCCTGCTGACCGATCTCGCCCAAGGCAAGGTCAACAGCAGCCTGGCGAACTCGGCGCTGTACTTGAAAGTGTTCGGGCACACGGTGATTGGCTGGCGCTGGCTGGAACAGGCGATCCGCGCCGAAGAAGGGCTGGCCAAGGGTGACGCGGCTGACGCGGCCTTTTATAAGGGCAAGCTCCAGGCTGCCCGGTACTTCCTGACCTGGGAAGTACCGAGCTGCCATCATGAACTGGCGATTCTGGAAGCACGCGACGATACGTGCCTGGGCATGCAAGACGAGTGGTTCTAAGGCTGACCGATCACCTTGGAGATCACATCGACCGTGGCGCTGACTTGCTCTTGGTAACGGTCGAGTTCCTGCTGGTGAGCCTGTTGCATTTCAATCTGCTCGGCGCACAGGTTCAGCGCGGCCAGTACCAATAGCTTGTCACCGATCAGGGTCGGGTACTTTTTCTTGGTAACCGCCAGGGAGGCCTTGAGCATGGTCACGGCATGCATCAGGGTCTGATCTTCGCCGGCCGGTGCCTTGATCGAGTAATCCTCTCCGAGAATCGAAACGACCTTTATGCCCTCACTCATGCGCTGACAGGCCCTGCACTTACACGCTCAACCAGCGCCTGAATGCGGGCGGCGGTGGCGCCGTGCTTTTCTTCCTGTTCCATCAGGTTCAGTTGCAGGCTGTCGTTTTCGTCCTTGGCGCGGGCCAGCTCGGCCTTGAGGGATTCGTTGCTGCCCAGCAATTCTTGATTCTGCTGTACGAGGTCGCTGACCAGTTGTTCCAATTGGCTGAGGGATGCTTCTAACATTTTGATTTCTCGGGCTTTTAAAAAGGGCGGTGACGATAAAGAAAATTCACCTCGGATGCCAGGGTTATCCCTGGCCGCGCAGCCCGATGATGCAAGGCCGGGCCGCACTTTCGAGCCTTAGTGACTGCATTTACCCGATCTGGTTCCTGAACTCACCCAACCCCTGGTCCGATGCGACAAAAGCGCGCGCCCCCTTAAGACTTTAGTCGCATGGCCGATAAGGCGGGCACACCTCGTCTCATGGCCGCATGGATAGCGCATCCCCCAGGACTCCAGCATGTCTCTTCGTAATATGAATATCGCCCCGAGGGCCTTCCTCGGCTTCGCGTTTATTGGCGCCTTGATGTTGTTGCTCGGTGTGTTCGCCCTGAACCAGATGAGCAAAATTCGTGCAGCCACCGAAGACATCACCTCGGCCAGCGTGCCCAGCATTCGCGCCCTGGATGAATTCACCCAACTGACCCTGCGCCTGCGCGTGCTGTCGTACCGCTTGCTGACCAACCGCGAGCCGGATGTACAGCAAAAGACCCTGGAAGCCTTCGAACTGCGCAATCAACAGATTCGCACAGCCCAGGACATCTACGAAAAACTGATCACCAGCACCGAAGAGCGCAACGTCTACAACGAGTACGTGCGCCTGCTGGGCCAGTACCGCCAGATTGAAGAGCGCATGAAGAGCCTGTCTCGCGCCAATCAGGTCAACGAGCTGCGCAGCCTGCTCAACACCGAGTTGCTGGACAACTCCGAGCAGGTCAATGCGGTCTTGACCCGCTTGCTGGATATCAATAACGACGACGCCAACGCCACCAACCAGCGCGCCAAAGACCAATACGACATGGCCTTTGACCTGGTGGTAGGCCTGCTGGTGATTGCCACGGCGCTGACCTTGCTGTTTGCCTGGTTGCTGACCCGCAGCATCACCCTGCCCATCGCCCAGGCGCTAGAAGCCGCCGAAGAAGTGGCCGAAGGTAACCTGACGCGCCCGATCACCGTGGACGGCAACGACGAAGCCGGGCGCCTGCTCGCGGCCATGGCCAAGATGCAACACAAACTGCGCGACACCCTGCAACGTATCGCCGGCTCCGCTACCCAGCTGGCGTCTGCCGCTGAAGAGCTGAATGCGGTCACCGACGAAAGCGCCCGTGGCCTGACCCAGCAGAACAACGAAATCGAACAGGCCGCCACTGCCGTCAACGAGATGACCAGTGCGGTGGAAGAAGTCGCACGCAACGCGGTGAGCACCTCCGAAGCTTCGCGCAACGCCACCACCTCCGCCGGTGACGGTCGCGACCTGGTGCAGGAAACCGTTAGCGCTATCGAACGCATGAGTACCGACGTGCAGGCCACCGCTTCCCTGATTGGCGACTTGGCCAATGAATCGAGGGATATCGGTAAAGTGCTGGACGTGATCCGTGGCCTGGCTGACCAGACCAACCTGCTGGCCCTGAACGCCGCGATCGAAGCAGCTCGAGCCGGGGAAGCCGGGCGTGGTTTCGCCGTGGTGGCCGATGAAGTGCGGGCGCTGGCCCATCGCACCCAGCAGTCCACCAGCGAAATCGAGCGCATGATCGGCAGCATCCAGACAGGCACTGAACACGCGGTGGATTCGATGCGCAACAGCACCGAGCGCGCCGAATCGACACTCAACATCGCCCGAGGCGCGGGCCTGTCGCTGGACACTATCAACACGGCGATTGTGGAGATCAACGAGCGCAACCTGGTGATCGCCAGTGCGGCGGAAGAACAGGCTCAGGTGGCGCGGGAAGTGGACCGCAACCTGGTGAATATCCGTGACCTGTCGGTGCAATCGGCAACCGGCGCCAGCCAGACCAGCGCGGCGAGCGGTGAGTTGTCGCGCTTGGCGGTGGATCTGAATGGGATGGTCGGAAGGTTCCGCCTCTGAAATAAGCCTTTGCTCACACCGCATACCTTGTGGGAGCTGGCTTGCCTGCGATAGCAATCTGTCAGCTGACGCCCATGGCGCCTGGCACACCGCAATCGCAGGCAAGCCAGCTCCCACATTTGAGCGATGTGCAGCCACAAAAGCTTTTTGACAGCGCAGCAATTCAACAGGTTAGAATCCCTGGCACGCAGACTGCATGGTCAGTTTGCGCCCCGTCTTCCCCTGCCCTGGAGTACTGCCTTTGAATGCGACGACCATCAACAGCCTGTTCTTGATCGGCGCGTTGCTGGTGACTGCGAGCATTCTGGTGAGTTCGCTTTCGTCACGCCTGGGTATCCCTATCCTGGTGATTATCCTGGCCGTGGGCATGACCGCCGGGGTCGATGGCGGTGGCATCATTTTCGATAACTACCCCACCGCCTATCTGGTGGGCAACCTCGCCCTCGCCGTGATCCTGCTCGACGGCGGTTTGCGCACCCGGGTGGCGAGTTTCCGCGTGGCGCTGTGGCCGGCCTTGTCCCTGGCCACGGTGGGGGTGTTGATTACCACCGGCCTCACCGGCATGGCCGCGGCCTGGCTGTTTAACCTCAATATCATTCAAGGCTTGCTGATCGGCGCCATCGTCGGCTCCACAGACGCCGCGGCGGTATTCTCGTTGCTGGGCGGCAAGGGCCTCAACGAGCGGGTCAGCGCCAGCCTGGAAATCGAATCCGGCAGCAACGACCCGATGGCGGTGTTCCTCACCGTCACCCTGATCGACATGCTCGCCAGCGGCCAGACCGGCCTGCACTGGAGCCTGCTCACGCACCTGATCCGCGAATTCGGCATCGGTGGCCTGGTGGGCCTGGGCGGCGGCTGGCTGATGTTGCAGCTGGTCAACCGCATCAACCTGGCCAACGGCCTGTACCCGATCCTTGTGATCGCCGGTGGCCTGTTCGTGTTTGCCCTGACCAACGCCCTGCACGGCAGCGGCTTCCTCGCCGTGTACCTGTGCGGCTTGGTCATCGGCAACCGCCCGGTGCGCAGCCGGCATGGCATTTTGCATATGCTCGACGGCATGGCCTGGCTGGCGCAGATCGGGATGTTCTTGGTGCTGGGCCTGCTGGTCACGCCTCACGATTTGCTGCCCATCGCCCTGCCCGCCCTGGGCCTGGCGCTGTGGATGATCCTGTTTGCCCGGCCGCTGTCGGTGATGGTTGGCCTGCTGCCATTCAAGGCGTTCCACGGGCGCGAAAAAGCCTTTATAGCCTGGGTGGGCCTGCGCGGCGCGGTACCGATCATCCTCGCGGTGTTCCCGCTGATGGCCGGCCTGCCCCATGCGCAGCTGTACTTCAACCTGGCATTCTTTATCGTGCTGGTCTCGCTGTTGGTGCAGGGCACCAGCCTGCCGTGGGTGGCCAAGTTGCTCAAAGTCACCGTACCGCCAGACCCGGCGCCGATCTCCCGCGCGGCCCTGGAAGTGCACGTTACCAGCGAGTGGGAGCTGTTCGTCTACCGCCTGGGCGCCGAAAAATGGTGCATCGGCGCGGCCCTGCGCGAGCTGAAAATGCCCGAAGGCACGCGCATCGCCGCGCTGTTTCGTGGCCAGCAACTGCTCCATCCGTCGGGTAGTACGGTGCTGGAAGTCGGCGATTTGCTCTGTGTGATCGGCCACGAACACAACCTGCCGGCCCTGGGCAAATTGTTCAGCCAGGCGCCGCAACGGGGCCTCGATTTGCGCTTCTTCGGTGACTTCGTACTCGAAGGCGACGCCCAGCTGGGCGCGGTTTCCGCCTTGTACGGGCTCAAGCTTGAAGGTATCGACCCGGACATGCCATTGAGCCGCTTCATTACCCAGAAGGTTGGCGGTGCACCGGTAGTCGGCGACCAGGTGGAGTGGAACAACACCATCTGGACCGTCGCCGTCATGGACGGGAACAAGATTGGCAAAGTCGGCGTCAGATTCCCCGAAGGAAGTCGCCCGGGCCCCGGACTCTTCCTCTAAACTGCGGGACAACGACGCCCCGATTCTTCACTTTGCAAGACCGGTCTCTATGCCAACCCTGCGTACTTTTCTCGCCACTGCCCTGCTGGGCCTGACCCTTTGTGTTGGCAGCGTATACGCCGCCGACCCGCCCAGCGCCGAAGCCGTCCAGCAAAGCCTGGATAAACTGCCCGACCGCAAGCTGCCTGACGCCGACATGAAGGCGCTGCAGGCGACCCTGCAACAGACCCTGACCTACCTGGGCAATCAGCAGGACTACGAGCAGCGCCTGGCCGACCTCAAGCGCCAGCTGGAAGAGGCCCCGCGCCAGACCAATGAGAACCAGCGTGAGCTGGCGCGCCTCAAGGCCACCAAAATCATTCCGGTGGCCCAACGCTACGCCAGCCTGCCGGTGCCGCAGCTTGAGCAGTTATTGGTGCAACGCAGCACCCAGCAAGGCGACCTGCAAAAAGAACTGGCCGACGCCAACAGCCTGACCATCGCCGCCCAGACCCGCCCTGAGCGCGCCCAGACCGAGATCAGCAGCAGTCAGACGCGCATCCAGCAAATCAACGCGACGCTCAAGCTTGGCAAAGACAATGGCAAACCTCTCAGCGGCGACCAGCGCAACCAGCTCAACGCCGAACTGGCGGCCCTGAATGCCTTGATTCCCCTGCGCCGCCAGGAATTGGCCGGCAACAGCCAACTGCAAGACTTGGGCAACAGCCAGCACGACCTGATTCAGGAAAAAACCGCACGCCTGGAGCAAGAAATCCAGGACCTGCAAACCCTGATCAACCAGAAACGCCTGGCCCAGTCCCAGCAGACGGTGACCCAACAGTCCATCGAAGCGCAGAAAGCCGGCGGCAGTAGCATCCTTGCCAAGGAAAGCGCAGACAACCTGAAGCTGTCCGACTACCTGCTCAAAAGCACCGACCGCCTCAACGACCTGACCCAGAAAAACCTGCAGACCAAGCAGCAACTGGACACCGTGACCCAAAGCGATTCGGCCCTGGACGAGCAGATCAACGTGCTCAAGGGCAGCCTGCTGCTGTCCAAGATTCTCTATAAACAAAAGCAGGCCCTGCCGCGTCTCACCGTGGACAAAGACCTGGCCGACGACATCGCCAACATTCGCCTGTATCAGTTCGAGGTCAACCAACAGCGTGAGCTGATCAGTTCCCCAAGCGCCTATGTGGACAACCTGCTGGCGAACCAGCCACCGGATGAGGTCACCCCGCAACTGCGCCGCACCTTGCTGGAAGTGGCGATCACCCGCAGCGACCTGTTGGAGCGTCTGAGCCGCGAGCTGAGTGCACTGCTCAACGAATCCATCACCCTGCAACTGAACCAGAAACAACTGCTCAGCACCGCCAGCACCCTGCGGGCCACGCTCGACGAGCAAATGTTCTGGATCCCCAGCAACAAGCCGCTGGACACTGAATGGCTGGAAACCGTACCGGCGCATCTGAGCAAACAGGTCACCACCCTGCCTTGGGCGTCCAGCGTCAGTGAGCTGTATGACGGCCTGACCCAACGCCCACTGCTGTTCCTGCCGTTGCTGTTGCTGATCGGCGCGCTGTTGTGGCGACGCAATGCGCTGTATGTGCGCCTGAAAAAGGTTCACCAGGACATCGGCCACTTCAAGCGCGACAGCCAGTGGCATACGCCGCAGGCCATCCTGATCAACATCCTGCTGGCGATGCCCGTGGCCCTGGGCCTGGCGCTGTGCGGCTACGCGTTGCAGATCGACGCCCGCGGGCAAAACGCCAACCTGGGCGCGGCCTTGCTGCAGATCGCCCAAGCCTGGCTGGTGTTCTACACCGCCTACCGCATCCTCGCGCCGGGCGGCGTGGCGGAGCTGCACTTTCGCTGGGAGAGGCCGCAGGTCGAATTCCTGCAAGGCTGGATACGCAAGCTCGGGCTGGTGGTACTGGCGCTGGTGGCCGTGGTCGCGATTGCCGAACATCAACCGGCCGCGCTGGCTGACGACGTGCTGGGTATCGCCGTGGTACTGACCTGCTACGGGCTGATGGCCTGGCTGCTGGGCCGCCTGCTGCTGAACAGCCCGACCCACGAAAAGGCCTCGTTGTTTCGCAAAGCTATCGGCGTGGTGTTCACCGCCCTGCCCATCGCACTGTTTATTGCCGTGTGCTTTGGCTATTACTACACCGCACTGAAACTCAGCGACCGGCTGATCAATACCCTGTACCTGCTGATGTTCTGGCTGGTGATCGAAGCCACCTTCGTGCGCGGCCTGGGTGTTGCCGCACGGCGCCTGGCCTACGCCCGGGCCCTGGCCAAACGCCAGGCAGCCAAGGAGGCCGGTGACGGCGAAGCGGTGATCGAAGAGCCGACCCTGGACATCGAGCAGGTCAACGAACAGTCCATGCGCCTGATCCGCCTGGCCCTGCTCGGCGGCTTTATCGCGGCGCTGTACTGGGTGTGGTCGGACCTGATCTCGGTATTTTCCTACCTGGACAACGTCACCCTGTACGAATACACCAGCGGCACAGGTGCAAATATCAGCATGGTGCCCATCAGCATCGGCGACCTGCTGGGCGCGTCGATCATCATCGGTATCACCTTCGCCCTGGCGCGCAACCTGCCCGGCCTGCTCGAAGTCCTGGTGCTGTCCAAGCTCGACCTGGCCCAAGGCAGCGCCTACGCCACCACCACCTTGCTGTCCTACATCATTGCCGGCGTGGGCTTTGTCACCACCCTTTCCACCCTCGGTGTGAGCTGGGACAAGCTGCAATGGCTGGTGGCCGCGCTGTCGGTGGGCCTGGGTTTCGGCATGCAGGAGATCTTCGCCAACTTCATCTCCGGCATCATGATTTTGTTCGAACGCCCGGTGCGCATCGGCGACACCATTACCATCGGCAACCTGTCGGGTACGGTAAGCAAGATCCGCATTCGTGCCACCACCATCACCGACTTCGACAACAAGGACATCATCGTCCCCAACAAGACCTTCATCACCGGGCAACTGATCAACTGGTCGCTGACCGACACCATCACCCGTGTCACCCTGAAACTGGGCGTGGACTATGGCTCCGACCTGGACCTGGTGAAGGAATTGCTACTCAAGGCGGCGCGAGAAAACCCACGGGTACTCAAAGAGCCGGAACCCCACGTGTATTTCCTCAACTTCGGCGAAAGCACCCTCGACCACGAACTGCGCATGCATGTTCGCGACCTGGGCGATCGCAACCCGGTGTTGGACGAGGTCAACCGCTACATCAATCGTGAGTTCAAGAAACAGCACATCAACATCTCGTTCCGGCAGATGGAAATCTACCTGAAGAATCTTCACGGCCAGGAATACAAATTGGTGCCGGCCGAAGACGAGCGCAAGACCATTGCCGAGCCGCTCGACAAGCCCGACGCCCCCGAGCCTCCTGCAGGCAAAGTCGTGGATGCGCCGGAGCCGCCACCCAGCAAACTCGACTAAACGCCCTATCCCCAGCAGAATGCTCGGACATTCTGCTGGAGATGGCCGGTGAAAGCCCTCGACGAACTGACCTTCGACAACCGCTTCGCACGCCTGGGCGACGCATTTTCGACCCACGTACTGCCAGAGCCCCTCGATGAGCCGCGCCTGGTCGTCGCGAGCAAGGCCGCCATGGCCCTGCTTGACCTCGACCCGGCCGTGGCCGAAACCCCGGTATTTGCCGAGCTGTTCGGCGGCCACAAGCTGTGGGCCGAGGCAGAACCACGGGCGATGGTGTATTCCGGGCATCAATTCGGCGGCTACACCCCGCAGTTGGGCGATGGCCGCGGGTTATTGCTGGGCGAGGTCTATAACGAGGCCGGCGAGCATTGGGATTTACACCTCAAGGGCGCCGGGATGACGCCTTACTCGCGCATGGGCGACGGGCGTGCCGTGTTGCGCTCTTCGATTCGTGAATTCCTCGCCTCCGAGGCCCTGCATGCGCTAGGCATCCCCACCAGCCGCGCCCTGTGCGTGATCGGTTCCAGCACGCCGGTATGGCGGGAGAAACAGGAACGCGGGGCGATGGTTTTACGCCTGGCCCACAGCCATATTCGCTTCGGACACTTCGAATATTTCTACTACACCAAGAAGCCTGAGCATCAGGCCGAACTCGCCGAGCACGTGCTGAACCTGCACTACCCCGAATGCCGCGAGCAACCCGAGCCTTACCTGGCGATGTTCCGCGAGATCGTCGAGCGCAACGCCGAAATGATCGCCAAATGGCAGGCTTATGGTTTTTGCCACGGCGTGATGAACACCGACAACATGTCGATCCTGGGCATTACCTTCGACTTCGGGCCCTTCGCGTTTCTCGATGATTTTGACGCGCACTTCATCTGCAATCATTCCGACCATGAAGGGCGCTACTCCTTCAGCAACCAGGTGCCGATCGGGCAGTGGAACCTCAGCGCCTTGGCCCAGGCGCTTACACCGTTCATCAGCGTTGACGCACTGAAAGAAGCCCTCGGCCTGTACCTGCCGCTGTATCAAGCGCACTACCTGGACCTGATGCGCCGCCGGCTGGGGCTGACCACCGCCGAAGAAGACGACCAGACGCTGGTGGAGGGTTTGCTCAAGCTGATGCAGAACAGCGGTGTGGACTACACGCTGTTCTTCCGCCGCCTGGGCGACGAATCGGCGACGTTAGCCGTGGCGCGGTTGCGTGATGACTTTGTCGACATGGCCGGGTTTGATGCCTGGGCCGAGCGGTACAAGGCCCGTGTTGCACGGGATGGGGATTACACCCAGGAACAGCGCCGTGAGCGCATGCACGCGGTCAACCCGCTATATATCCTGCGTAACTACCTGGCCCAAAACGCCATCACCGCCGCCGAATCAGGCGACTACAGCGAAGTGCGGCGGCTGCATGACGTGCTGACCAGGCCGTTTGAGGAACAAGCGGGCATGGAGCAGTACGCGCAACGGCCCCCGGATTGGGGTAAGCATTTGGAGATTAGTTGTTCGTCGTGACCCCTTAGATAAAGGTCTCCACCGACACCCCGAAACGCTCGGCCAGCCAACGAATCTGGCGCACGTTGAGCTGGCGTTTTCCGCTCAGTATCTCCGAGACAACCGATTGCGCCCCAACGCCAGGAAGGTCACTCTGGGTAAGATTGTGCTCGCGCATCATGTAGCGCAGCACATCGACCCCGCTGGCTACGGGCATTGGGCGATGCTCACGATCATAAGCTTCGATCCAGTCGCTCAGAATGTCGACCAGGCTCATCAGCGGGCTGTCCTCGTCTTCACCCACCAGACTCAATAGCTCATCCAAACCGCATACCAATGCGTCGTAGTCTGCCTCGTTTTCCGGCTTGCGCAGCACAGGCGAAACGAACTGCCAGTGCTCTGCCGCCACTCGCATAAGTGCGCTCATCTGATTTTTTCCTTCCATTTGTTTTTCTCATAATCACGGTGGTCAAGCAGGTGTTTGATGTAAACGCGCTGCATTCGATACTGCACCGACGCAATCAACCTCAGCTTGTTACCGCCAATATCAAATACATGAAATTCACCTACCTTGTCGGTGGCGGGAAACATGGCTTTCATTGCGGCAAAGTCATTGGGGGCGTTGCGCTTGATCACGCGATACCACTGATCCAGAGCTGTTGCAGAGCGCGGCCATTTTCCTTTTGCTTCCCAGATCCTGCTTTCACTGATGACTCGCATGCAACGTCCTTATCGCATCTTGCTATGAAGGGTAAACCTGAATTCGAACTATCGCAATTTGCTATAGCCGCAAACAGACCGGTGGTGCACAACAAAAAGCCTAGCCACACCGTTCACGCTGGCGAGGACGAAAATGTGAGCGAATAAGTATCTATATCCTTGATAAACCTCTGTCTCGACACCAAATACCCAACTGGCCAAACCCCAGGAGCCTCCGATGTCCGAACCTCTTGTCATCCCCTGCCCTCATTGCAACGGCCTCAACCGTATACCCGGCGAACGCCTGGGTGACGCGCCCAAGTGCGGGCGTTGCAAGCAGCCGGTGTTGCTGAACAAACCCTTTGATTTGAAACAGGGCGACTATGCCAGCCAGATCAAGGGCGACCTGCCGCTTTTGGTCGATGTGTGGGCCGACTGGTGTGGGCCGTGCAAGTCGTTTGCGCCGGTATTCGAACAGGCAGCCGGGCAGTTGGAAGGCAAGTGCCGGCTGGCGAAGCTGGACAGCGAAGCTAACCAGCAGTTGTCGGCGCAGTTGGGGATTCGCTCGATTCCCAGTTTGATTCTGTTCAAGAACGGCCGCGAAGTGGCGCGCCAGAGCGGGGCATTCCCGTTGCCGCAGTTGATGAGTTGGTTGAGCAGCCAGGGGGTGTAAACATCCCCCTCAATCAACTCGGTCAATGTGGGAGCTGGCTTGCCTGCGATGCAGTCAACTCGGTGATTCAGGCACACCGAGTCGATATCTTCGCAGGCAAGCCAGCTCCCACATTTGGATCGCGGTGCCTCATCTCGATCAGCGTGGGCTGTCAGGCCGTAACCGGCAAGCCCGGCTCCCACCGTGTTCGGTGTTGCCTGTTGGGTCAGGCGTTTTCCAGCAGGTTGTGCAGGTCTACGAACTGCTGCGTCAGCTTATGCCGTGGGTCCAGGTGGATCAGCGGCTTGCTCTCCTGGTGCGACTCGCGCATACGCACGGAGCTGGCCAGGTACACCGGCAGTACCGGCAGCCCTTCGGCAATCAACTCATCGAGAATCTGTTGCGGCAGGCTCGCCCGTGCCTGGAATTGGTTGACCACGATGCCTTCCACTTCAAGGCCTTCGTTATGGTCGTCCTTCAATTCTTCGATCTCAGCCAGCAGGCCATACAGGGCCTGGCGGGAAAAGCTGTCGCAATCGAAGGGGATCAGTACGCGATCGGCGGCAATCAGCGCCGAAACCGCGTAAAAATTCAGCGCTGGAGGCGTATCCAGGTAGATTCGATCGTAATCTTCGCTCAGTTCATCCAGCAGCTTTCGCAGCTTGTTGATCTTGTGCTTGGCCTCAAGCTTGGGCTGCAGGTCGGCCAGTTCCGGGGTGGCGGTGATCACATGCAGGTTATCGAACGGGGTTTCGTAGATATCTACCCTGTTTTTCTTCGAAAACGGCCCCGTCGACAGGGTTTGCTTGAAAAAATCCGCGATTCCCATGGGGATGTCGTCGCCCGTCAGCCCGGTGAGGTACTGAGTTGAGTTGGCCTGTGCATCGAGGTCCACCAACAGGGTTCGATAACCTTCGCTGGCGCTGACCGCCGCCAGGTTGCAGGCGATGCTGGACTTGCCCACACCGCCTTTTTGATTGAACACCACGCGCCGCATGGAAAAACCTCCGTGTATCAATGAATCCCCCGAGTGTAGAGCGCAAAAGCGCTGGTTAGCTACCTCGTTCATCCTCACGCGCTGTCTGGCTCACAAATGAATGGAAACCGCGCAACGATCGAGTCCGGCCTTCGCTCGCCGATAATCTGTAAATTCTTCCAACTTATTTGTGATCAATAGTGAACAAACTTTCACCACTATTTGCTAGAACCCCACGGCACCGGGATAATGCGCGCCATACGGCCATTGCTCCCTGTCCCGGAATCCGGGGCCATTGGCCGCACATGGAAGCCCGCAGGGGCGGGATAACTTCTCAGTGATCAACTTCAACATCGCCCAATGGCGCGCCTGGGCTCCTGGCCTTGCGAGTGCGGACGACTGGTACGCCTGGTGCCGGGACCCGGTGTTGCCGCCTGTCAGCGAAGCGTCCCCCGATGTGTCATTTTTGCCAGCCATGCAGCGCCGCCGTCTGAGCCGGCTGGCGCGCATGGCGTTCAGCGTCGGCTGGCCGCTGGCCGAGGGCCTTGAAGACCTGCCACTGGTGTTTATTTCCCGCCATGGTGAAACCCCGCGCACCTTGGACATTCTCAGCGACCTGGCCAACGAGCAGCCGCTGTCGCCGACTCAGTTCAGCCTGTCGGTGCATAACGCGGTAATTGGCCTGTGGTCGATCCTGCGCAATGAAACCAGCGAGATGACCGCCCTCGCCGCCGCCGGCGATGGCCTCGAACATGGCCTGCTCGAAGCCGCCGCTCTGCTCAACGAAGGCGCCGCTGCCGTATTGCTGGTGATCACTGAAGAACAACCGCCCCACGCCTACGCCAGCTGGATTACGGATGTGCCGTTCCCCTATGCCCTCGGCCTGTTGCTCACGCCGGGCGACGAGTGGCAACTGGAACTCACCACTGGCACTGTCCAACTCACTCAAACCCAGTGGCCCCACGCCCTGAACCTGCTGCGCACCCTGCTGACCGAACAGGGCGCCTGCCAACATGCCTGGAAGAACCGAGTATGGAACTGGCAACGCAAGCCCTGACCCACAAGCCACGGCAGGCCTATTATTGGCGCCTGTTCGCCACGGCCCTCAGCTTTTGCCTGTTCGGCATCGGCGGGCTGTGCCTGCGTTTGCTGGTGTTTCCGCTGCTCAGTTGCCTGCCGGGCGACGCCACCCAGCACCAACGGCGCGCACGCCACACCATCAGTTGCCTGTTCTGGTTTTTCATTCGCCTGATGAAGGGCCTGGGCATTCTCACCTACAGCGTCGAGGGTGCCGAAAAGCTTGGCCGCCCTGGCCAGATGATCGTCGCCAACCACCCGTCGCTGATCGACGTGGTGTTCCTGATCGGCCTGATGCGCCAGACCAACTGCGTGGTCAAGCAGAGCCTGTTCCAGAACCCGTTCACCCGCAGCCCGGTACGCGATGCCGGCTATATCAGCAACGACGGCAGTGCCGATATGCTCGATGCCGCAGCCGATGCCCTGCGCGCCGGCCAGACGCTGATCATCTTTCCCGAAGGCACACGCACCACGCCGGGCGCGGCGCCGGCCTTTCATCGCGGCGGTGCGGCCATTGCGCTGCGCGGTGCGACAATCATCACGCCAGTGGTGATCAAGGTCAGCCCCACCACCCTGACCAAGGCCGAACCCTGGTATCGCATCCCCCACCGTCGATTTCACTTCAGTTTGCGCGTGGGCGCCGATATAGAGCCACAAGCGTTTGCCGCAGTCGGGCCCGCGCCCCAGGCTTCACGCAAGCTCAACGATCACCTGCATCACTATTTCATTAAGGAGCTCGCCGAAGATGAGCGACCAACACCGCCTTGAGCACGACATAAAGACGCTGATCATCGAGGCCCTGGGCCTGGAAGACATCAGCCCCGACGATATTGGCAGCGACCAGACCCTGTTTGGCGAAGGCCTGGGCCTGGATTCGGTCGATGCGCTGGAATTGGGCCTGGCGATCCAGAAAAAATACGGCATCAAAATCGATGCCGACGCCAAGGACACCCGCAATCACTTCACCAACGTGGCCAGCCTTGCGGCGTTCGTCACGGCCCGACAGGCAGCTTGAGACCGTACCATGCAAACTCGTGACGATATCTTCAACACCCTGCGCGACGCCTTGGTGGAACTGTTTGAACTGCCCCCGGAACGCGTCACCCTCGACGCCAACCTGTACCAGGACCTGGAAATCGACAGCATCGACGCCGTGGACCTGATCGACCACATCAAGCGCCAGACCGGCAAGAAAATCGCCGCCGAAGAGTTCAAGGCGGTACGCACGGTGAACGACGTGGTAGAGGCGGTGTACCGTCTGGTCCAGCCCGCCGCATGAGTCGGCTGATCGGCCTTGGCCTGTTATTGGCGGGGCTGCTGTACCCCTTCGCGGTGTATTACGGCACCGAGCACTTTGCACCTTGGCAGTTCGGCTTGCTGCTGGGCAGCCTGTGGCTGTTGCGCGCGCTCACCGCTGCGCGGCGCCCGGGCAGCCGTTGGATGGCGGTGGTGGTGATCGTGTTTTGCCTGGCACTGGCATGGTTCGATAATCCCCAGTGGCTGCGCTGGTACCCGAGCCTGGTCAGCGGATTCATGCTGGCGCTGTTCGGCCTGAGCCTGAAGTACGGCCCGCCGATGGTCGAGCGCCTGGCACGCATGACCGACCCGCACCTGCCGCCCCACGCGGTGGTGTATACCCGCCGGGTCACCCTGGTGTGGAGTGTGTTTTTTCTCTGTAATGGCCTGCTCGCCGCCGCGCTCACCCTGTGGGCGCCGCTGAGCTGGTGGACGTTGTACAACGGCCTGATCGCCTACGGGTTGATGGGCTTGTTGTTTGCCGTGGAATGGCTGGTACGACAAAGGGTTCGAGGCCGCGTATGAAAGGGTTGAAACTTGAGCACTTGCTGCTTGAGCCACTGCAAGATCGCGGGGTGACCGCCGAGCCTCTCATGAATCACGCGCAACTGTGCGAGCACTCCCTGAGCCTCGCCGCAGGCCTCAAGGCCCGGGGTATCCGGCGCCTGGCCGTGCACCTGGAAGACGCCGGCCTGCTGGCGATTGCGCTGCTGGGCGCCTGGCGGGCCGGTGCGAGCGTACTGCTGCCCGCCGACCTGCAACCCCAGACGCGCCAGCGCTGGGCCGACGCCGTGGATGCCTGGCTGGTCGAAGCCAGCGACCTGGACGCGCTGTATCAAGCGCCCTTGAGTGCCGCCGCCCTCGATCTGGACAACTGCCAACTGAGCCTGTGCACCTCCGGCTCCAGCGGCGAGCCCAAGCGCATCGACAAGTCCCTGCGCCAGTTGGCCAATGAAGTAGAGGCGCTGGAAGCCCTGTGGGGCAAAGATCTCAAGGACGCCTGCATCATCGGCAGCGTCGCTACCCAGCATATCTACGGCTTGCTGTTTCGCGTGTTGTGGCCGCTGTGTGCCGGCCGCACCTTTGTACGCAAGCAACTGGCGTTCCCCGAAGACATGCAGCGCGCCAGCCGTGAGCACCCGCAATTTGCCTGGGTGGCCAGCCCGGCGCTGCTCAAGCGCATGGGCGACAACCTCGACTGGCCGGCACTGAGCCAGGTTGCACGGGTATTTTCCTCCGGTGGCGCGTTGCCGGTTGATGCGGCCGGCAGCCTCTACGACCGTTTACAGCAATGGCCCACAGAAATCCTCGGCAGCTCGGAAACCGGCGGCATCGCCTGGCGCCAGGGTGCGCAACCCTGGCAGCCGTTTGCCGACGTGCAACTGAGCCAGGATGCCGACGGCGCTTTACGCATCGCCTCAAAGTACTTGCCCGAAGGGCATGTCGAACAGACAGCCGACGCCGTTCGCCTGCATGCCGATGGGCGCTTCGAACTGCTGGGCCGCCTGGACCGTATCGTCAAGCTGGAAGAAAAACGCATCTCCCTGCCGATGTTGGAACAAGCGCTGATCGCCCATGAATGGGTGTGCGACACCCGCCTGGGCGTGGTGCAGGAAAACCGTGCGTCCCTGGGTGCCGTGGTGGTGCTCACCGACGCGGGGCTGCATGCCTTGCGCAACCAGGGACGCCGCACGCTCACCCAGACCCTGCGCCAGCACCTGAGCCAACATTGCGAAGCCCTGGCCTTGCCACGCCGCTGGCGCTTGTTGCGCCAACTGCCGCTGAACAGCCAGGGCAAATTGCCCCAGGCCGATATCGAAGCCTTGTTGCTGGCGCCTCGCCCCAAGGGGCCTGAGGTGTTGGCACAAGTCGAAACCGAAGGTGAATGGACCTTGCAACTGAGCATCCCACCGGACCTGGCCTATTTCAGCGGGCACTTCCCGGTCACCCCGGTATTGCCGGGGGTGGTGCAGGTGGAATGGGCGTTCAACCTGGGCCAACAATTGCTCGACCTGCCAACCCGGTTCGCCGGCATGGAAGTGCTCAAGTTCCAACAACTGGTGCGCCCGGGCGATCACATCGAACTGCACCTGCGCTTTGATCGGGAGCGTAGCAAGCTGTACTTCGCCTATCGCAATGGGGTTGCAGCGTGCTCAAGCGGGCGGATCGTGCTGGAGGCCGCGTATGCATAACCTGTTCTTGTGGCGAGGGAGCTTGCTCCCGCTGGAGTGCGAAGCGCTCCCAACCCAGGCATCACCCACTCCCAGGATGATCTCGGTCGCCTCCATTGGGGCTGCTTCGCAGCCCAGCGGGAGCAAGCTCCCTCGCCACGGGGTTTGCGCAGGCTTTGAATATGCATAACCCCTGCGCTTTGATCCCGGTATACAACCACGAAGCCGCCGTGCCGGCCGTGGTCCACAGTGTGCTGAAGAGCGGCCTGCCCTGCCTCTTGGTGGACGATGGCAGCAGCGCCGCGTGCGCAGCCGTGCTGGCGCAGTTGGCGACGCTGGATAACGTCACCCTGCTGACCCTGCCCAGCAACCAGGGCAAGGGCGCCGCCGTGATGGCCGGTTTTCGCGAAGCAGCACGGCAGGGCTATACCCACGCCCTGCAAGTGGACGCCGATGGCCAGCACGACCTGCGCGAAGTCCAGACCTTTATCCACACCTCACGCCAGCACCCCGAGGCCGTCATCTGCGGCTACCCCGAATACGACGACAGCGTGCCCAAGGGTCGCCTGTACGCACGTTACCTGACCCACGTGTGGGTGTGGATCAACACCCTGTCGCTTGAGATTCGCGACTCGATGTGCGGCTTTCGCGTGTACCCGCTGGCGCCGACGCTGGCGCTGATGGACTCGGCCTACATCGGCACGCACATGGATTTCGACTCGGACATCCTGGTGCGCCTGGCCTGGCGCAACCAGCCGATGCGCTGGCTGCCCACCCTGGTGCACTACCCCGCCGACGGCCTGTCGCACTTTCGCTTGTTGCGCGACAACCTGCGCATCAGCGCCATGCACACGCGGTTGTTCTTCGGCATGCTCGTGCGTGCGCCGATGATCCTGTGGCGACGGTGGCAAGCATGAACGACAGCACCAAGCATTGGGCCGACCGCGAGGAACGCGGCAGCTTCTGGCTGATGAAATTCACCGCGGTCGCGGTCAAAGTCCTCGGCCGTCGCCTATTGAGCCCGTTGCTCTACAGCATCGTCTTTTACTTCTTCCTGTTCGGCCGCACCGCACGCCACAGCGCCTGGCAATACCAGCAGCGGCTGGCGCAATGGAGCGGGCGCAATGACTTGCTGCCGAGCCACCGCACAGTCTTTGCCCAGTTCATGGCCTTCGCCGATTCGCTGCTCGACAAGCTGGACGTGTGGAACGGCAAGCTGCGCCTGGAGCAAATCGAAATCAACGACCCGGCACAGTTACGCAGCCAACTGCGTGGCGAGCGTGGGCAGATGCTGGTGGGCGCGCACCTGGGCAACCTGGAAGTGTGTCGCGCCCTGGCGGAGATCGGCGAACAAGTCACCATGAATGTACTGGTGCACACCAAGCACGCCGAGCGTTTCAACCGTCTGCTGGGCGAGGCCGGCGCGACCCATTTACGCCTGATCCAGGTCAGTGAACTGGACCCGGCGACCATGCTGCTGCTCAGCCAGCGCCTGGACGATGGCGAGTGGCTGGCGATTGCCGGCGACCGCATCCCGCTGCACGGCGGGCGCACGGTGCGCGTGGATTTCCTCGGTCATACGGCGGCATTCCCCCAAGGCCCATGGCTGCTGGCAGGGTTGCTCAAGTGCCCGGTCAATCTACTGATGTGCCTCAAGCACCAGGGCCGCTATCGCCTGACTATCGAGCCCTTTGCCGACTTGATCGAATGGAAGCGCAGCACCCGCGAGCAAGTCATTGCCGAATGGACCACCCGCTACGCCGCACGCCTGGGCCAGTTCTGCCTGCAAGCGCCCCAACAATGGTTCAACTTTTACCCTTTCTGGAAGACCGATGACGACGCCTCTTGAGCCCATCACCTTTGGTGAACGCCCCCTGCGCATCGAAGACGTGCTGGCCCTGGCCAACCGCCAGGTGCCCACTCGCCTGCAGGACGATGCCGCGTACCGCCAACGCATCGCCAAGGGCGCGCAGTTCCTCGACTCGCTGCTGGACAAGGAAGGCGTGATCTACGGCGTGACCACCGGCTACGGCGACTCCTGCGTAGTGGCGGTGCCGCTGGAACACGTCGAAGCGTTGCCGCGTCATCTGTACACCTTTCACGGTTGCGGCCTGGGCAAATTGCTTGACGCTCAAGCCACCCGCGCCGTGTTGGCAGCGCGTTTGCAGTCGCTGTGCCATGGCGTGTCCGGGGTGCGTGTGGAACTGCTGGAACGCCTGCATGCCTTCCTCGAAAACGATGTGCTGCCACTGATCCCGGAAGAAGGCTCGGTGGGCGCCAGCGGTGATCTGACGCCGCTGTCCTACGTGGCCGCGACCTTGTCTGGCGAACGTGAAGTGCTGTTCCGCGGCGAACGCCGCCCGGCAGCCGACGTACACCGTGAACTGGGCTGGGAGCCGCTGATACTGCGGCCCAAGGAAGCCCTGGCACTGATGAACGGCACCGCCGTGATGACTGGCCTGGCCTGCCTGGCCTTTGCCCGCGCCGACTACCTGTTGCAACTGGCCACGCGCATCACCGCGCTCAATGTGGTGGCGCTGCAAGGCAACCCGGAACACTTCGACGAGCGCCTGTTCGCCGCCAAGCCGCACCCCGGGCAGATGCAAGTCGCCGCGTGGCTGCGCAAGGACCTGGCCATCGACGCGCCCACCGCCCCTCTGCATCGCCTGCAAGACCGTTATTCGCTGCGCTGCGCGCCCCACGTGCTCGGCGTATTGGCGGACAGCCTGAACTGGCTGCGTTCGTTCATCGAGATCGAACTGAACAGCGCCAACGACAATCCGATCATCGATGCCGAAGAAGAACGCGTGCTGCATGGCGGGCACTTCTACGGCGGGCATATCGCCTTCGCCATGGACAGCCTCAAGACCCTGGTCGCCAACGTTGCCGACCTGCTCGACCGCCAGCTCGCACTGTTGGTGGACGTGCGCTACAACCATGGCCTGCCGAGCAACCTCTCCGGCGCCCCGGCTGACCGTGCAATGATCAACCATGGCTTCAAGGCCGTGCAGATCGGCACCAGCGCCTGGACCGCCGAAGCACTGAAAAACACCATGCCGGCCAGCGTGTTCTCGCGCTCCACCGAGTGCCACAACCAGGACAAAGTGAGCATGGGCACCATCGCCGCCCGCGATGCGATCCGCGTGCTGGAGTTGACCGAACAGGTCGCCGCCGCGACCCTCCTCGCCGCCAACCAAGGCGTGTGGCTGCGCGCCCAGGCCGAGGATGCTCGCCCACTGCCACCTGCACTGGCCGCGATGCACGCGGAACTGGCCCAGGACTTTGCGCCGGTCATCGAAGACCGCGCCCTGGAAGGCGAACTGCGCCTGTGCCTGCAACGCATCGCTGCGCAACATTGGAGGCTGCATGCGTAGCCCCGGCGTGTTGCACAGCGACACTGAAATCCTCGTGCCGTTTTTCGACATCGACACCATGAACGTGGTGTGGCACGGGCATTACGTGAAGTACCTGGAAGTGGCGCGCTGTGCGTTGCTGGACAAGATCGGCCATAACTACACGGCGATGCTCGAAGCCGGCTACGCGTGGCCGGTGATCGACATGCAGCTACGCTATGTGCGTGGCGCGACCTTCGGCCAGACCATCAATGTGCGCGCCAGCCTGGTGGAATGGGAAAACCGTTTGAAGGTGAATTACCTGATTACCGACCTGGCCAGCGGCGAGCGCTTGACCCGCGCCAGCACCGTGCAAGTAGCGGTGCAAATCGCCAGCCGCGAGATGCAACTGGCCTCGCCCAAAGTCTTCACCGACGCCGTCGAAAGGGCCCTGAAATGAAATCCCCTGTAGGAGCGAGCTTGCTCGCGAAGATCGCCCATAAAAACGCGGGCCACCTGACACCCCGTGGCGCCCTCAGGTTTTTCGCGAGCAAGCTCGCTCCTACAGTGGCGGCGTTGTTGCTGAGCTTGAGCGCCCACGCCTTCGACCTGCAGCAGTTGAGCGATCAGCTTGCCAAACCCTCCGTGATCCACGGCAACTTCACCCAGGAAAAACACCTGCGCGCCCTGCCCCAGCCGTTGGTGAGCAAAGGCACCTTCGTGCTCGCCAAGGATCACGGCCTGCTGTGGCTGCTGAAAACCCCGCTGCAACAGGACTACCGCATTACAGCCCAGGGCATTGCCCGCCGTGACGCCAATGGCTGGCAACTACTGCCAAACAAGAGTGCCGGCGCCGAACAGAATCGTTTGTTCCTGGCAGTACTGCAGGGCGACAGCAGTGGCCTGCAGCGCGACTTCGACCTGCAACTGCAAGGCGAGGCCCAACAATGGAAGCTCACGCTGACCCCACGCTCACTGCTGCTCAAGCAAGTGTTCACCCAGATCAATATCGACGGCGGCGCACTGGTGCACAGCATTGAACTGCTGGAAACCCAAGGCGACAGCACGCTGTTGCGCATGCAGGACAGTACCGCCGACCAGCCGTTGAGCGATGCGGAGCAACACGACTTTGCCCAGTGAGCGCCTACTGCCGCGCCTGTTCCTGACCCTGCTGGTGGCCGTGCTGGCCCTGGCAGGCTGGCAGTGGCGTGATGGCGCGCCGTTGTCGGCCAACCTGATGGAGCTGGTGCCTGGCAGCACGCCAGACGCACTGGAACTGCAAGCCGAACAGCGCATGCAGGAGCCGCTCAACCGCGAAATGCTGGTGCTGGTGGGGCATGCCGACCGCCAGCAAGCGGTGGCCGTGGCGCAGCAACTGGGTGAGCGCTGGCAGGCCAGCGGCCTGTTTGAAAAGGTGCAGTGGAACCTGCAAGCCGACTTGCCAGCGTTGCGCGAGCAACTGCTGCGCGGGCGCTTGTCGATGCTCTCAGCCAAAGACCGCGAGCAACTGATCCAACAGCCGGACGCGTTCATCCAGCAGCGCGTGCAATCGCTGTTCGACCCCTTCACCGGCTTCAGCCTGGTGCCCAGCCAGGACGATTGGCTCGGCCTGACCGGGCGCATCCAGAACAGCCAACCGCAACACGGCGCGGTGCAAATGGACATCGGCAGCGGCGCCTTGATCGCCGATGCCGACGGCAAGAGTTGGGTGCTGCTGCGGGCGCGCACCACCGGCAACGCCTTCGACATGAAGCTGCCGCTGCAGGTGGCAGACTTGCTAAAAGCCAGCCGCGAGCAAGCCGGCGCACACGGCGCGCAACTGCTCGCCGCTAGCGGTTTGCTCTACGCGGCCAACGGACAACAGCAGGCCACGCGGGAAATGACCTGGGTCGGCGGCGGCGCCACCCTGGGCATCCTGTTGTTGCTGCTGCTGGCGTTCCGACGCTGGCGGGTGTTGCTGGCGTTCGTGCCGGTGCTGGTGGGCATGCTGTTTGGCGCGGTGGCGTGTGTGGCGCTGTTTGGGCATATGCATGTGATGACCCTGGTGCTGGGTTCCAGCCTGATCGGCGTGGCGGTCGATTACCCGCTGCATTACCTGTCCAAAAGCTGGAGCCTGCAACCGTGGCGCAGTTGGCCGGCGTTGCGCCTGACCCTGCCGGGGCTGAGCCTGAGCCTGGCCACCAGTGCTATCGGCTACCTGGCGCTGGCCTGGACGCCGTTCCCGGCGCTGACCCAGATTGCCGTGTTCTCGGCTGCCGGCCTGGTCGGTGCCTATTTGTGCGCCGTGTGCCTGTTGCCCGCACTGCTCAAGGGCGTGGAACTGCGCCCGGCGCAATGGCCGCTGCGTGTCGCCCAAAACTTATGGCAGCTACGCACGGCCCTGCTCAAACGCGTGCCCGGTTCGGTGCTGCTGGTGTGGGTGCTGCTGTTCTGCGCGGCGGGCCTGTGGCAACTGAACACTAAAAACGATATCCGCCAATGGATCGGTGCGCCGCCGCAGTTGCTGCAGGAAGCCCAGGCCGTGGCGCGCATCACCGGGTTCCAGCCCACCAGCCAGTTTTTCCTGGTGCGAGCGGACAATCAGCAGCAGTTGCTGGAGCGCCAGGCCGCCTTGGGCAAACGCTTGGACCAGTTGGTGCAGATGGACAAGCTCCAGGGCTACCTGGCGCTCAATCAACTGGTCAACCTTCCCGGCGAGCAACAACAGCTGCGCGAGGCGCTGAACAACCTGGCGCCACACTGGAAACCGCTACTGGACCTCGGCGTGCCCCTCAGCGCCCTGCAAGCCGAAGTGGCGCAGTTGCAGGCGCTGCCCACCGCAGACATCGACGCCGCACTGCAAGGCCCGCTGGCCGAGCCTTGGCGCACGCTGTGGCTGGGCCCGGTGGATGGCGGCGTGGTGGCCATGGTCAGCCTGCAAGGCTTGAACAACCCGGCGCTGCTGCGGGTGCAGGCGCTGAACTTGCCCGGCGTGCAGTTGGTGGACCGCTTGGGTGACTTGAACCGGGTGTTTGCCGACACGCAGATCAGTGCTGCCGAATTGAAGTTGCTGTCTTGCGTGCTGATCGTGCTATTGCTGATTGCGCCCTTCGGCTTTGGCGGCGCCTTGCGTATCGTCGCCCTGCCGCTGCTGGCTGCGTTGTGCAGCCTGGCCAGCCTCGGTTGGCTGGGCCAGCCGCTGACTTTGTTCAGCCTGTTTGGCCTGCTGCTGGTCACGGCCATCAGCGTCGACTATGCGATTTTGATGCGCGAGCAGATCGGCGGCCCTGCCGTCAGCCTGTTGGGAACACTGCTGGCGGCACTGACGACTTGGTTGTCGTTCGGCCTGCTGGCGGTCTCCAGTACACCGGCCGTGAGCAATTTCGGCTTGTCGGTCAGCCTGGGCCTGGCGTTCAGCTTTATGCTGGCACCCTGGGCCAGCCGCCAGAAACACGCCTTATGAATGTGATTAGCGCCCATGCGGCAAGGAGCCCTCGTGCCCACAGTTGAAATGGAACGTCGCCAGGTGGTGGTGATCGGTGCCGGGCCTTCCGGTGCCATCGCGGCCGCGCTGTTAAAGCGCAAAGGGCATGATGTATTGATCATCGAGCGCGAGCATTTCCCGCGTTTCTCGATTGGCGAAAGCCTGCTGTCGCACTGCATCGACTTTATCGAAGAAGCCGGCATGCTCGACGCTGTGCAAGCTGCAGGCTTCCAGGTAAAAACCGGCGCGGCCTTCGCCTGGGGCGAGCGCTACAGTGCCTTTGATTTCAGCGACACCTTCAGCAACGGCAAGCCCACCACCTTTCAGGTGCAGCGCGGCGAGTTCGACAAATTGCTGGCCGACCAGGCGGCGTTGCAAGGCGTGGAAATCCGCTACGGCCAAACCATTGTCGGCGTGGATTTTTCTGCCGAGAGCCGGTATTTGCATGTGCGCCGCCAGAATGGCAGCGAGTACCACCTCAAGGCCAGGTTCGTGCTCGATGCCAGCGGCTACGGCCGTGTGTTGCCACGCCTGCTTGACCTGGAAGCACCGTCGAATTTCCCGCTGCGCCAGGCCGTATTCACCCACGTCGAAGACCGTATCGAACACCCAGGCTTTGACCGCAGCAAAATCCTGGTGACCACTCACCCGACCAAGCGCGATATCTGGTTCTGGACCATCCCGTTCAGTAACGGCCGTTGCTCGGTAGGCGTGGTCGCAGCCAAAGAGCATTTCGAGGGTGCCGACAGCGACCTCGACGCCTGCCTGCGCGGCTTTGTCGAGCAAACCCCAAGCCTGTCCGCCGTGCTGCAAAACGCCGTCTGGGATACCCCGGCGCGCACCATCGGCGGCTACTCGGCCAACGTCAAAACCCTGCACGGCCCAGGCTTTGCGCTACTGGGCAATGCGGCGGAATTCCTCGACCCGGTGTTCTCTTCCGGCGTGACCATTGCCATGCGTTCGGCCAGCATGGCCGCAGGAGTACTGCACCGCCAATTGAGCGGCGAAACGGTGGACTGGCAAACCGAGTTCGCCGAACCGCTCAAGCGCGGTGTCGATACCTTCCGTTGCTACGTCGAGGGCTGGTACGCGGGCACGTTCCAGGACGTGATTTTCCATCCTGGCAGTTCACCGGAGATTCGCCGCATGATCAGCTCTATCCTGGCCGGTTACGCCTGGGATGAACGCAACCCGTTTGTCAGCGAGCCGAAGCGGCGCTTGCGGATGTTGTCGGATATTTGTGCGAGTGAAGCGGTATGAGCAGCCCTGGCGTCGAAAAAAACTACCTGAGTCAAAACTACGTCGAAGAAACCCGCTTCGGCTTCTGGTTCCTGCGCAGCCATACCTGGCAGCATCACGTATTGCGCGTGGCGATCAATGACCTGCGCAGCTTGTTCAGCGAGCCGCTGCCGGTGGCGCCGGTGTTGCTGGATGCCGGTTGCGGCCAGGGCAAATCCTTCCAGTTGCTGCATCAGGTGTTCGCGCCTTCGCGCCTGATCGGCCTGGATGCCGACCCTCACAGCCTGGCACTGAGCCGCGAAGAAGCCGCGCGGCTGGGCCTGGACGTCGAGTTGATCGGCAGCGACTGCGCGACCCTCAACCTAGCGGATGCCAGCGTCGATATCCTGTTCTGCCACCAGACCTTCCATCATCTGGTGGAACAACATCGCGCACTCAAGGAGTTCTATCGGGTGCTCAAGCCGGGCGGCTATCTGCTGTTTGCCGAATCCACCGAAGCCTACATCGACACCTGGGTGATTCGCTGGCTGTTCCGCCACCCGATGCATGTGCAGAAAAGCGCCGAAGAGTACCTGGAGATGCTGCGCGAGCAGGGCTTTGAGTTCGCTGCTCAGAACATTTCGTACCCTTACTTGTGGTGGAGCCGTTCCAGTGACTTCGGCCTGCTGGAACGTTGGGGCCTGCGCAAGGCACCGCCCGTGGGCCAGCGCGAGGAAACCCTGGTCAACTGCGTGGCCCGTAAACCTGTGGAGAATGCGGCCCCATGATGCGCCTGCTGTTGATAAGTTGCCTGTTGCTGCTCAGCGCCTGTGCCAGCCAGGCGCCGCTGCCGGAAAAAATGCCGGCCCTGGCCTTGCCGATGCAATTGCATGTGCAGCGCCTGGCAGACGGCCAGAGCCAGGACTGGCTGCTGGTGATCCAGCGCGAAGGCCGCGCGATTCGCTGGTCGATGATGGACCCGCTGGGCATTCCCCTGGCCCGGCAAAAACTGCTTGATGGGCAGTGGCAGGCAGACGGCTTGCTGCCGCCCAACCCCCAGGCGCGCACGCTATTTGCCGCGCTGCTGTTTGCCCTGACCGCGCCCGGTGACGTACCGGCGTTGTATCCCACTGCCCAGGCCATGGACCTGACGCGCACGCTGCCGGGCCACTGGCAGATCGTCTACCAGTCTTCGGAGGTGTTCAGCGTGAACATGGCCGACCCGCCGCTGAGTTACCGCATCAGCCCGCTGGGTGTGAGCCGATGACCGCCTACCTCAACGCCCTTGGCGTGATCTGCGCCCTTGGCCGTGGCCAGGCGCAAGTCAGCCGCAAGCTGTTTGCCGGCGACTGTTCGGGCATGCGTGCCGAAAGCGGCTGGGTGCCGGAACGCGTAGTGCCGGTGGCCGCCGTATACGGCGAACTGGCGAGCCTGCCCCCTGAACTGGCCCAGCAAAGCAGTCGCAATAACCAGTTGCTGTTGGAAGCGGCGCTGCAGATCGAAGATCAGATTCGTCAGGCCATCCAAACCTACGGCGCTGACCGGGTCGGGGTTGTGCTCGGCACCAGCACCTCGGGCATTGACGAAGCCAGCCGTGGCATTGCCCATTACCTGCAGAACACGCAGTTCCCCGCTGACTACGACTACCAGCAACAGGAACTCAGCGCTCCGGCCAACTTCCTCGCCGACTGGTTGAACGTGAGCGGCCCGGCCTATGTGATTTCCACCGCCTGCACCTCCAGCGCCCGTGCATTGATGAGTGCCCAGCGCCTGTTGGACCTGGGGGTGTGCGATGCGGTGATTTGCGGCGGCGTGGACAGCCTGTGCAAGCTGACGCTGAACGGGTTTACCGCGCTGGAAGCAGTGTCTGCCGAGCGCTGTAATCCGTTCTCGGTGAACCGCAACGGCATCAATATCGGTGAAGCGGCGGTGCTGTTCCTGATGAGCCGCGAGCCGGCCCCCATCGCCTTGCTGGGCAGCGGCGCCAGTTGCGACGCGCACCATATCTCTGCGCCCGAGCCCAGCGGCAAGGGCGCGTTGCTGGCCATGCGCAAGGCCTTAGCCTGCGCGAAGCTTTCGCCCGAGCAGATCGGCTACCTGAACCTGCACGGCACCGCGACCCAACACAACGACGCCATGGAAAGCCTGGCGGTCGCCAGCCTCTTTCCAGGCGGCGTCGCCTGCTCATCGACCAAGCCCATGACCGGCCACACCCTCGGCGCTGCCGGGGCACTGGAAGCCGCGTTCTGCTGGCTGAGCCTGACCCATCGCCTGCTGCCACCCCACGTATGGGACGGCCATCCCGACCCGGCGCTGCCCGCGTTGCAATGGGTGCGCAGCGGCGACAGCTTGAAAAAAACCTGCCTGATGAGCAACTCGTTTGCCTTCGGCGGTAACAATGTCAGCCTGATAATCGCAGAGGCCCCATGATCGATTGGCCACTCGCCGAACTGCTGCCCCATGCGGGCGACATGATCCTGATCGACCAGGTGCTGTCGTTCGATGAAGAGCAGATCCACACCCGCGTCACCGTCAAGCCCGGCGGCCTGTTCAACCGTGCTGACGGTAGCCTGCCCGCCTGGGTCGGTATCGAGCTGATGGCGCAAAGCGTCGCCGCCTATGCCGGTTGCCATGCACGCCAGCAAGGCAAGGCCGTGGAACTCGGTTTCCTGTTGGGCACACGTAAGTTCGAGTGCAACGTGGAGCACTTCCCGGCCGGTGCAGAGCTGCATATCCACGGCCTGCGCTCCCTGGAAGACGACAACGGCATGGGCGTGTTCGAATGCCACCTCACCGGCGACGGTATCCAGGCCAGCGCGCGCTTGAACGTATTTCGACCGCCCCAGGCGGCCAACTATTTAGATGAATCGAAGGACGAAACGCCATGACTGAATCCGTACTGGTCACCGGCTCCAGCCGTGGTATCGGCCGCGCCATTGCCCTGCGCCTGGCCCAGGCCGGCCATGACATCGTGCTGCATTGCCGCAGCGGTCGTGCCGAAGCCGACGCGGTACAGCTCGAGGTCCAAGCCCTGGGGCGCGAGGCACGCGTGCTGCAGTTCGACGTGGCCGATCGCGCTGCGTGCAAAGAGATCCTTGAGGCCGATGTGGAGCAGCATGGCGCCTACTACGGCGTGGTGCTCAATGCCGGCCTGACCCGCGACGGCGCCTTTCCTGCTCTGTCGGAAGACGATTGGGATGTGGTGATGCGCACCAACCTGGATGGTTTCTACAACGTGCTGCACCCGGTGATGATGCCGATGATTCGGCGCCGCGCCGCCGGGCGTATCGTGTGCATCACCTCGGTGTCCGGGCTGATCGGCAACCGCGGCCAGGTCAACTACAGCGCCTCCAAAGCCGGCTTGATCGGCGCGGCCAAGGCGCTGGCCATCGAGCTGGGCAAGCGCAAGATCACCGTCAACTGCGTGGCGCCGGGCCTGATCGACACCGCGATGCTGGATGAAAACGTGCCGGTAGAAGAACTGATGAAAATGATCCCGGCCCAACGCATGGGCACGCCGGAAGAAGTCGCCGGCGCCGTGAACTTCCTGATGTCGGCCGAAGCCCGCTACATCACGCGCCAGGTGCTGGCCGTGAACGGGGGCCTGTGCTGATGAAGCGCGTTGTCGTCACCGGCATGGCCGGCGTGACCTCCCTGGGCAGCGACTGGGACACCATCGCCGCGAACTTTCGCGCCAACCGCAGCGGCATCCGGCGCATGGATGAGTGGGACCGTTTCACCGAATTGAACACGCGCCTGGCCGGCCCTATCGACGATTTCGTCGTGCCTGCTCACTGGACGCGCAAGCAACTGCGCAGCATGGGCCGCGTCTCGCGCCTGGCCGTGTGGGCGGCGGAGCAGGCGTTGCAAGACGCCGGCCTGCTCGGTGACGAGTCGATCAAGGACGGACGCATGGGCGTGGCCTGTGGCTCGTCCACCGGCAGTACCGATGAGATCAAGGCGTTCGGCAATATGCTGCTCAATTCGGTGGCCGAGGGGCTCAATGCCAATTCCTATGTACGCATGATGCCCCACACCACGGCGGCAAATATCAGTATCTTCTTTGGCCTCACGGGCCGGCTGATTCCTACCTCCAGCGCCTGCACCAGCGGCAGCCAGGGCATCGGCTACGCCTATGAGGCAATCAAGTTCGGGCGCCTGCCGTTGATGCTCGCGGGCGGCGCAGAAGAACTGTGCCCCACCGAAGCCATGGTGTTCGATGCGTTGTACGCCACCAGCCTGAAAAACGATGCGCCGCAAACCAGCCCGCGCCCCTACGACAGCGGCCGCGATGGCCTGGTGATCGGTGAAGGTGGCGGCATGTTGGTGCTCGAAGAGTTGGAACACGCACTCGCGCGAGGCGCGCATATTCATGCGGAGCTGGTCGGCTTCGGCAGCAACGCCGACGGCCAGCACACCACCCGCCCGGAACAGAAAACCATGCGCCGCGCCATGGAGCTGGCCCTGGAAGACGCAGGTCTTGAACCGTCCGCCATTGGCTACGTGAACGGCCACGGCACGGCTACCGATCAGGGCGACATCGCTGAAACCCTGGCCACCAGCAGCCTGTTTGGCAGCCGCATGCCGATCAGTTCGCAGAAAAGTTTCCTGGGGCACACCCTGGGCGCGTGCGGGGCGTTGGAATCGTGGTTCAGCATCGAGATGATGAACCGCGACCAGTACGTGCACACCTTCAACCTGGACGCGGTCGACCCGCAATGCGGCGAGCTGGACTACCTGCAAGGTGGCTTTCGCCAGATGCACAACGACTACGTGATGAACAACAACTTTGCCTTCGGCGGGGTCAACACCTCGTTGATCTTCCGCCGCTGGGCCTGACTTTTTAATCGATTGGAGAAAACGGAATGTCTTCCCTGCTACGCGCTGCCCTGATCACCCTGGCCCTGCTGACCACGGCTGGCTGCACCAGCAAACCCGTGCTCAACACCCAGCATGAGTTACCGGCCACAAGCCAGGTCAGCGAAGAAAAAATGAAGCAAGTGATCGTCGCCGCCCTGCAAAAACGCGAGTGGACGGTACAACGCCTGAGCCCGCAACTGGTACAGGCCGAGATCACCGTGCGCGGCCAGTTCTACGCCGCCATCGACATCCGCTACACCCGCAACAGCTACGCCATCACCTACCGCGACAGCCGCGACCTGGGCTACAAGGACGGGAAGATCCATCGCAACTACAACCGTTGGGTGAGCATGCTGGATCGGGATATTCTGGCGGGGTTGCGTACTTACAGCGTGAATGAAGCAAATACTTCGCCCCAAAACTGACCCCCTTGTGGCGAGGGAGCTTGCTCCCGCTGGACTGCGCAGCAGGCCCATTTTTTAGGGCCGCTACGCGACCCAGCGGGAGCAAGCTCCCTCGCCACAGGTTATTGAGCGGCCTTACGCGTCAACAACTCCACAAACCCTTTCGCCATTGGCGTTTGCGCGCCCTTGCGCTGCACCAGCCACACCGCCGTCACTGCCTGCGGGTCGAGCAAGGTGCGATAGACCACGCCATCAATGCGGATGCGCTGGTAAGACGCCGGCAGCACCGACACCCCCAACCCCGCCGCCACCAGGCCGATGATGGTCATTGCTTCCCCTGCTTCCTGAGCAAAGTGCGGGCTGAACCCGGCGTCACGAGCGAGGTTGAGCAACTGCGCGTACAAGCCGCTGCCGTAACTGCGCGGGAAGAACACGAAAGGCTCCTCGGCCAATTGCTCCAGATGCAAGCCGCGCTCGCTGCCTTGCGCCAACGGGTGGCCGGCGCTCAATACCGCGACCAAGGGTTCGCGCATCAACTCGATCACGTTCAGTGAGTCGGGCAAGGGCAAAGGCCGCATCAACCCAACCTGAATCGACTCGTCCACCAGCGACTCGGCCACTTGGGTGCTGCTCATTTCTTGCAGGTTCAGATGCACCGCCGGGAATGCCTGGCGGAAGGCAAAGATCGCCTGGGGAATGCTGGCGTTGAACGGCGCAGACGAGGTGAAGCCGATCTTCAATTCACCCAGTTCCCCCAACTGCGCACGCCGCGCCACATCTGCCGCCTTGTCGACCTGGGCCAGCACCAGCCGTGCCTCTTGCAAGAACAAGCGCCCGGCCTCGCTCAGCTCGACCCGACGATTGGTACGCTCGAACAAGCGTGCGCCCAGCTCGTGTTCCAGCGCCTGTATCTGCTGGCTCAGGGGCGGCTGCGAGATGCCCAGCACCTGCGCGGCGCGGCCGAAGTGCAGCTCTTCGGCAACGGCGATGAAGTAGCGCAAATGGCGAAATTCCATGCAAGCCTCATTAGGTCGTAAAAGCTATCAAACCGGTCGAACAATATATTGGAAAGAATCATTAGCCAGCTATATTCTTTTTCGTATTGTCAGTCCTGGCAGACTTTCCTCCCCGAGGTCCCCCGTGAATCCTGCTGTTGCCCCACTTGCCCAACACACCTCGCCCTCAGCCCTTGATGACGTAGTGGCGCAGCTCAACGACGCGTACATCGAAAAAGGCACGCCGATGTTCATGCGCACCGTGCTGGCGCTGTTCTCCGGCGGCTTCGCCACGTTCGCCCTGTTGTATTGCGTACAGCCGATGATGCCGGCGCTGTCCCATGAGTTTTCCATCAATGCGGCGCAAAGCAGCCTGATTCTATCCGTCGCCACGGCGATGCTCGCCTGCGGCCTGCTGATCACCGGGCCGATATCCGACAGGCTGGGGCGCAAGCCGGTGATGGTCGCTGCGTTGTTCTGTGCGGCGCTGGCCACCATCGCCAGCGGCTTGATGCCGAGCTGGGAGGGCATCCTGTTGATGCGTGCACTGGTGGGCCTGTCCTTGAGCGGCCTGGCCGCCGTGGCCATGACCTATCTCAGCGAAGAGATCCACCCGCAGCACATCGGCCTAGCCATGGGCCTGTACATCGGCGGCAACGCGATTGGCGGCATGAGCGGGCGCCTGATCATCGGCGTATTGATCGACTTCGTCAGTTGGCACACTGCAATGCTGATCATCGGCGCCCTGGCGTTGATCGCAGCCACGGTGTTCTGGAAGATCCTTCCCGAATCGCGCAACTTCCGCGCCAGCAGCCTCAAGCCGCGCAGCCTGGTGGACGGCTTTGTCATGCACTTCAAGGACGCCGGCCTGCCGTGGCTGTTTCTCGAAGCCTTCCTGCTGATGGGCGCCTTCGTGACGATGTTCAACTACATCGGCTATCGCCTGCTGGCCTCCCCCTACGAGCTGAGCCAGGCGGTGGTCGGTTTGCTGTCAGTGGTGTACCTCTCGGGCATCTACAGCTCGGCCAAGATCGGCTCACTGGCCGACCGCCTCGGCCGCCGCCGCGTGCTATGGGGCACCATCGTGCTGATGCTCGCCGGCATGGCCCTGACGCTCTTCACGCCTTTGTGGCTGGTGGTACCGGGCATGCTGGTGTTCACCTTCGGCTTCTTCGGCGCCCACTCGGTCGCCAGCAGCTGGATCGGCCGCCGCGCAGTGAAAGCCAAGGGGCAGGCGTCGTCGCTGTACCTGTTCTGCTATTACGTCGGGTCGAGCATTGCCGGGACGGCGGGTGGGTTTTTCTGGCACTTTGCCGGGTGGAACGGGATTGGCGCGTTCATCGTCGCTCTGTTGGTTGGCGCGTTGCTGGTAGCGTTGAAGCTGGCGAAGTTGCCGCCACTGGGACAGCTCCAAAGCTAGTAACACCTACGCCCCTGGCGGTTCTGACGGGCCAAGGTACACTGTTGGCATTCGTCAGTCTTGGTAAAGGAAAGCCAGAATGCGCCTGGACCAGCTTCATATTCAGAATTTTCGTTGTTACGAGGATGCCACTTTTGACTTTCAGCCGGGATTTAACCTGGTGGTGGGAGTTAATGGGAGTGGAAAAACTTCATTATTGCAGGCAGTTGCGTCTAGCCTCTATAACTTTTCCACAGCAATGGGAAATAGAGACGCTCAAATTACTGATCAAGATGTTCGATTTACCATCCAGCAGTACGATGATCGCTACAGATTCGAGCATTTATACCCTTTAAAACTTAATGCCAAAGGCTCAGCTTTCGGCCTTGACAATTGGGAAATATTTAAAGAGCGAAAAGACCAAGGGCAATCTTACAATCACGTAGTCCATACAACTGTATCTACGCAGCTCGACAATTTAGACTCCAAAGGTCAAATGGACCTTCCCATAATAGCTTTTTATCGTGCCAACCGCCGTTGGGCTTCTCCGAACGTGACCGCTGAGTTCGCGGCCACACAAAAGTCATCACGTCTGGATGCCTACGCAAACTGGTCCGATGCCGCAATAAATCTTACAAATTTTGAAAGTTGGTTTATTGGAAAAACGCTGGAGCGCCTACAACGGATGTCGCGATCAGAAGCTAAAAACTCTTTCGACGATGAGTTGCTCTGGGTCAATCTGGCACTTAAATCCGTATTACCCGATTCAAAAGGTATCGAATACGACCTCGGACTGCGCACTCTGCTAGTTCAACTAAATCAAAACAAAACCCTGCCATTTTCAAGTTTGAGTGATGGGCAGCGTGGTTTATTTTCTTTGATCGCCGACATTGCACGCCGAATGTGCCTTATTAACCCCCACATGGGTAGCAAAGTCTTAGAGAAGACTAACGGCATCATCGTAATTGACGAATTGGACATTCATTTACACCCAGGTTGGCAGCGCAGTATCGTTTCGACGTTAAAAAAAGCTTTTCCAAAGATACAGTTCATAGCTGCAAGTCACTCTCCACAGATAATCGGTGGTTTGATGCCAAATGAAATCATGCTTCTGAACGACGGAGATGCTTCACACCCACGCGTATCCTACGGACTAGATTCCAGCCGAGTGCTCGAGGAGATCATGGGCGTATCCGAGCGCGAGCCAGAAGTGGAAACGCTCCTCAGCGAACTATTCAGCACCATTGAAGACAACAACCTGGTAGAAGCCAAAGCCCAGCTCAAAGCGCTCAGGAAAGTTGCGCCCGATCTTCCTGAGTTCGCAGGAGCACAAGCGTTGATCCGTCGCAAGGAGATCCTCGGAAAATGAAACAAATATTCAAAGGATCCGAGCCAGCGTCATTTACCCAATGGAAGGCGTCAACCAACGAAGAGTGGGAGCCTACCTATTCCACTCTTCAGAACCCTCAGAAACGCGACCTGCACAATAGCCTACTACTGGAGCAAGGTTATTTCTGTTGCTACTGTGGCCGAGACATTGATGCGACATCCAGTCATATCGAGCACTTTCGACCACAAGAAACTTTTGACGACCTCGCTCTGGCATACCAAAACCTTCATGCTTCTTGTATCAGGGAAACCAAACCCGGCGCCCCCTTACACTGTGGGCACGCGAAAGAAAACTGGTTCGACGAAGCCGAACATATTTCTCCCTTAGAGGAAAATTGTGAACAGCGCTTTCGATATCTTCTGACAGGACAAATACAGGCGGCGAGCACCTCTGATTCAGCAGCGACTAAAATGATCGAAGTTCTCGCCCTAGATATCGCCTATTTAAACAACAGACGCCAAGATGCAATTGAACGCGTCTTTGACCCCTCATTCATTGAGGCAGCCAATGTAGAAGACTTCAAGACTCTCATGGCGGTTTTGCGTTATACACCCTTAGGTGAACAACAAGCATTCGACCATGTAATAGCTCGGTTTGCAGAACAATTAATAGACACATGATCCAAATGTAAAAACGCCCGGCATAAACCGGGCGTTTTTTATTTGGTGGCGTTCATTCGTGGTACTGCGCCGACAGTTCGTGCACTGCGCGCAAGAACGCACCCGCGTGCTCCGGGTTCACTTCCGGTGTGATGCCGTGGCCAAGGTTGAACACGTGGCCACTGCCCTTGCCATAGCTGGCCAGGATGCGTCCGACTTCGGCGCGGATCGCTTCTGGCTTGGCGTACAGCACGGTCGGGTCCATGTTGCCTTGCAGGGCAACCTGGTTGCCGACGCGACGGCGCGCTTCGCCGAGGTCGCAGGTCCAGTCCAGGCCCAATGCATCGGCGCCCGCGTCAGCGATGCTTTCCAGCCACAGGCCGCCGCCTTTGGTGAACATGATCACCGGAACCTTGCGGCCTTCGTGTTCACGGATCAGGCCGCTGACGATCTTGCGCATGTAGGCCAGGGAGAACTCCTGGTACGCCGCCGACGACAGGTTGCCACCCCAGGTGTCGAAAATCTGTACCGCTTGGGCGCCTGCCATGATCTGGCCGTTGAGGTAGGACGTGACCGACTGCGCCAGCTTGTCCAGCAACAGGTGCATGGCTTGCGGGTTGTCGTAGAGCATGGCTTTGGTCTTGCGGAAGTCTTTCGACGAGCCGCCTTCAACCATGTAGGTGGCCAGGGTCCAGGGGCTGCCGGAGAAACCGATCAGCGGCACGCGGCCGTTGAGCTCGCGGCGGATGGTGCTCACAGCATCCATCACGTAGCCCAGGTCTTTGTGTGGGTCAGGGATCGGCAGGGCTTCGATATCGGCCAGGGTGCTGACGACTTTCTTGAAGCGCGGGCCTTCGCCGGTTTCGAAGTACAGGCCCTGGCCCATGGCATCCGGGATGGTGAGGATATCGGAGAAGAGGATGGCCGCATCCAGTTGTGGGTAGCGGTCCAGCGGCTGCATCGTGACTTCGCAGGCGAACTCCGGGTTCATGCACAGGCTCATGAAATCACCGGCGTTGGCGCGACTGGCGCGGTATTCCGGCAGATAGCGACCGGCTTGACGCATCATCCACACCGGGGTGACGTCTACGGGTTGCTTGAGCAGGGCACGAAGGAAACGGTCGTTCTTGAGGGCAGTCATGTCGGCATCCGCAAAAAAAGTGCGGGCATTTTCTCAGAGCGCGACGCAAAAGGCACGGAATGCACCGTGCCTTTTGTCTATCGGGTCAATTTGTCGCGGCAATGCCGCCGCAGGATCGCTCCCACGCTCCGCGTCATGCTGTTCGGGACGCGGAGCGTCCTGGCGGCATTCCCACGCAGAGCGTGGGAACGATCATCAGACTTGCAGGTAGTCCAGGATGCCTTCGGCGGCGTTACGGCCTTCGAAGATCGCGGTGACCACAAGGTCCGACCCACGCACCATGTCGCCACCGGCGAAGATCTTCGGGTTGCTGGTCTGGTGCTTGTACTGGCCTTGTTCCGGGGCCACGACGCGGCCCTGGCTGTCGGTCTGGATTTCGAACTGCTCGAACCACGACGCCGGGCTTGGGCGGAAACCGAAGGCGATGACCACGGCGTCGGCCGGGATGATTTCTTCGGAACCCGGGATCGGCTCGGGGCTGCGACGGCCACGGGCGTCCGGTTCGCCGAGACGGGTCTCGACCACCTTCACACCTTCCACACGGTCTTCACCGACGATGGCGATCGGCTGGCGGTTGTAGAGGAATTTCACGCCTTCTTCCTTGGCGTTCTTCACCTCTTTGCGCGAGCCGGGCATGTTGGCTTCGTCACGGCGATAAGCGCAGGTCACCGACTTGGCGCCCTGGCGGATCGAGGTGCGGTTGCAGTCCATCGCGGTGTCACCACCGCCCAGCACCACGACCTTCTTGCCCTTCATGTCGACGAAATCTTCCGGCGACTTTTCAAAGCCCAGGTTGCGGTTGACGTTGGCGATCAGGAAGTCGAGCGCGTCATACACGCCGGGCAAGTCCTCACCGGCAAAGCCGCCCTTCATGTAGGTGTAGGTGCCCATGCCCATGAACACCGCATCGTATTCGGCGAGCAGTTGCTCCATGGTGATGTCTTTGCCGATTTCGGTATTGAGGCGGAACTCGATACCCATGCCAGTGAACACTTCACGACGGTGGCTGAGTACGGTTTTTTCCAGCTTGAATTCAGGGATACCGAAGGTCAGCAGGCCACCGATTTCCGGGTTCTTGTCGAACACCACCGGAGTCACGCCGCCACGCACCAGCACGTCGGCACACCCCAGGCCAGCAGGGCCCGCGCCGATGATCGCGACGCGCTTGCCGGTTGGCTTGACCTTGGACATGTCCGGGCGCCAGCCCATGGCGAACGCCGTATCGGTGATGTACTTCTCCACCGAACCGATGGTCACCGCGCCGAAGCCGTCGTTGAGGGTGCAGGCACCTTCACACAGACGGTCTTGCGGGCACACCCGGCCGCAGACTTCCGGCAGGGTGTTGGTCTGGTGCGACAGCTCGGCGGCGGCGAGGATGTTGCCCTCGGCCACCAGTTTGAGCCAGTTGGGAATGAAGTTGTGCACCGGGCACTTCCATTCGCAATACGGGTTACCGCATCCCAGGCAGCGGTGGGCCTGGTCGGCCGAGTGCTGGGGCTTGAAGGGTTCGTAGATTTCCACGAACTCTTTCTTGCGTTGACGCAACAGTTTCTTCTTCGGATCTTTGCGCCCGACATCGATGAACTGGAAGTCGTTATTCAGACGTTCAGCCATGTTAAAACCTCATCAAACTGTTCAGGCGCATATCACTGCGGGTTGGCACGGATGCTGGAAAGCAACGATTTCAGGTTGGCAGCCTTGGGCTTGACCAGCCAGAAACGACGCAGGTAATCATCGAGGTTTTCGGCGAGGTTGCGACCCCATTCGCTGCCGGTTTCCTCGACGTACTCGTCCAGCACGTGCTGCAAGTGGTTCCGGTAGGATTCCATGGCTTCGCCGCTGATGCGCTGGATCTCGACCAACTCGTGGTTGACCTTGTCGACGAAGGTGTTGTCCTGGTCGAGCACGTAGGCGAAACCGCCGGTCATGCCCGAACCGAAGTTGTAACCGGTCTTGCCCAGTACCGCGACAAAGCCTCCGGTCATGTACTCGCAGCAGTGATCGCCAGTGCCTTCCACCACGGTGTGGGCACCGGAGTTACGCACGGCGAAACGCTCACCGGCAGTACCTGCGGCAAACAGCTTGCCACCGGTGGCGCCGTACAGGCAGGTGTTGCCGATGATGGCACTGTCCTGGGTCTTGTACACACTGCCAGCCGGCGGAACGATGACCAGTTTGCCGCCAGTCATGCCCTTGCCCACGTAGTCGTTGGCGTCGCCTTCCAGGTACATGTGCAGGCCGCCGGCGTTCCACACGCCGAAGCTCTGGCCCGCAGTGCCCTTGAAGCGGAAGGTGATCGGCGCTTTCGCCATGCCCTGGTTGCCGTGCTTGCGTGCGATTTCGCCGGAGATGCGTGCGCCGATGGAACGGTCGCAGTTGCAAATATCCAGGGCGAATTCGCCACCGCTGGCGTCGTTGATCGAGGAGCCGGCCATTTCGACCATTTTCTCGGCCAGCAGGCCTTTGTCGAACGGTGGGTTGCGGTCCACCTGGCAGAATTGTGGCTTGTCTGCCGGGATGTGATCGCTGCCCAACAGTGGGGTGAGGTCCAGATGTTGTTGCTTGGCGGTCTGGCCTTCGAGGATGTCCAACAGGTCGGTGCGACCGATCAGCTCTTCCAGCGAACGCACGCCCAATTTGGCCAGCCACTCACGGGTTTCTTCGGCGACGTAGGTGAAGAAATTCACCACCATGTCGACGGTGCCGATGTAGTGATCCTTGCGCAGTTTTTCGTTCTGAGTCGCTACGCCGGTGGCGCAGTTGTTCAGGTGGCAGATGCGCAGGTATTTGCAGCCCAGGGCGATCATGGGCGCAGTGCCGAAGCCGAAACTTTCGGCGCCGAGGATCGCGGCCTTGATCACGTCGAGGCCGGTTTTCAGGCCGCCGTCGGTCTGTACTCGCACCTTGCCGCGCAGGTCGTTGCCGCGCAGGGTCTGGTGGGTTTCGGCCAGGCCGAGCTCCCACGGCGCACCGGCGTACTTGATCGAGGTCAGCGGCGAAGCGCCGGTGCCGCCGTCGTAGCCGGAGATGGTGATCAGGTCGGCATAGGCCTTGGCCACACCGGCGGCGATGGTGCCGACGCCGGCTTCTGCCACCAGTTTCACCGAGACCAGGGCCTGGGGGTTGACTTGTTTCAAGTCGAAAATCAGCTGCGACAAGTCTTCAATCGAGTAAATGTCGTGGTGCGGCGGTGGCGAGATCAACGTCACGCCCGGCACCGCATAACGCAGCTTGGCGATCAAACCGTTGACCTTGCCGCCTGGCAGTTGACCGCCCTCACCCGGCTTGGCGCCTTGGGCCACCTTGATCTGCAGCACCTCGGCGTTCACCAGGTACTCCGGGGTCACCCCGAAACGGCCGGTGGCCACCTGCTTGATCTTCGAGCTTTTGAGCGTGCCGTAGCGCGCCGGGTCTTCACCGCCTTCGCCGGAGTTGGAACGCGCACCCAGGCGGTTCATGGCTTCGGCCAGGGCTTCGTGAGCCTCGGGCGACAAGGCGCCCAGGGAAATACCGGCGGAGTCGAAGCGCTTGAGGATCGACTCCAGCGGCTCGACTTCGGCGATGTCCATCGGCGTGTCCAGGGTCTTCACCTTGAACAGATCGCGGATCATCGACACCGGGCGGTTGTCCACCAGGCTCGTGTATTCCTTGAACTTGGCGTAGTCGCCCTGCTGCACAGCGGCTTGCAGGGTGTTGACCACGTCCGGGTTGTAAGCATGGTATTCGCCACCGTGCACGAACTTGAGCAGGCCACCTTGCTGGATCGGCTTGCGCGCGCTCCAGGCCTCCAAGGCCAGGGCTTTTTGCTCGGCTTCGATGTCGACGAAACGCGCACCCTTGATGCGGCTCGGTACGCCACGGAAACTCAGCTCGCAGACTTCTTCGGACAGACCGATGGCTTCGAACAACTGAGCACCACGGTACGAGGTGACCGTGGAGATACCCATCTTCGACAGAATCTTCAGCAAGCCCTTGGTGATGCCCTTGCGGTAGTTCTTGAACACCTCATAGAGGTCGCCCAGCACTTCACCGGTACGGATCAGGTCACCCAGCACTTCGTACGCGAGGAACGGGTAAACCGCCGAAGCGCCGAAACCGATCAGCACCGCAAAGTGATGCGGGTCACGGGCAGTGGCGGTTTCCACGAGGATGTTGGAGTCGCAGCGCAGGCCTTTTTCGGTCAGGCGGTGGTGCACCGCGCCGGTCGCCAGGGACGCGTGGATCGGCAACTTGCCCGGCGCGATATGGCGGTCGGTCAGTACGATCTGGGTACGACCGGCACGCACGGCTTCTTCAGCCTGGTCAGCAACGTTACGCACTGCGGCTTCAAGGCCCAGGCTCTCGTCGTAGTTCAGGTCGATGATCTGACGATCGAAGCCCGGACGCTCAAGGGTCATCAGCGAGCGCCATTTGGCCGGGGAAATGACCGGCGAGCTGAGGATCACACGGGAGGCATGCTCAGGCGATTCCTGGAAGATGTTGCGCTCGGCGCCGAGGCACACTTCCAGGGACATCACGATGGCTTCACGCAGCGGGTCGATCGGCGGGTTGGTCACCTGGGCGAACTGCTGGCGGAAGTAGTCGTACGGCGTGCGTACGCGCTGGGACAGCACGGCCATTGGCGTGTCATCGCCCATGGAGCCGACGGCCTCGTAGCCTTGCTCACCGAGCGGACGCAGCACCTGGTCGCGCTCTTCGAACGTGACCTGGTACATCTTCATGTACTGCTTGAGCTGGTCGACGTCATAGAAAGCCGAACCGTGGTCGTTGTCTTCCATGGTCGCCTGGATGCGCAGGGCGTTCTTGCGCAGCCATTGCTTGTACGGGTGACGGGACTTCAAGCGGTTGTCGATGGCGTCGGTGTCGAGGATCTGCCCGGTCTCGGTGTCCACGGCCAGGATCTGGCCAGGGCCCACACGGCCTTTGGCGATCACGTCTTCAGGCTTGTAGTCCCACACGCCGATTTCCGAGGCGAGGGTGATGAAACCGTTGGTGGTGGTCACCCAACGCGCCGGGCGCAGGCCGTTACGGTCGAGCAGGCACACCGCATAGCGGCCGTCGGTCATGACCACGCCGGCCGGGCCGTCCCACGGTTCCATGTGCATCGAGTTGTACTCGTAGAACGCACGCAGGTCCGGGTCCATCGTCTCGACGTTCTGCCACGCTGGCGGAATGATCATGCGCACGCCACGGAACAGGTCGATGCCGCCGGTGACCATCAGTTCGAGCATGTTGTCCATGCTGGAGGAGTCGGAACCCACGCGATTGACCAGCGGGCCGAGCTCTTCGAGGTCCATCAAATCGTTGGCGAACTTGGTGCGACGGGCCTGGGCCCAGTTGCGGTTGCCAGTGATGGTATTGATCTCGCCGTTGTGGGCGAGGAAGCGGAATGGCTGGGCCAGCGGCCATTTCGGCAGGGTATTGGTGGAGAAGCGCTGGTGGAACACGCAGATTGCGGTTTGCAGGCGCTCATCGCTCAGGTCTGGATAGAAGGCGGTGAGGTCCGCCGGCATCATCAGGCCTTTATAAATGATGGTCTTGTGGGAAAAGCTGCAGATGTAATGGTCGGTGTCGGCGGCGTTGAGCACCGACGAACGACGACGGGACGTGAACAGCTTGATCGCCATGTCCTGGTCGCTCAGGCCATCGCCGGCGATGAACACTTGTTCGATCTGCGGCAGGCGCTCCAGGGCCAGGCGGCCGAGTACGCTGGTGTCGATGGGCACTTTGCGCCATCCGACGATTTGCAGGCCGGCGGCGGCGATCTCGCGGTTCATGTTCTCGCGAGCGGCTTCGGCTTTTACCGGGTCCTGGTTGAAAAACACCATGCCCACGGCGTACTGCTTGGGCAGTTCGACCGCGAATTGCTCTTTGGCGACAGCGCGCAGGAACTGGTCGGGCTTTTGAATCAGCAAGCCACAGCCGTCACCGGTCTTGCCGTCGGCGTTGATCCCACCGCGGTGGGTCATGCAGGTCAGGGCCTCGATGGCCGTTTGCAAAAGGGTATGACTGGGTTCGCCCTGCATGTGGGCTATCAGGCCGAAACCGCAGTTATCCTTGAATTCATCGGGTTGGTACAGACCTGCTTTCATAGACACTTTCTCACCAGGCTGCCTCTTTTACCGAGGCAAATTTCTTTTCAATTCAACCGGTTACCTTCCACGCCGAACGTACGCCGGCTTAGCGGGGGCAAAAGGGAGGTCATTGTACACACCGACACAGACGCTCACAAATTTAGCGACGAAATGTCGCAAATCTATGTCGCATTTATGAAAGGTTTAAAGCGATATGCTGTGCTAGTCAAAACTTTTTTAATTCTGACCGCTACGACTCAAAAGCCACTGTGACGCAGACACCACAAAGCGCGCGGTCTCGGGAGACTGCACGCACTTGCGGATTTTTTTGAGGTGCCGGGAGGGCGGCCTGGGTAAGGCCGCCGGATCTTCAGCGAGTTGCTGCCAGTTCTTGTTGAACGCTGGCAACAGTGCGAGGCCAAGGTTTACCAGCCTGAACCTTCGCTGGCAAGGCCTTGATGGCAGAATCGGCTGCGGCGCGGCTTGGGAAGCTACCGTAGGTGATCACGTAGAGAGGCTTGCCGTTGAGCACTTTCTTGAAATAACGGTACTGGCCGCCCTGCTCTTTGACGAATGCCTGGGCATTGGCTTCGGAGCTGGTGCCGAGGATCTGCACCACAAAGTTACCGGTAGGCTGGCTGCTGTACCAGCTGCTGCCAGCAGCGCCGGCCTTGGCAACGGTGGCGGCTGGTTTTTCCGCTGGCTTGGCGGCAGGGGCTGGTTTGGCGGCTGGCGCTGGTGCGACAGGCTTGGTCACCGGAGCAGGCTTGGCGGTAGCAACGGTGGGCGCCGGCGTCGGAGTCGGCTTGGCGACCGGAGCAACCGGCGTCGCTGGCACACCGGCCGGTACGCCTGCAGGTGGCGCGGTGGTGGTCACGGTCGGCGGCGTGGCGCTGGAGCCTTCCACCGGCACACCGTCGTCGCCTTCGGAGATGCCACCGGCTTCTTCTGCCAGAGGGCCGCGCATCACAGGTTGGCCGACCATCGGCAGGTTGGTCGGTTGGCCGGAGTTGGCAAATTCGACGTTTGGCGTGGGCTTGCCCAGTGGCAACTGCGCCTGTTCGGTTGGCGCGCCAGTGGTTGTCGGTGCTTTGTTGCGGCCCGGGATCAACCAGGCGGCGGCAACAGCGACCACGACAACGGCGGAAATAGCCAATACGTGCTTCTTAGGCATAGTGAACCCCATCTTTGGACGCTTGACCGCAGAGCGGCTGGCAATCATGGCTTCGATCATGGCATCGCGGGCAACCTGGTTGATGTTTCCAGGCCAGCCATCGGAGCTTTCGTGAATATCAGAGATCTGCGCAGCGGTGAAAAGTTCGATACCCGCCCCTGCGCCTTCAAGACGTTGTGCAAGGTATTCGCGGGTTTCTTCCTCTTCGTACGGCTGCAACTCGATGACGTGAAACAGCTCCTGCTCACCGCTGATCTGCTCCAGATCGGCGATCAACGACGACTCACCGAACAGGAACACATGCGGGCGACCTTCCGGCGTACCCGCTGCCAGCGCCAGCAAGGCTTCCAGGGCCGATTCGTCGAGCTGCTCGGCGTCGTCTACCAGCAGGTAGACTTCCTGGCCGGTCAGGCCCAATTGCACCACCTGCTTGAGAATCGCGTTCGGCTCGGCGTTGGAGACGTTCAACGCTTGCGCCACCTCGCGCAGTACGCCAGCCGCATCACCGGCACCGCGGGCCGATACCACCACGCTCTGCACCGATTGTTTGTTGGTGCTGGCCACCAGCGCCTGGCGCAGCAAGGTCTTGCCGCTGCCCAGAGGGCCGGTCACCACCAGCAGCAACTGGCTGTAGCGCGCGAGGTGATGCAACTGCCCAAGTACCGGCTTGCGCTGGGCGGGGAAGAACTTGAAACCCGGCACCCGTGGAGCAAAGGGGTCGTGGCTCAAGTGATAATGGCCGAGGAACGCCTCGTCGGCATGCAAACTAGTCATCGGGTCTTATTAACCTTTGAGCTGGGCCAGGGCGCGGTAATCCGCTCCCAGCGTGGCCTGTAGAATCTCTTTTGGATAATCGTCGGTCACCACGGCTTCGCCGATGTGGCGCAGCAGTACCAGTCGAAGTCGACCGTCGATCACTTTCTTGTCTATCGCCATATGTTCAAGGAAATCCGCCTCGGTCATCTCCGTGGGCGGAACGACCGGCAAACCGGCACGCTGGAACAGGCGGATACCGCGATCACGCTCTTGGGCGCTGATCCAGCCCAGGCGCTGCGACATATCCAATGCCATCACCGTACCAGCCGCCACGGCCTCCCCATGCAACCACACACCATAGCCCATGTGAGTTTCGATCGCATGGCCGAAGGTGTGGCCCAGGTTCAGCGTGGCCCGCACGCCGGACTCGCGCTCGTCGGCATTGACCACCAGCGCCTTGGCCGCGCAAGAGCGGGAGATCGCTTCGGTCAGGGCTACCTGATCGAGGGCGCGCAAGGCGTCCATGTGTTCTTCCAGCCAGGTCAGGAACGGCTCATCGCAAATCAGGCCGTACTTGATGACTTCCGCCAGCCCCGCCGACAGCTCGCGCGGCGGCAAGGTGTTGAGGGTAGCGGTGTCGATCAGCACAGCCTGAGGCTGGTAGAACGCGCCGACCATGTTCTTGCCCAACGGGTGGTTGATACCGGTCTTGCCACCCACCGACGAATCGACCTGGGACAGCAAGGTGGTCGGCACCTGGATGAAATCCACGCCGCGCTGGTAGCAGGCCGCGGCAAACCCGGCCATGTCGCCAATCACACCGCCGCCCAGGGCGACCACAGTGGTTCGACGGTCATGGCGCGCAGTCAGCAGGCCATCAAAGATCAGTTGCAGGGTTTCCCAGTTTTTGTGGGCTTCGCCGTCAGGCAACACCACGGAGATCACCGAGTACGCCGCCAGGCTGCGGCTCAGACGCTCAAGATACAGCGGCGCGACCGTTTCGTTGGAGATGATTGCCACCTGTCGGCCGGCAATATGCGGCGCAAGCAGTTCGGGCTGGTCCAACAGACCTGCGCCAATGTGGATCGGGTAGCTGCGCTCGCCTAGATCGACCTTAAGTGTCTGCATGTGTCCCCGCGTTGAAGATGTATTAACGACCGGCACTGTCGACATCTCGACACCGCCTGGTGGCTCTACGCCATACCTTATAAGGTCATGGCGCGCCGCCGAGAATAGCGCATTTCGGGCCAGGCTTTAACGGGGTGGCAACCGTTGCAGGCGCTCAAGGATGTCAAGTACGACCATCCGAGGTGGCCGTTCATCGGTTTCCACCACCAGATCGGCGATTTCCCGATACAGCGGATCGCGCAGCGCCAGCAGGTCCCGCAGGGTTTTCGCCGGGTCGGCGGTGCGCAGCAACGGGCGATTGCGATCACGGGCGGTACGGCCCACCTGCTGTTCGACCGACGCGTGCAAATACACCACCCGACCACCGGCATGCAGCGCTCGACGGTTTTCATCGCGCATGACGGCGCCACCGCCGGTCGCCAATACCACGCCATCGCAGCCGCACAGCTCGGCAATCATCGCCTGCTCGCGGTCACGAAAGCCCAGCTCGCCTTCTTTATCGAAGATCCATGGGATATTGGCACCCGTGCGCAATTCAATTTCCTTGTCGGAATCTTTGAACGGCAGGCGCAGCTCTTTGGCCAGCAAACGGCCGATGGTGCTTTTTCCAGCCCCCATCGGCCCTACAAGAATCAAATTTCGCACAGAATCAACGACTCACAGCAATCGCCTGGTTATTCATGATACGCGGAGTCAGGAATACCAGCAGCTCGGATTTTTTCTCCGCCAGCACATCGCGCCGGAAAAGGCGGCCAAGATACGGCACATCGCCCAAAAATGGCACTTTATCTACCACTTTGCTCTGGGTGTTGGAGAAAACCCCGCCAATGACGATGGTCTCGCCATCCCTGACCAGAACCTTGGCGTTGACCTCGTTTTTCTTGATCGGCGGCACGTCATTGAGCCGGTTCAGGTAGTCGGGCTCATCCTTGGTGACCTTGACCGCCATGATCACATGGTCGTCGGGGGTGATTTGCGGCGTGACTTCAAGCGACAGCGAAGCCTCTTTGAACGACACCGAGGTGGCGCCCTGGGAGGTGGATTCCTGATAAGGAATCTCGGTGCCTTTGAGGATGCGTGCAGTCTCTTTGTCGGAGGTGACGACCTTGGGCTGCGAGACGATCTCACCGTTGCCGGTTTTTTCCATGGCGGTCAGCTCCAGGTCCAGCAACAGGTTGTCGGTGATATAGGCGATCCCCAGGCCCGAGGTTCCGGCCAGCGACCCCAAGTCGACAAAGGGTGAACTGGGTGGGTTTTGCGGCGGCTCGGCACCCTCCGCCGGCGGCTTGGCAATACCGCCAACGCCGCCGTTGCCGCGGGTGAGCCGCCCACCCCAGCGCACACCCAGGCTTTTGTCGTAGTCGACATTGGCCTCCACAATCCGCGCCTCGATCATGACCTGGCGTACCGGGATATCCAGTTGCGCCACGATGCGCCGCAGCTCTTCGAGCCGCTCGCCAGTCTGGTAGGCGATGATGTTGTTGGTGCGGTCATCCACCGCCACCGAACCGCGCTCATCGGTGGCGCCCTCAAAGCCGGTCACCGACTGAAACAGCTTGGCCAGGTCGGCGGCCTTGGCGTAATTGACCTGCAGCAACTCCCGACGCAAGGGCGCCAGCTCGGCCATCTGCTTGCGCGACTCCAGCATCAACAGCTCGCGAGCAGCCAATTCATCGGCGGGCGCCACCAGCAACACGCCCGCCTTGACTCGCTTGTCCAAGCCCTTGGTTTGCAGTACCAGGTCCAGAGCCTGGTCCCAGGGCACATCCTTGAGCCGCAGGGTGATCGAGCCCTGCACATCATCGCTGGTCACCAGGTTGAGCCCGGCGACATCGGCAATTTGCTGCAAGACCGCGCGCAGGTCGATGTCCTGGAAATTCAGGGTCAGCTTGGCGCCTGTATAGCTGAACGGCTGGGCACTGTCGGGCGGCGGCAGTTGGATAAGGTCCAGGCGATTGGGCACAGCAGCAGCCATCGGTGCCGTCAACGCTATCCATAGCGCCACACCGAAGGACGAGAAGGTCCTTTTCATTGTTTGATTCCGTTATGAGTTGACGTTCAGCACAAGGGTTCGCGGGCGTTCCAGCCAGGCGCCCTGTCCATCGGGAAACAGCTCCACCAGCTCGACAGCAGCGTCTTGAATGGCCGTGACCTGGCCATGGTCCGGCCCCAGGTAATCACCCACCGCCAGCCGATACACCCTGGCCCCAGCCCGCAACAAGGCAAAGGCCTGCGCACCACGGGACAACGTACCGACCATTTCGAACTGATCGAGGCGCATACCCTCCAACAGTCCCCGTCGCCGGGTGAAATCCGGGGCAAAGGCCGGGCGGCCCGGAACGTGCGGCGCCTGCAAGGCGGGCGGCGTGAACGGGTCGCGCAAGGACGAGGGTTCGTAGACAAATTGCGGCCCTGGGTCGAGCACCTGACGGGCCTTGCCGTTTTGCAGGGTGCTGCGATAGGTCTTGGCGAGCATGTTCAGACGCAACAAGGCGCCCTGATGCCCGAGCGCAATATCCTGCACGGTAACGACCCGTGGCAACCCACCCAAGGCACTGACAAACGTCGCCAGGTCGTGGTAAACCCCGGACGCGCTTATCTGCATGGGTTGTTCGATATAAAGCTGCCGAGGCGCTTCATCCAGCACGGTGATGCCTTCGACCCACACCCCATGAACAGCCGCCAGCCGGGCGATGTCTTCCAGCACGGCAGGCACCTCGGACTCGCCGGGCAATTGCCCTAGAAGGCTGGCGAGATTGTCTTCCATGCTCCGGACTTGCCGGGTGCGCAGCTCAAGGCTCGCGGCCAGGCCGATCTTTTCTGTGAGTTGCTGCTGCAGCGCCTGCTCCCGCGCCTCAAGCCCGTGCAATCGCTCCCGCTGCGGCCCCCCATGCGAAACCTCGCCTAGCACTAACACCATGCCGGCCAGCGCACAGCCAAGCAGCACCTTGCCCGGCAGGGACCATTTGGCAGCGTTGTAAGAGAGCGTGGAAAAATCGAGCCTGGGCAGGCTCATGGTTGCGCCCCGCTGGACTCTCCCTGGCGCACCATCAGCTGGAATTCACTTTCGCCGCGTGCACCTTCGGTTTGCACGCGCTGCAGACGGGTCGAACTGGAGCCGTGGATTGGCTTGAGTTGCTGCATCAAACGGGCGATATCCTGGTTGCTTTCTGCCGTGCCGCGAATGCTGATGGTGTCGCCGTTCGCAACCACCTCATGCAGATGGACACCTTCAGGCACCGAGCGAGCCAATTGCTCGAACAATCGGGCACCGGAAGAGCGGGCATCGTGCAGGTCCTGAACCACCTTCATGCGTTCGGCCAGTTGCTGGCTTCGCGCCTGCAAGTCGTCGATAGTCCTGATCCGCGAGTCCTGGGTAGCGATGTGCTCTTCCAGGCGGCTGTTGCGGCTTACCTGCCGGTCTATCGCCTGGTCGATCACTTGATCAGCCAACCACAGTGCCGCGAGCGCCACGCAGGCAAACGCCAGCAATAGCACCAACAGGTATTTGCGCCTGCGCTCCGCGAGGGCCTGGCGCCAAGGCAAAAGATTGATTCGTGTCATCCAGCGAAACTCCTAAGGGCCAGCCCGCAAGCCACTCCCATCCCTTGGGCATCCAAGGCCCATTGTGCACCATCGACTCTATTACCCGGCGTGAAGCTGGCAAAATCCTGAAGGCAAGCGCGCTCCAATGCAAACCCTTCTACATCGACCACCCGCGGCACCAGCCCCGCCAGGGCCAAAACCGCCTCGCGCGCTTCGACCTGCTCACGCAGGCACGCCGCCAGCATCACCTCTACCCACTGCGGGCCTTGAGCCGATGGCCCTTGAACCTGAAAGTCGATGGCCACCTCGTCCAATGGATAGGGGATGAACTGGTCGGCTTCCATCTGGATCTTCCAGGCCATTTCCTCATCACTGAGGCCGGCGTCCATGTCAATCAGCCGGGTAATTACCGACGGGCCCGCAACCGCCACGGCGGCGTACCGGGCCGAGGTACCCAGGCGCGACAGTGCCTGTTGCAGCATACGGCCCACACCCTCAAGGTCCAGCAAGGTGCCGTCCACCACCGCCTGGGGCGGCAGCATTTGCATAACGTAGCCCTGGACGCTGAAACCGCCTGATGAACGGCCCAGTTCGATCAGCTTGATGCCGCTGTCATTGATATCGACCCCCAACACCGTGTCGACTTTTCGCCTGAAAAATCCCTTTCCCATAAAACTCCCCAAAACTTTCCCTGTCATACCGGCTGTCATCTCGCCTGATTGCTGCCAGGCACCTTGCATTCGGTCGGCTTGTTCAAGGCTCGCGAATGACGCCCCAAGCTGAAAAATGCTTTAATGCCCAGCGTTTTTTCCCGCTTTTTATCTGCTGCCCGGGTCGATCCATCGTTTGCCATGCATCCCCGACGCGTAACTCATTCTTTTCTCTGGAAATCCAAAAGCCTTGATTCGTCTGCTGAAGTTTTTCGGGTACTCCATTGTCGCCATCGTTTGCGGGCTGCTGCTCGTACTCAGCGGGGCCTACCTCTACCTTAGTCCGGGTTTGCCCTCCGTAGAGGCCCTCAGAAGTATCCAGTTGCAGATTCCTTTGCGGGTCTACAGCAGCGATGAAAAACTGATCGCGGAGTTCGGCGAAATGCGCCGCACACCGATCCGTTTCGCCGACATTCCACCCAATTTCATCAGCGCTTTGTTGTCTGCCGAAGACGATAATTTCGCCAACCACTACGGCGTAGACCCCAGCAGCCTGGTGCGTGCAGCCACGCAATTGGTAAAAAGTGGACACATTCAATCGGGTGGCAGCACCATCACCATGCAGGTGGCGAAGAACTTCTTCCTCACCAGCGAACGCAGCTTTTCCCGCAAGGCCACCGAAATCCTGCTGGCGCTGCAGATCGAACGCCAGTTGACCAAGGATGAAATCCTCGAGCTGTACGTCAACAAGATCTACTTGGGCAACCGCGCCTACGGCATCGAGGCCGCGTCCCAGGTCTACTATGGCAAGTCGATTCGTGACGCCAGCCTGGCGCAAATGGCGATGATCGCCGGCCTGCCCAAGGCACCGTCGCGCTTCAACCCGCTGGCCAACCCGGCGCGCAGTAAAGAACGCCGTGACTGGATCCTGGGCCGCATGTACAAACTGGGCAAGATCGACCAGGCCGCTTATGAAAGTGCCGTAGCCGAGCCGCTGAACGCCAGCTATCACGTGCCGACCCCAGAAGTGAATGCACCCTATATCGCCGAAATGGCCCGCGCCGAGATGGTTGGCCGTTATGGCAGCGAGGCCTACACCGAAGGTTTCCGCGTCACCACGACGGTGCCGAGCAACTTGCAGGAAATCGCCAACCATTCGGTACATGAAGGCCTGATCACTTATGACCAGCGTCACGGCTACCGTGGCCCCGAGTCGCGCCTGCCGGGCAAGACCCTGAGTGCCTGGACCACCGAATTGGGCAAACAGCGTTCGATCAGCGGCCTGGACCCGGCCATCGTCACCCAGGTAACCAAGGACGGCATCCAAGTGCTGACCCGCTCTGGCGAAGCCCATTTAGCCTGGGACAGCATGAAGTGGGCACGCCCGTTCCTGAACACCAACAGCATGGGCCCGATGCCCAAGCAGCCATCCGACGTGGCCCAGGTGGGTGATTTGATCCGCGTGCAACGCCAAAAGGATGACAGCCTCAAATTCAGCCAGGTGCCGCTCGCCCAGGGCGCCCTGGTGTCCCTGGACCCGCAGAACGGTGCGATCCGCGCACTGGTCGGCGGCTTTGCCTTCGAGCAGAGCAACTACAACCGCGCTACCCAGGCCAAGCGCCAGCCGGGCTCCAGTTTCAAGCCGTTTGTCTACAGTGCCGCGCTGGACAACGGCTACACCGCCGCCAGCCTGGTCAACGACGCGCCAATCGTGTTTGTCGATGAATATCTGGACAAGGTCTGGCGCCCGAAGAATGACACCAACACGTTCCTCGGCCCGATCCGTATCCGCGAGGCGCTGTACAAGTCACGCAACCTGGTGTCGATCCGCCTGTTGCAGGCGATGGGCGTAGGCAAGACCATCGACTATATGACGCGCTTTGGCTTCGCCAAGTCGGACCTGCCGCCAAACCTGTCCCTGGCCCTGGGTACCGCGACCCTCACGCCGATGGAAATCGCCACCGGCTGGAGCACCTTTGCCAACGGCGGCTACAAGATCGCGCCGTACCTGATCGACAAGATCGAAAGCCGCAATGGCGACACCCTGTTCACCGCCAACCCGCCACGGGTACCCGGCGATGTGGTCAATGGTGTGGCCGCGACCGACGGGCTTGCGGTACCGAGCAACGGCGGTATCACCATCGAGGCGACGCCAGGCACACCGTCGGCCGCAAACGCCGGCGCACCGGCCGAACCGCAAGCGCCAGCGGTTGCCGAGCGCATCGTGGACGGCCGCACTACCTACATCCTCAACAGCATCCTGCAAGACGTGATCAAGAAGGGCACCGGCCGCCGCGCACTGGCTCTGGGCCGTGCGGATATCGCTGGCAAGACCGGTACCACCAACGAGTCCAAGGACGCGTGGTTCTCCGGCTACAACGGCGACTACGTGACCACCGTGTGGACCGGCTATGACCAGCCTGAAAGCCTGGGCCGCCGCGAGTTTGGTGGCACCGTCGCCCTGCCGATCTGGATGAGCTACATGGGCGCAGCGCTCAAGGACAAGCCGCTGCACACCCAGCCAGAGCCAGAAGGCATCCTCAGCCTGCGCATCGACCCGATCAGTGGCCGCGCAGCTTCACCGAGCACGCCGAATGCGTACTTCGAGCTGTTCAAGAGCGAAGACACACCGCCATCGGTCAACGAACTGGGCAACGGCGCAGTGCCGGGCAGCCCGCTGCCGGCGGATGAAGGCGCGCCGATCGATTTGTTCTGACCTGATCACGCTGATCGGCCGATCGTTCCCACGCTCCGCGTGGGAATGCATCCTGTGACGCTCTGCGTCACGATCTTAAAAGCAGACGCGGAGCGTCCAGGTGGGCATTCCCACGCAGAGCGTGGGAAAGATCAGCCACGGGACATCAGCCACAAAAAAGCCCCGACTGATCACTCAGGCGGGGCTTTTTTTGCGGGTGTGTCTACAACGGCTTAGCCGTTGAACACATCATCCACGCTTTGCAGCGGGTAGTTCTTTGGATACGGCAGGGTAGCCACACCAGTCTCGATAGCGGCCTTGGCCACGGCATCGGAGATCAGGGTGATCAGGCGCTTGTCCATTGGTTTCGGAATGATGTACTCACGACCGAATTCCAGCTTGGCGCCACCGTAGGCGTCGCACACGTCCTGAGGTACCGGCAGCTTGGCCAGTTCACGCAGGGCGTTGGCAGCGGCCACTTTCATTTCTTCGTTGATGCGCTTGGCGCGAACGTCCAGGGCACCACGGAAGATGAACGGGAAGCCCAATACGTTGTTGACCTGGTTCGGGTAGTCCGAACGGCCGGTGGCCATGATCACGTCGCTGCGAGTGGCGTGGGCCAGTTCTGGAGAGATTTCCGGATCCGGGTTGGAGCAGGCGAACACGATAGGGTTCGGCGCCATGGATTTGAGGCCTTCAGCGCTCAGCAGGTTCGGGCCGGACAGGCCAACGAACACGTCGGCACCGTCGAGGGCGTCAGCCAGGGTGCGCTTGGAGGACGGATGGGCAAACATCGCCTTGTACTGGTTCAGGTCGGTGCGCTCGGACTGAATCACGCCCTTGCTGTCGACCATGTAGATGTTTTCCAGCTTGGCGCCCATGCTGATGATCAGCTTCATGCAGGAAATGGCCGCGGCACCGGCGCCCAGGCAGACGATTTTCGCCTCGCCCAGGGTTTTGCCAGCAATTTCCAGGGCGTTGATCATGCCGGCTGCGGTAACGATCGCGGTGCCGTGTTGGTCATCGTGGAATACCGGAATGTCGCACTGCTCGATCAGGGCCTTTTCGATCTCGAAGCACTCAGGTGCCTTGATGTCTTCCAGGTTGATGCCACCGAACGTGATGGAAATGCGCTTGACGGTGTCGATGAACGCCTGCGGGCTTTCGGAATCGACTTCGATGTCGAAAACGTCGATGCCGGCAAAGCGCTTGAACAGCACGCCCTTGCCTTCCATGACTGGCTTGGAAGCCAATGGGCCGAGGTTACCCAGGCCCAGAATCGCGGTGCCATCGGAAATCACTGCAACCAGGTTGCCTTTGCCGGTGTACTTGTACGCCAGCTCTGGGTCACGGGCGATTTCACGTACGGGTTCGGCAACACCAGGGCTGTAGGCCAGCGACAGGTCGCGGGCAGTGGCAGTGGCTTTGGTGAGCTCTACACTCAGCTTTCCTGGACGAGGATGGGCATGGTATTCGAGAGCGGCAGTTTTCAAATCAGACATATCGGCATTCCGCTTTTACTGTTGGTCGACGGACCGCCGAGGATACGCGTGTCGTAAAGTCCCTACAAGACTGGGCAGTCACAGGTGTCAAGGGCCCTGCGCTACGACTTTTGGCCAAGAGCCACGGGATATAAGGGCTCAACTGTTCACAATCGAAATAAAAAATGTCTACAATTTTTTATTCAAAGCGCCGATTTCAGCATGCCGGGGTCGGTTATTGGCAACAGCCAGCGCGCTTGGCCTTTTTTCAGGCCGCCACGGCGGGCTCGATCCTGCACCCAACCGCGCGCCTCAATGGTGCGGCCTTGCAGACCATCGAGCATGGCCGTATCGAACTGGCTGATCAGCTCGGGCGCAATACGCAATACCAGTGAACCCTGCAGTTCAATCCAGATTCCACCGCGATTGCGCTCGATCTTGCTGACCCGACCGGCCACCAGGGCAAACCCGGAGCGCTTGAGATTCGCCACGCTGTGCACTGGCGATTGGCGCCACAGGCCGAGCCGTGCCTGGCGGGCGCTGTTTTCGGCCGCCTGCTGGCAGGCCATCAGGTCGACATTCGGCGCGACGCCCACTTGGTACCCCAAACCCTCGGCCAGCAGTTGCGCCTCCAGATTCTCGCCATTGGCGCCGTAGAGGTGAGCCAGGGTGCGCCCGTAATGATCTTTGCCTTCGCGCCCCGCCACCAGGCCGACACGCCCATCGCTGGCCTTGACCAACGCCTGCAGGCGCTGACGGGCGGCGACAGCGAATGGCTCGTCAGGGCGACCCTTCTTGCCGGTTTCCGGCGCGTTGAGGCCGATCATGCGCACGCTGCGACCGTCCTTGAGGCGCACCGTGTCGCCATCCACCACACGCTGTACCTCCACACGCACGATGGCCGCCGGGGCGGGGCAGAAGGGGTTGGCCTGAGCGGTCGCCAGCCAAATCCCAGGCACAAAAAAGGCGCCCACAAGGGACGCCTTTTTCAACCGCGGGTAAAAGCCCATAAGGCTCTTGAACCTTACTCTGCTGGAGTAGCAGCAGGCTTCTTGCCGAAAGCACCAAAGCGATCTGCGAAGCGCTGTACGCGGCCGCCGGTGTCCAGAGTTTTCTGCTTACCGGTGTAGAACGGGTGGCACTCGTTGCATACGTCAGTACCCAGTGGCTTGCACAGGTTCGAACGAGTTTCGAACTTGTTGCCGCAGCTGCAGGTGACTTCGATGGTTTCGTACGCTGGATGGATATCGGCTTTCATGGCACTTCCTCGGGCTAGCGTGCCGCCACTCGACACTATTGTCGAATACCGCACGTAATTAGGCCGCGGATTCTACCAGACCTTTTTAATCACGCAAGCGGCGGGAATGGTCGAAAACTTCCTTTCATCAGATATTCCTCACACACCGCCGTCAATGTGGGAGCCGGGCTTGCCCGCGAAGGCGGTGTGTCAGTCACTGCATCTGTTACTGCACTAGCGCTTTCGCAGGCAAGCCAGCTCCCACAAGATCCGATTCCAGTACTGGAGACGGGACACCCCCGGTCTGCTAGGCTCGCGCCCCTGCGCCACCGCTTGCCTTTATTGATGAGAATCCTCGCGTGCCCGACGCCATTTTGCGCCTAGCCCTGCCCTCGCCCCTGCGCCGCCTGTTCGATTACCGGGCCCCGCCCGGCGTGTCGCGTGCGCAGTTGCAACCGGGCATGCGCGTGCGCGTGCCGTTCGGACGCCGGGAAATGATCGGCATTCTGGTGGAAGTCACCGACCACAGCGAAGTGCCTGCCGAAAAGCTCAAGCCGGCAATTGCCCTGCTCGACGCCACACCACCGCTGCCGCCCGCGCTGTTCAAGCTGTGCCTGTGGACCGCGCAGTATTACCAACACAGCCTGGGCGATACCTTGAGCTGGGCGCTGCCGGTGCTGCTGCGCCAGGGCGAACTGGCCGAAGCGCGCCAGGAGCGTTTCTGGTCGATGGTGCCGGGCGCACGCCTCGACGACCCGCGCATCGCCCGCGCCCCGCGCCAGCGTGAGGCCCTGGCCACCTTGGCACAGCACCCACACGGCGTGGCCCATCAGCTATTAAGCAAGCTGATGCTGAGCAAAGACAGCCTCGACCTGTTGCTGGCCAAGGGCTTGGTGCAGGTGGAAATCCGCAAACACGCTCCGGACCCGCGCCACGAACACTGGCTGGCCCAGCCGGAGTTGCCGCTGAACCCCGAGCAACGCGCCGCGTATGAGGCGATTCGCGCCGGTTTCGACAGTTTCCATGCATTCCTGCTGGCCGGCGTCACTGGCAGCGGCAAGACCGAAGTCTATTTGCAGCTGATCCGCGAAACCCTGCAGGCGGGCAAGCAGGCACTGGTGCTGATCCCCGAGATCAACCTGGGCCCGCAGACCGTGGCGCGTTTCGAGCAACGCTTCAATGCCCGGATCGCCCTGGTGCACTCGGCAGTCAATGACCGTGAACGCCTGGAGTCGTGGCTGGCGGCGCGGGATGGCGAGGCCGACATTATTATCGGCACGCGCTCAGCACTGTTCACGCCGATGAAAAACCCCGGGCTGATCATCGTCGACGAGGAGCACGATGGCTCCTATAAACAGCAGGAAGGTTTGCGCTACCACGCCCGCGACCTCGCGCTGGTACGCGCCCGCCAGGAAGACATCCCGATTGTGCTGGGCTCGGCCACGCCGTCCCTGGAAAGCCTGCACAACGCCTACACCGGCCGTTACGGGCTGCTGCGCCTGAACGAGCGTGCTGGCGGCGCCAAACAACCGCGCTTCCTGCGCCTGGACGTGAAAAGCCGCCCGCTGGACAGCGGTATTTCCGGCCCGATGCAACAGGCCATTGGCCAGACCCTGGCCGCCGGCCAGCAAGTATTGGTATTTCTCAACCGCCGCGGCTTTGCCCCGACGTTGCTGTGCCATGACTGCGGCTGGATGTCCGGGTGCGAGCGCTGCGATGCGCGCATGACGGTGCATCAGCGCCACGGCGAGTTACGCTGCCATCACTGCGGCCATGTGGAACGGGTACCGCGCCATTGCCCGCAGTGCGGCAAGGTGGACCTGCGGCCCGTGGGCGCCGGCACCGAGCGCGCCGAAGAACGCCTCGGCATTCTGTTCCCGGACTACCCGGTGCTACGGGTGGACCGCGACAGCACGTCGCGCAAAGACGCCATGAACCAACTGTTCGCCACCATCCACAAAGGCCAACCGTGCATCCTGGTGGGCACGCAGATGCTTGCCAAGGGGCATCACTTCCCACGGGTGACCCTGGTGTCGATCCTGGATGCCGATGGCGGGTTGTTCTCCGGGGATTTTCGCGCCAGCGAACGCATGGCGCAGTTGATCGTGCAGGTGGCAGGACGCGCCGGTCGGGCCGAAGAGCCAGGCAGGGTGATTATCCAGACGCACCTGGCCGACCACCCGCTGCTGATTCAACTGACGGAACAAGGCTACTTTGCCTTCGCCGAACAGGCCTTGAGCGAACGCCGCGCCGCCGGCCTCCCGCCCTTTGCGCACCTGGCGCTGCTGCGTGCCGAAGCCCACAAACCCGGGCAGGCCGAAGGCTTTCTTGATGAGGCCTGCAGCGCCGCCGAACGTTTATTGGGCGAACTGGCCCTCAGTGGCATCGAACTACTCGGCCCGGTGCCAGCGCCCATGGAGCGGCGCGCCGGACGTTATCGCGCTCAGCTACTCTTGCAGGCAACCTCCCGCGCCCCGCTGCATCGGCTATTAAGTCGCTGGATGCTTGAGCTGGAGCAACTGCCCAGCGGTCGGCAGGTGCGATGGTCGTTGGATGTAGACCCGGTAGATTTGTATTGAGGGTAATTACGTCATCGCAGGCAAGCCAGCTCCCACATTATGAAATGTGAATACCCTTAAATGTGGGAGCGGGCTTGCCCGCGAAGAGGCCCGCAGGTCCGCCATATAGTCTGAACGGTTGGCAAGCCCGCCCTCGCCACGGATAATGCCCAGTTTTTCCACCTGCGCATCGCGCGCCGCCGCTTGCGGTCGAAAGAGAACACCATGAAAGACACCATTCGCCAGCTGATCCAACAAGCCCTCACCCAACTCGTCCACGAAGGTGTGTTGCCTGAAGGCCTGTCGCCGGCGATCCAGGTGGAGAACACCCGCGACAAGACCCATGGCGACTTCGCCAGCAACATCGCGATGATGCTGTCCAAGCCGGCCGGCATGAAGCCGCGTGACCTGGCAGAAAAAATCATCGCAGCCCTGCCGGCTGACGCCAGTGTCACCAAGGCCGAAATCGCCGGCCCAGGCTTTATCAACTTCTTCCAGAACACCCAGGCCCTGGCGTCACGCCTGGATGCCGCCCTGGCCGATGCGCGCATCGGTGCACGCAAGGCCGGCGACAGCCAGCGCGTGGTCATCGACCTGTCGGCACCGAACCTGGCCAAGGAAATGCACGTGGGCCACCTGCGCTCCACTATCATTGGCGATGGCGTGGCACGGGTGCTGGAATTCCTCGGCGACACCGTGATCCGCCAGAACCACGTGGGCGACTGGGGTACCCAGTTCGGCATGCTGATGGCCTATCTGCAGGAAAACCCGATCACCAGCAACGAGCTGGCCGACCTGGAAAATTTCTACCGTGCTGCCAAAAAGCGTTTCGATGAATCCGAAGAGTTCGCTGACCGCGCCCGCGGCCTGGTGGTCAAGCTGCAAGCCGGCGACGAAGAATGCCTGGCGCTGTGGAACCGCTTCCGTGAAATTTCCCTGTCTCATTGCCAGGAAATCTACGAGCTGCTCAATGTGAAACTGACCATGGCCGACGTGATGGGCGAAAGCGCCTACAACGACGACCTGATCAACGTGGTCAACGACCTCAAGGCCAAGGGCCTGCTGGTCGAAAGCAACGGCGCCCAGTGCGTGTTCCTCGAAGAATTCAAGACCGCCGACGGCGAGCCGCTGCCGGTGATCATCGTCAAGGCCGATGGCGGCTACCTCTACGCCACCACTGACCTGGCCGCCGTGCGTTACCGCAGTGGCGTGCTCAAGGCTGACCGTGCGCTGTACTTCGTCGACCAGCGCCAGGCCCTGCACTTCCAGCAGGTGTTCGAAGTGGCGCGTCGCGCCGGTTTCGTCACCCACCCGATGCACATGGAGCACATGGGCTTTGGCACCATGAACGGCGCCGATGGCCGCCCCTTCAAGACCCGCGACGGCGGCACCGTGAAGCTGATCGACCTGCTGACCGAAGCCCAGGAACGTGCCTACAACCTGGTGAAGGAAAAGAACCCGGAGCTGGCCGAGGCCGACCTGCGCAACATCGCCCGCGTGGTGGGCATTGGCGCGGTGAAATACGCCGATCTGTCCAAGCACCGCACCAGCGACTACAGCTTCAACTTCGACCTGATGCTCAACTTCGAAGGCAACACCGCGCCGTACCTGCTGTACGCCTACACTCGCGTGGCCGGGGTATTCCGCAAGCTGGGCAAGGACTTCAGCGAAGTCGAAGGCCAGATCGCGCTGGACGCCGCCCACGAACAGGAACTGGCGGCCAAGCTCGCGCAATTTGGCGAGGTGCTCAACAGCGTTGGCGAAAAAGGCACGCCGCACATCCTGTGCACCTATTTGTACGAAGTGGCCGGCCTGTTCTCCAGTTTCTACGAGAACTGCCCGATCCTGACCGCCGACGACGAAGCCCAGAAACAAAGTCGCCTGCGCCTTGCCGCATTGGCTGGACGCACCCTCAAGCAAGGCCTGGAACTCTTGGGCCTGGAAACTCTGGAGCGTATGTAAGTTGGCTGCCAAGAAAAAACCTGCACCCAAGCGCGGCGCCAGCCGCTACCAGGCCCCGGCGAAGCAACCGATTCCGGGTTGGCTGTGGATGGCCATCGGCCTTACGGTCGGCGCATTTATCGTGTTTCTGATGAAGCTGGAGCCCGGTCAGGGCGATGACGTCAAGCGCGTCAAACAGGAGCAGCAAAAGGCCACGAAAATCGCCGAAGCCAACAAGACCGCGCCGAGCCCGACCGCACCGGTAAAGCCCAAGTACGACTTCTACACGCTGCTGCCGGAATCGGAAGTGATCGTGCCGCCTGACGCCGTGCCGGAAAAAACCCTGCCGACGCCACAAGTGCCGACCACGCCGGTAACCCCAGCGGAAGCGGCAAAAATCGACACGGCGCGCGCCCAGGCCGCGCTGGCCGGTATCACGCCGCCGCCAGCACCGCCAGTGGCAGCCACCAAGGCTGCGCCGGTGACCAAGTTCTTCCTGCAAGCGGGCTCGTTCCCGAAACAGGCGGATGCGGACCGTGTACGCGCACAGATCATTCTGTTGGGCCAATCGGTATCGGTTGAGTCCGGCACGGTGAAGGACGCGACCTGGTATCGCGTATTGGTGGGGCCGTTCAGCAACCGCGAACAGCTGACCGTGGCGCAAAAGCAATTGGCCGGCGCCGGGTTTAGCAACCTGTTGTTACAACAACGCCAGAGCCGCTGACTCATACTCACTGATCGTTCCCACGCTCCGCGTGGGAACGTGTCCCTTGACGCTCTGCGTCACAGAGCAGGCGCAGAGCGTCAAGGCGGCATTACCACGCGGAGCGTGGGAACGATCACCACTCGTCTGCCCTGCCTTCCTACGGTTGAAATCCCCCTCGCCACCCCCATATGAGTTTCCATCAGGGCATTTTCGCCCCGCTGCGTGGAGACTCTCCCCTTGACCACCATCGTTTCAGTACGTCGCCACGGCAAAGTTGTCATGGGCGGCGACGGCCAGGTTTCCCTGGGCAACACCGTGATGAAAGGCAACGCCAAGAAAGTGCGCCGCCTGTACCACGGCCAGGTGCTTGCCGGCTTCGCAGGCGCAACCGCCGACGCCTTTACCCTGTTCGAGCGTTTCGAAGGCCAGCTTGAGAAACACCAGGGCCACCTGGTGCGCGCCGCTGTGGAACTTGCCAAAGAATGGCGCACCGACCGCTCCCTCAGCCGCCTGGAGGCCATGCTCGCGGTTGCGAACAAAGACGCTTCCCTGATCATCACCGGCAACGGCGACGTGGTTGAACCCGAGCATGGCCTGATCGCCATGGGTTCAGGTGGCGGCTACGCCCAGGCTGCGGCCAGCGCGCTGCTGAAGAAAACCGACCTGTCGGCCCGTGAAATCGTCGAGACCGCCCTGGGTATCGCTGGCGATATCTGCGTGTTCACCAACCACAATCAGACCATTGAGGAGCAGGACCTCGCCGAATAAGCCCTGGGCTTATTCAGGCTTGAGGCCGCCAAAAACTATGTCCATGACTCCCCGCGAAATCGTCCATGAACTCAACCGCCATATCATCGGCCAGGACGATGCCAAGCGCGCCGTTGCCATTGCGCTGCGTAACCGCTGGCGCCGGATGCAACTGCCGGAAGAACTGCGCGTTGAAGTAACGCCCAAGAACATCCTGATGATCGGCCCTACCGGCGTCGGCAAAACCGAGATCGCCCGTCGCCTGGCCAAATTGGCCAATGCACCGTTCATCAAGGTCGAAGCGACCAAATTCACCGAAGTCGGTTATGTGGGCCGCGATGTCGAGTCGATCATTCGCGACCTGGCTGACGCCGCCCTGAAGATGCTGCGCGAACAGGAAGTGACCAAGGTCAGCCATCGCGCGGAAGACGCCGCTGAAGAGCGCATCCTCGACGCCCTACTGCCACCGGCACGCATGGGTTTCAACGAAGACGCCGCACCTTCGTCGGATTCCAACACCCGTCAGCTGTTCCGCAAGCGCCTGCGTGAAGGCCAGTTGGATGACAAGGAAATCGAGATCGAAGTGGCCGAAGTGTCCGGCGTGGATATCTCTGCCCCGCCTGGCATGGAAGAAATGACCAGCCAGTTGCAAAACCTGTTCGCCAACATGGGCAAGGGCAAGAAGAAAAGCCGCAAGCTCAAGGTCAAGGATGCGCTCAAGCTGGTGCGCGACGAAGAAGCCGGGCGCCTGGTCAATGAGGAAGAACTCAAGGCCAAGGCCCTGGAAGCGGTCGAGCAACATGGCATTGTGTTTATCGATGAGATCGACAAGGTGGCCAAGCGTGGCAACTCCGGCGGCGTGGATGTCTCCCGCGAAGGCGTGCAGCGCGATCTGCTGCCGCTGATCGAAGGGTGCACGGTCAACACCAAGCTGGGCATGGTCAAGACTGACCACATCCTGTTTATCGCCTCCGGTGCCTTCCACCTGAGCAAGCCGAGCGACCTGGTGCCCGAGCTGCAAGGCCGCCTGCCGATTCGGGTGGAGCTCAAGGCACTGACGCCGGGCGACTTCGAGCGCATCCTCAGCGAACCGCATGCCTCGCTCACCGAGCAGTACCGCGAGCTGCTGAAAACCGAAGGGCTGGGTATCGAATTCCAGGCTGACGGTATCAAGCGTCTGGCGGAGATCGCCTGGCAGGTCAACGAGAAGACCGAGAACATCGGTGCCCGTCGCCTGCATACCTTGCTTGAGCGCCTGCTTGAGGAAGTGTCTTTCAGCGCCGGCGACATGGCCGGTGCGCAGAATGGCGAAGCGATCAAGATCGATGCTGACTACGTCAACAGCCACTTGGGCGAATTGGCGCAGAACGAAGACTTGTCTCGTTATATCCTGTAAGCCTTAACGCGAAACCGCTTCGCTTAAATGTGGGAGCGGGCTTGCTCGCGAAAGCGGTATATCAGTACCAGATATGCTGGCTGACACACCGCTTTCGCGAGCAAGCTCGCTCCCACAGGGTTGAAGCCGGTTCCTTCAGGATTATCTCCAATGGCCAAGTTTCCGACTGCTGTAAACCTGCATAAAACCTCCAATACACTCGGCCTGACCTACGGGCCAGACGAAACCTACCAGTTGCCCGCCGAATTCCTGCGGGTGCACTCCCCTTCCGCCGAGGTCCAGGGCCACGGCAAACCCATCCTGCAATTCGGCAAGCTCAACGTCCGGTTGATCAAGCTGGAACCCGCCGGCCAGTACGCACTGAAATTGACCTTCGACGACGGTCATGACAGCGGACTGTTCACCTGGGACTATCTCTATCAGCTGGCCGTACGTCAGGACGCTCTATGGGCCGACTACCTGGACGAGCTCAAAGCCGCTGGAAAAACCCGCGATCCGAGTGAGTCGGTCGTGCGGCTGATGCTCTAGCACAGGGATCTTGCTGTTTAGAGCGCATTTTCTAATTTCATCTGCTTGAATGCCCTGTCGCGTGGCCAACGATTGGCCCGCTTGCGAAAAAAAATAAACTCGGGTAACCAATGGAGCTGGCAAGTTCCCTGCATTTGACGATGCGGTATCAACGGTCACCCGAGTCGCAGTACCAGGCTGGTGTCGTGTATCGAAATTGGGTGCGCAGCAATCGCCGGTACTCGTCTTTCGGACAATGGAGCGTCGTAGATGAGTAACAAGAATAACGATGACTTGAAACGCCAGGCCTCGGAAAACACCCTGGGGTTGAACCCGATCATCGCGTTACGCAAAAAGGATTTATTGGCCTCGGCCAAGATGGTGCTGACCCAAGCCATCAAGCAACCGTTGCACAGCGTCAAGCACGTCGCCCACTTTGGCGTTGAATTGAAGAATGTGATGTTCGGCAAATCCGCGCTGGTGCCCGAGGGCGACGACCGTCGCTTCAACGACCCGGCCTGGAGCCAGAACCCGCTCTACAAACGTTATTTGCAGACTTACCTGGCGTGGCGCAAGGAGCTTCACGACTGGATCGACGACAGCAACCTGTCGGCACAAGACATCAGCCGCGGCCACTTCGTGATCAACCTGATGACCGAAGCCATGGCCCCCACCAACAGCGCGGCCAACCCGGCGGCGGTCAAACGCTTCTTTGAAACCGGCGGCAAAAGCCTGCTCGACGGCCTTTCCCACCTGGCCAAGGACATGGTGCACAACGGCGGTATGCCCAGCCAGGTCAACATGGGCGCCTTTGAAGTCGGCAAGACCCTGGGCACCAGCGAAGGCGCGGTGGTGTTTCGCAACGATGTACTGGAGCTGATCCAATACAAGCCCATCACCGAACAGGTACACGAACGCCCGCTGCTGGTGGTACCGCCGCAGATCAACAAATTCTATGTCTTCGACCTGTGCCCGGATAAGAGCCTGGCGCGTTTTTGCCTGCGCAATGGCCAGCAGACCTTTATCGTCAGTTGGCGCAACCCCACCAAGGCCCAACGCGAATGGGGCCTGTCGACTTATATCGAGGCGCTCAAGGAAGCAGTGGATGTGGTCACGGCGATTACGGGCAGCAAGGATGTGAATATGCTCGGTGCCTGCTCCGGCGGTATCACCTGCACCGCACTGTTGGGCCACTACGCGGCGCTGGGCGAGAAGAAGGTCAACGCCCTGACGCTGCTAGTGAGCGTGCTGGATACCACCCTGGACACCCAGGTGGCGCTGTTTGTGGATGAACAGACCCTGGAAGCGGCCAAGCGCCACTCCTATCAGGCCGGCGTGCTGGAAGGCCGCGACATGGCCAAGGTATTTGCCTGGATGCGCCCCAACGATCTGATCTGGAACTATTGGGTCAACAACTACCTGCTGGGCAACGAGCCGCCGGTGTTCGACATCCTGTTCTGGAACAACGACACCACACGCTTGCCGGCCGCGTTCCATGGCGACCTGATCGAACTGTTCAAGAACAACCCACTGGTACGCGCCAACGCCCTGGAAGTGTGCGGCACGCCCATCGACCTCAAGCAGGTCACCGCCGATATCTACTCCCTGGCCGGCACCAACGACCACATCACGCCGTGGCAGTCCTGCTACAAGTCAGCGCAGTTGTTCGGCGGCAAGGTCGAGTTTGTGCTGTCCAGCAGCGGGCATATCCAGAGCATCCTCAACCCGCCGGGCAACCCCAAGGCACGCTACCAGACCAGCGAGGGCCTGGCCGGCAGTGCGTTGGAATGGCAGGAGAATGCTACCAAGCACACCGATTCGTGGTGGCTGCACTGGCAGGTTTGGCAGGCGGAGCGGGCGGGAAAACTGAAAAAAGCCCCGACGACATTAGGCAATAAAACCTATGCAGCCGCTGAAGCGGCGCCGGGTACCTATGTACATGAACGCTAGGCATTCTTGTGATTGAAATGAGATCAGATGTGGGAGCTGGCTTGCCTGCGATAGCGATGGGCCTGCTCACTAATCGCGGCCTGAAAGAATGCCATCGCAGGCAAGCCAGCTCCCACACTGACCGAGTTCCTACAGACCAATAGCACCACTTCACAGGGCTTGAGCATGGCGCAACCGTTCATCTTCCGTACCATCGACCTGGATGGCCAGACCATCCGCACGGCGGTACGCCCGGGCAAGCCGCACTTGACCCCGCTGCTGATCTTCAACGGCATCGGCGCCAACCTTGAGCTGGTGTTTCCGTTCGTCCAGGCCCTGGACCCGGACCTGGAAGTGATCGCCTTCGACGTGCCCGGCGTGGGCGGCTCCTCGACGCCGAACCGACCCTATCGCTTCCCCGGTCTGGCCAAACTCACCGCGCGTATGCTCGATTACCTCGACTATGGCCAAGTGAACGCCGTGGGCGTGTCCTGGGGCGGAGCGCTGGCCCAGCAATTTGCGTATGACTACCCCGAGCGCTGCAAGAAATTGATCCTCGCGGCCACCGCGGCCGGGGCCTTCATGGTGCCGGGCAAACCGAAGGTCTTGTGGCTGATGGCAAGCCCCAGGCGTTATATCCAGCCGTCCCACGTGGTGCGCATTGCACCGATGATTTATGGCGGTTCGTTCCGCCGTGATTCCAAACTGGCCGCAGAGCATGCGAGCAAAGTGCGCTCGGCCGGCAAGCTGGGTTACTACTGGCAGTTGTTTGCCGGGCTGGGCTGGACCAGCATTCATTGGTTGCACAAGATCCGCCAGCCCACCCTGGTGCTGGCCGGGGACGATGACCCGCTGATCCCGCTGGTCAACATGCGCATGCTCGCCTGGCGCATCCCCAATGCACAGTTGCACATCATCGATGACGGCCACCTGTTCCTGATCACCCGGGCCGAAGCCGTGGCACCGATCATCATGAAGTTTCTGGAGGAGGAGCGCCTGCGCGCCGTGATACATCCGCGACCGGCGGTGTGAAGGAACACACCACCGCGCAACTTGCCAGGAACCGACTATGGTTCTGGATTGGCGTGCCTGCTTGATGTCTTGACGAAGGAGTGTTGGCTCATGCGAGAAAGACCCGTGACGAACCCGGCGCCCACCCCCGCTGCGTTCATCAACGCGCAAAATGCGATCACCGGCCTGCGCGGCCGGGACTTGCTGTCGACCCTGCGTACCGTCGCCGCGCACGGCCTGCGCAACCCGGTGCACACCGCCCGCCACGCCCTGGCCCTGGGCGGCCAGTTGGGCCGCGTGCTGCTGGGTGAGACCGTGCACGAACCCAACCCCAGGGACCATCGCTTCAGCGACCCCACCTGGAAGCTCAACCCGCTGTACCGGCGCAGCTTGCAAGCCTATCTGAGCTGGCAAAAACAGACACGGCTGTGGATCGACGACAGCACCCTCAGTGACGATGATCGCGCCCGCGCGCAGTTTGCCTTCGCCCTGCTCAACGATGCTGTCTCCCCTTCCAACACCCTGCTCAACCCGCTGGCGATCAAGGAGCTGCTCAACTCCGGCGGCAACAGCGTGGTGCGCGGCGTGAGCAACTTGTTCGAAGACCTGCTGCACAACAACGGTTTGCCGCGCCAGGTCAGCAAGCACGCCTTTGAAGTGGGCAAGACCGTGGCGACCACGCCCGGTTCGGTGGTGTTTCGCAACGAACTGCTGGAGCTGATCCAGTACAAGCCCATGAGCGAAAAACAATACGCCAAGCCGCTGCTGGTAGTGCCGCCGCAAATCAACAAGTACTACATCTTCGACCTGAGCCCGGCCAACAGCTTTGTGCAATACGCACTGAAAAACGGCCTGCAGACCTTTATGGTCAGCTGGCGCAACCCGGACGTGCGGCATCGCGAATGGGGCCTGTCCACCTACGTGGCGGCGCTGGAAGAAGCGCTCAACGTATGCCGGGCCATCACTGGCGCCCGCGAGGTCAACCTGATGGGCGCCTGCGCCGGCGGCCTGACCATCGCCGCGCTGCAAGGCCACCTGCAAGCCAAGCGCCAGTTGCGGCGCATCTCCAGCGCCAGTTACCTGGTAAGCCTGCTGGACAGCCAGATCGACAGCCCCGCAACATTGTTCGCTGATGAACAAACCCTGGAAGCCGCCAAGCGCCGCTCCTACCAGCAAGGCGTGCTGGATGGCCGCGACATGGCCAAGATATTTGCCTGGATGCGCCCCAACGACCTGATCTGGAATTACTGGATCAATAATTACCTGCTGGGCAAGGAACCGCCGGCGTTCGACATCCTGTACTGGAACAACGACAACACGCGTCTGCCCGCCGCCCTGCACGGCGACCTGCTGGACTTCTTCAAGCACAACCCCCTGAGCCATCCCGGTGGGCTGGAGGTATGCGGCACGCCCATCGACTTGCGCAAGGTCTCGGTGGACAGCTTCAGCGTGGCCGGCATCAATGACCACATCACGCCGTGGGACGCGGTGTACCGCTCCACGCAACTGCTGGGCGGCGAGCGACGCTTTGTGCTCTCCAACAGCGGGCATATCCAGAGCATCCTCAACCCACCGGGCAACCCCAAGGCCAACTACGTCGAGAACCTCAAGCTGAGCAGCGACCCGCGCGCCTGGTATTACGACGCCCAGCACGTCGAAGGCAGTTGGTGGCCACAATGGCTGGAGTGGGTACAAAAACGCTCCGGCGTACAACGCGAAACCCTCACCGCCCTGGGCAACCAGAATTACCCACCGATGGAAGCGGCGCCGGGTACTTACGTGCGTGTGCGCTGAGCTCAGCAATCAACTTTAAGAAGACTGGATGAAGACCCGCGACCGTATCCTTGAATGCGCCCTGCAGTTGTTCAACCACAAGGGCGAACCGAACGTATCGACCATGGAGGTGGCCAATGAAATGGGGATCAGCCCCGGCAACCTCTACTATCACTTCCATGGCAAGGAGCCGTTGGTGCTGGGGCTGTTCGAGCGTTTTCAGTGTGAGCTGGCGCCACTGCTGGACCCGCCTGCCGATGCGCAACTGGAAGCTGAGGACTACTGGCTGTTTTTGCACCTGATTGTCGAGCGCATGGCCCACTACCGGTTCCTGTTCCAGGACTTGTCGAACCTGGCGGGGCGCTTGCCCAAGCTGGCCAAGGGGATCCGTCACCTGCTCACGGCGCTCAAGCGCACCTTGGCGTCATTGCTTGCGCGGCTGAAGGCGGCAGGGCAACTGGTCAGCGATACCCAGGCGTTGGGGCAACTGGTGGAGCAGATCACCCTGACATTGCTGTTTTCGTTGGATTACCAACGGATTCTGGACCGTGAAGGTGAGGTACGGGTGGTGGTGTACCAGATCATGATGCTGGTGGCGCCGCATCTGCTGCCAACGGCGCGGCAGGCGACCGAGCGGTTCGCCTTGAAGTACCTGGATGACACCGATTAAACATGTAGGAGCGAGCTTGCTCGCGAAAAACGTCAACGATAACGAGTGCCTCCTGAATAAACACGGCGTCTTTGAGTTTTTCGCGAGCAAGCTCGCTCCTACAAAATGGGGAATGCGGCGTTTTTGAGGCTTGCATAAAAAACGCCCAATCTTCGCAGACCGGGCGTTTTATGTGTCCCGTAAAAATCAGGACTGACTGGATGGCGTCGGGGTAACCGGCGTTGCAGTCGGGGTAGCAGCCGCATGCGTCGGCGCGGACACCGAATTGGCGGTAGAAGCAGCCGGTGCTGGTGCCGTGGCTGGCTTGGCCGCCGCGGCAGGCTTTGCGGCTGCCGGTTTTTTCGCTACCGCAGGCTTTTTGGCCGCTGCAGGCTTGGCAGCGGGTTTCGCAGCGGCGGGCTTGGCAGCAGGTTTAGCGGCAGCGGTTTTAGCCGCAGGTTTGGCAGCCGGTTTAGCCGCAGGTTTCGCGGCGGCTTTAGCGGCCACTGGCTTAGCGGCAGGCTTGGTAGCCGGTTTGGCGGCAGCAGTTTTAGCCGCAGGCTTGGCAGCAGGTTTCGCCGCGGCTTTGGCCGGCGCTTTGACAGCGGGTTTGGCAGCTGGCTTGGCGGCGGCTTTAACCAGAGGCTTGGCGGCAGTTTTGGCGGTGGGTTTTGCAGCGGCGGTTTTAGCCGCAGGTTTGGCCGCCGGTTTTGCTGCAGGCTTGGCCGCGGCGGTCTTGGCGGGAGCCGCTTTGGCGCCGGTGAGTTTTTCGATTTGCTTGGTCAAGGTATCAACCTTGCTATGCAGCGCCTTCAACTCAGCCTTGCTCGGTACGCCCAGTCGCGAAATAGCACTGTTGAGGCGCTTGTCGAACGTTTCTTCCAACTTGCCCCAGGTATCCGAAATACTCGATTTGGCGGAACCCGCACTCGCCTTGGCAGCGTCGACTTTTTTACCGACCGTGCTCTTGGTCAACTTCTCGGCCTTCTCGCCGTCTTTGACCAAGGTCTCGAAGAGTTTGCTGCCGTCACTGTCGATCTTCGAGTACACGCCTAAACCAGCGAGCCAGATTTTGCGGGAATATTCTTCAACTTTCCCGACCCACGAGCTGCCTTCTTTCTGAGTAGTCTTTTTAACAGCCATCCCGATGTCTCCTTAGTGTTTACGCGCGACACGTTCGAGCAATGCCGTCAGCTCTTCGAGCTTAGCAGAGAGTGTCTCCACGTCATGTTTAGACGCAATGCCGATCCGATTCAAGGCACTGCCGACACGAGTATCAAAAGCTTTTTCAACTTTATCCAGTTGAACTTCGACCAGGCCTTTGACGCCGGAGACGTTACTCTTTACTTGGTCAATCTGACTGTTGGCGGCATCAAGTTGTTCAACTACAACTTTTTTACCTTTACTTTCAACACGTTGACCGCTTCTAACGAGTTCCTTGAAGTACTCGCCGCCTTCGCTGCCGACCTTGGCATAGGCGCCAAGACCCGCCAGCCAAATCTTGCGGGCGTAGCTTTTAACCTCACTCAGGGGGGTGGTCTGAACGTCGATTTTTTTCTTCAAAATAACTTTGGCCATGGTGCACCTCACACAGAATTGGGTGGCGGACGGCCCGCAAGAGTTGAGGGCTTGGGCACAAAGTAAGGTTTAAAATTAGAATCGGCACCCTAAGCACAGCCGTATCAAGCCAGGGCCTTATCCAGGGCCTTTTCGATTTCGGACTTGATCGTGCCACTCATGGCCGACATCAGCAGGCCAAGTTCCACATCAATGCGCAGCGAATCATCGGCCACCAATACCGTGCCTTTAACCCCGGAGCGCTTGAGCTTCAGGGTGTCGCCAGCCCACGAAGACTCCACCCCATATTTATCCTCGAGTTTGCGCGCCAATTGCTCCGCCTTGGCCCGCGCCTGTTCTTTTCCCAGGGTATGTTCACGCTCAACGGTAATACGGGCCATTGCAATGACTCCTCTTTATAACGACTCAGAACACCCGCCATGCGGCAAAAGGTCTCGATGAGCGTCTATCTTACCTGCAGCCTTGCCAAGACAAAGCAGGCCTTGGGGATTATCATGTCCCGCATTCTCTTTTGGTGACAGCGATATGACTGATCAGCGCAAAGGCAGCGATGCCGAACCCACCACTCACTTCGGCTTCAAGAACGTCCCGGAAAGCCAAAAGGCGGAAAAAGTCGCTGAGGTGTTCCACTCCGTGGCAGCCAAGTACGACCTGATGAACGACGTGCTCTCCGGCGGCATGCACCGCCTGTGGAAGCGCTTCACCATCGAGTTGTCGGGCGTACGCACCGGCAACCGGGTGCTGGACATCGCCGGTGGCACAGGCGACCTGGCGGCCAAGTTCTCCAAGCTGGTTGGCCCCACCGGCCAGGTGGTATTGGCCGATATCAACGGCTCGATGCTCAAGGTTGGCCGCGACCGACTGCTCGACAAAGGCGTGGCCGGCAATATCGAGTTCGTCCAGGCCGATGCCGAGAAGCTGCCGTTCCCCGACAACCATTTCGACTGCGTGACCATCGCGTTCGGCCTGCGTAACGTGACTCACAAGGAAGACGCGATCCGCTCGATGCTGCGCGTACTCAAGCCGGGTGGCCGCCTGCTGGTGCTGGAATTCTCCAAGCCGACCAACGCGCTGATGTCCAAGGTCTACGACACCTATTCGTTCGCCTTCATGCCACTGATGGGCAAGCTGATCACCAACGACGCCGAGAGCTACCGCTACCTGGCCGAGTCGATCCGCATGCACCCGGATCAGGAAACCCTGAAGTCGATGATGGTGGAGGCCGGTTTCGACCGCGTGACCTACCACAACATGACGTCCGGCATCGTCGCCCTGCACCGCGGCATCAAGCCCTGATGCTGCTGCAAGGTCTTCTCGCCAGCGTTGAGCACGGTCTCAACCGTGTACTGCGCCTGGACAGCACCGCCCTGGCGCGGCTCGCGCACCTGACCGGCAAAGTCATTGCCGTTGATTGCCGCAGCCCCGCCGTGCAGCTGTTTATCCTGCCCAGCGATGAAGGCCTGCTGCTCGCCACCCAATGGGCCGCTGAAGCCGACTGCACCTTGCGTGCGCCGGCCTCCAGCCTGTTGCACCTGGCGCTGAGCCGCAACAAGACTGCCATTCTCCACAGCCCCGAGGTGGAGCTGGAAGGCGACAGTGCGGTGCTGATGGACCTGGCCGCCGTACTGCAAGACCTGGAGCTGGACTGGGAATATGAACTGTCGCGCTGGATCGGCCCCATCGCCACCCAGTTGATCAGCGGGCACCTGCGCAGCCGCTCGCGCTGGTACCAGCAAGGGTTCGCCAGCCTCAACCAGAACCTTGCCGAATACCTGAGCGAAGAATCGCGCACCCTGGTCGGGCAACGGGAAGCGCAAGCGCGCTTTCGCGAGCTCGACAAGGCCAAAATCGACCTGGAACGCCTCGAGGCCCGCTTCGAGCGCTTGAGCCGTTCCCTTGATCCAAGCGATAACGCATGAAGTTGCTCGCCGTCCGCCGTTTGTTTCGTATCCAGCGCGTCGTAATCCGCTACCGTCTTGATGACCTGCTGTTTGCCCTGCCCTTGCCGTGGTTCCTGCTGGCGGTGCGTTATGTGCTGCCGTGGCGCTGGTTGCCCCGCAAGCCATCGCCGTTGAGCCGTGGCGCCAGCCTGCGCTTGGCGTTGCAGGATTTGGGGCCTATCTTCATCAAGTTCGGGCAGATCCTCTCCACCCGCCGCGACCTGTTGCCCGAAGACATCGCCGACGAGCTGATGCTGCTGCAGGACCGCGTGCCGCCGTTCGATTCGCAGCAGTCGATGGCGCTGATCGAAGAACAGCTGGGCCAGAAGATCAGCGAGGTGTTCAGCCGCTTCGACGTCGAGCCCCTGGCCTCGGCCTCGGTCGCGCAGGTTCACGCCGCGCAGCTCAAGACCGGCGAAGAAGTGGTGGTGAAAGTCATTCGCCCAGGCCTCAAGCCGATCATCGGCCAGGACCTGGCATGGCTGTTTATCCTCGCCCGCGCCGCCGAACGCTTCTCCGCCGATGCGCGCCTGCTGCACCCGGTGGACGTGGTCGCCGACTACGAAAAAACCATCTACGACGAACTCGACCTGCTGCGCGAAGCGGCCAATGCCAGCCAATTGCGACGCAACTTCGAAGGCTCGCAACTGCTGTATGTGCCGCAGGTGTATTGGGACTGGTGCCGGCCAAAAGTGCTGGTGATGGAGCGCATCTACGGCGTGCAGGTTACCGACCTCGCGACCCTGGCCGACCAGCGCACCGACATGAAGATGTTGGCAGAACGCGGTGTGGAGATTTTCTTCACCCAAGTGTTCCGCGACAGTTTCTTCCACGCCGACATGCACCCGGGCAACATCTTCGTCAGCACCGTCAACCCGTGGAGCCCGCAGTACATCGCCATCGACTGCGGTATCGTCGGCAGCCTCACCCCGGAAGACCAGGATTACCTGGCGCGCAACCTGTTTGCCTTCTTCAAGCGCGACTATCGCCGTGTGGCGCAGTTGCACATTGATTCGGGTTGGGTGCCAGCGGAAACCAAACTCAACGAATTCGAAGCGGCGATCCGCACCGTGTGCGAGCCGATCTTCGAAAAACCGTTAAAGGATATTTCGTTCGGCCAAGTGCTGATGCGCCTGTTCCAGACCGCGCGGCGCTTCAATATGGAAGTGCAGCCGCAACTGGTGCTGTTGCAGAAGACCCTGCTGAACATCGAAGGCCTGGGCCGCCAGCTCTACCCGGACCTCGACTTGTGGAACACTGCGCAACCCTTCCTGGAACGCTGGATGCGCGAGCGCATGAGCCCGAAAACCATGCTAGGCAACCTGCACAGCCAGTTCGAGCAACTGCCGCACCTGGCCAACATGACCCGCGACCTGCTGGAGCGCATGTCCCAGCCCCATGCCAAGGACCCTGAGCCACCGTGGCGCAAGCGCAAGGACGACTGGTTCCTGCGCCTGCTCGGCGCCGCGCACCTGGTGGGCGGCGTGATGCTGGCGATTGGTGGGCCATTGAACCAACTAGGCCACTGGCCAGCGGGCATCATGGTCGCCGTGGGCGTTTATCTGATCGTGCGTCGATAGCCCATCCGGTTATACACTGTCGCAAATTGCCGGAGCCGAACATGAAAGACTGGCTGGATGAGATCAAATGGGACAGTGACGGCCTGGTGCCGGCCATTGCCCAGGACTACAAGACCGGGCGCGTGCTGATGATGGCCTGGATGAACCGCGAGGCCCTGAGCCTCACCGCCGCCGAGCAGCGCGCCATCTACTGGTCACGTTCGCGTGGCAAACTGTGGCGCAAGGGCGAAGAATCCGGGCACGTGCAGACCCTGCACGAGCTGCGCCTGGACTGCGATGCCGACGTGGTAATCCTCAAGGTCGAGCAGATCGGCGGCATTGCCTGCCACACTGGCCGCCACAGTTGCTTCTATCGCGTGTTCGAGAATGGCGAATGGAAGGTTGTGGAGCCGGTGCTCAAAGACCCGCACGCCATCTACCCAGCAGGGCACTGAACATGAGCGATACCCTGAACCGTGTGGCCCAGGTGCTGGAAGACCGCAAAGGCGCGGATGCCGACAGCTCCTACGTCGCCAGCCTGTACCACAAGGGCCTGAACAAGATTCTGGAAAAACTCGGCGAAGAATCCGTCGAGACCATCATTGCGGCCAAGGACGCGCAAATCAGCGGTGATTACAGCGATGTAATCTATGAGACCGCAGACTTGTGGTTCCATAGCCTGGTGATGCTCGCCCAACTGGGGCAGCACCCACAGGCCGTGCTGGATGAACTGGACCGTCGCTTCGGCTTGTCCGGGCACGCCGAGAAGGCCTCGCGCCCGTCCGCTTGAATAACTGAGACTTGAGGATTTGAAGCATGGGCATTTTTGACTGGAAACACTGGATCGTCATTCTGGTGGTAGTGGTATTGGTGTTCGGCACCAAGAAGCTCAAGAACCTGGGCACCGATGTGGGCGAGTCGATCAAGGGCTTTCGCAAAGCCATGAACGATGATGAAAAGCCGGCCGAGCCAAGCGCCAATCCGGTGCCACCGGCCCAGCCTGTTCACCCGCAGGCCACCCAGCCGATCACCGAGCGCCGTACCTTCGACGTGCAGGCTGAAAAGGTCCAAGAGCCGACCCGCAAAGACTCGTGAGCACTGACTAATGTTTGGTATCAGCTTCTCTGAACTGCTGCTCGTCGGCCTGGTGGCCCTGCTGGTACTGGGGCCGGAACGCCTGCCCGGTGCCGCACGCACCGCCGGCTTGTGGATCGGGCGCCTCAAGCGCAGTTTCAACGCGATCAAACAGGAAGTTGAACGGGAAATCGGTGCCGACGAAATCCGTCGGCAATTGCACAACGAGCACATCCTCTCGTTGGAGCAGGAAGCCCGCAAGATTCTTTCCCCGGTGCAAGAGCCGGCCAAGCCGGTAACGCCGGTGGCCGAGCACAGCATCGCGCCAGCCCCTGTGGCCGACGCCACACCGGCAGCGCCCGCCCCACCGACGCCTGCGCCGACGCCCGTCGCGTCGCCCGCGCCCCATGACCCTACATTGCCGCCGCGAGCCCCATGAGCGCTGATAAACCGGAAAACGACCAGCACATGCCGCTGGTCTCGCACCTCACCGAGTTGCGAACCCGCCTGCTGCGTTGCGTGGCGGCGATCTTCATCATCTTTGCCGGGCTGTTCGCCTTTACCCAGCAGATCTACACCTTCGTCTCGACGCCCCTGCGCCAGTACCTGCCGGCCGGCGCGACGATGATCGCCACCGATGTGTCGTCGCCGTTCCTGACCCCCTTGAAGCTGACCATGATGGTCTCGCTGTTCCTGGCGATCCCGGTGATCCTGCATCAGATCTGGGGCTTTATCGCGCCGGGCCTGTACAAGCACGAGAAGCGCATCGCTGTGCCATTGTTGGTGTCGAGCATCCTGCTCTTCTACACCGGCATGGCCTTCGCCTACTTCCTGGTGTTCCCGCTGATCTTCAAGTTCTTCGCCGCCGCCACCCCGGCCGGCGTGGAGATGATGACCGATATCACCAGCTACCTCGATTTCGTGATGACGCTGTTCTTCGCCTTTGGCGTGGCATTCGAAATTCCGGTAGCGGTAGTGTTGCTGGTGTGGATCGGCGTGGTCGACGTCAAGTACCTGAAAAAGATCCGCCCGTACGTGATCATCGGCTGCTTCGTGGTCGGCATGATCCTCACGCCACCGGACATCTTCTCCCAGACCTTGCTGGCCGTGCCGATGTGGATGCTGTTCGAGGTGGGCATCCTGTTCAGCGGCCTGATCAGCAAGCGTGGCGAACACCCGGATGACGCGCCTGCCGACGACGACCAACCGCCAGCGACCCAGCCGTGAACCTGCTGCTGCTCGAAGAGGCCGACTTTATCGCGGCCGACCGCGTAGTGCTGCGTGATCGTCGCCTGGTGCATATGCAGGAGGTTCACCGCGCCGCCGTCGGTGACACCCTGCGTGTGGGCCGCATTGGCGGGCTGATGGGCAATGCCCAACTGCTGCGCCTGGAAGCCACTGAAGCCGAACTGCAAGTGAGCTTCGACCAACCGCCACCGAGCAAACTACCCCTGACCTTGCTGCTGGCCCTGCCCCGCCCGAAGATGCTGCGCCGGGTGCTGCAAACCGTGGCGGCCATGGGCGTGCCCAAGGTGGTACTGGTCAACAGCTACCGCGTGGAAAAAAGCTTCTGGCAAACCCCGTTCCTGGAGCCGGAAGCGGTGCGCGAGCAACTGATTCTCGGCCTGGAACAAGCGCGGGACACGGTGCTGCCCGAGATCATTATCGAGAAACGCTTCAAGCCGTTTGTGGAAGATCGTCTGCCGGCCATGGCGGCTGGCACCTTGGGCCTGATCGGCCATCCGGGCGATTACCCGGCCTGCCCCCGAGCCCTCGAGGAACCGGTGACCCTCGCGATCGGCCCGGAAGGCGGCTGGATTCCCTATGAAGTGGACCTGCTGGCCAAGGCTGGTTTACAGCCGGTGCAACTGGGTGCACGTATTTTACGCGTCGAAACCGCCGTAACGGCCCTGCTCGCCCGCCTGTTCTAACCCCCGACTGATCGTTCCCATGCTCTGCGTGGGAATGCCGCTCAGGACGCTCTGCGTCCACCCTTGTGACGCAGAGCGTCACGCCATTCATTCCCACGCAGAGCGTGGGAACGATCACCAGAGCGTGGGAATGATCGCCAGAGCGTGGGAACGATCAAGTATCCCCGTGCGTTGCCGATAGCCTTTGAATAAGTCCAAGCCTTGTTCCAGGGGAGTTCGCAGCATGTATCGTTGGTTAGCCGAGAAGTTGGGGAATGTAAGCGTCAACCGCAAGCTGAGCGTGGGCTTTGGCCTGGTGTTGCTCCTGACGCTGTTGATCACCTTTACCGGCTGGACCGGCCTGGGGGATGTGATCAGTCGCGGCGACAAGTTGGGCTTCATTTCCAGCCTCAATGGCCTGACCAAAGACCTGCGCCTGGCACGCCTGGACTTCGATATGCGCCGTGGCGAGCAAGGCACGGACAAGGTCGACGGTCTGCTCGCCCACCTCGACAGCGGCCTGAAGACCGCCGCCGAGCTGATCGAGCAACCTGACGACAAAGCCCTGGTCGAGCAACAGCAGGAAGCCTTGAACCAATACAAAAAGGCCTTCGCCGCCATGGTCCAGGCGGGCCTCAAACGTGAGGGCGCCCGCAGCAAGCTCGGAGACACCGCCGACAATGCCGTCGCCAAGATCAACGAAATCGAAAAAGCCCTGCTGCAAGGTGACAGCGTCGCCCAGTTCAACAGCGTGGTCGAGCAGAGCAAGCTGATCCAGCAATCGCGCTTCCAGGTACGCGGCTACACCTACAGCGGCAAGGTCGAAGCCGAGCAACCGGCCCTGGATGCCATCGACAACGCCCTGAAAAAAATCACCGAACTGCAAGGCCAGTTGCCTGCGCAATACCAGGCCAACCTGCAAGAAGCCGGGGCTTCACTGCAAGCCTACCGCGCCGCCGTCAGCCAGTATCGCGATTCCCAGGTCGCCAGCGCAGCAGCGCTGAAAACCATGATCGCCCAGGGCGACATCCTGCTGGGCCACAGTGAAAAACTCACCGTCTCCCAGACCGCCGTGCGTGACGCAGATGCCGCGCAGGCCAAATACCTGTTGCTGCTTGCCACCGTACTGGCGCTGATCGTCGGCGTCTTCGCGGCCTGGGCCATCACCCGCCAGATCGTCATCCCCCTGAACCAGACCCTCGAAGTCGCCGAGCGTGTGGCCTCCGGCGATCTGAGCCACAACCTGGAATCGGGCCGCCAGGACGAACTGGGCCAATTGCAGCGTGCCATGCAAAGCATGACCGTGGGCCTGCGCGAGTTGATCGGCGGGATCAGCGACGGGGTCACCCAGATCGCCAGCGCCGCTGAGCAGTTGTCAGCCGTGACCGAACAAACCAGCGCCGGGGTCAACAGCCAGAAGGTCGAGACCGACCAGGTGGCCACCGCCATGAACGAGATGGCGGCCACCGTGCAGGAAGTGGCGCGCAACGCCGAAGAGGCCTCGGAAGCCGCCGTGGCTGCCGACCAGCAAGCCCGTGAAGGCGATCAGGTGGTGGGTGAAGCCATCGCCCAGATCGAGCGCCTGGCCACCGAAGTGGGTAATTCCACGGTGGCCATGGGTGAACTCAAGCGCGAAAGCGACAAGATCGGCAGTGTGCTCGACGTGATCAAATCCGTGGCCCAGCAAACCAACCTGCTGGCCCTTAACGCCGCCATTGAGGCGGCGCGTGCCGGTGAGGCCGGGCGCGGCTTTGCCGTAGTGGCCGACGAGGTGCGCAGCCTGGCCCAGCGCACGCAGAAGTCCACTGAAGAGATCGAAGAGCTGATCGTCGGCCTGCAAAGTGGCACCCAGCAGGTGGCAACCATCATGGACAACAGCCGCGGGCTGACCGAGAGCAGTGTTGAGCTGACGCGCCGGGCCGGCCACGCGCTGGGCAATATCACCCGTACCGTCTCGACCATCCAGGCCATGAACTCACAGATCGCCACCGCCGCCGAGCAACAAAGCGCCGTGGCTGAAGAGATCAACCGCAGCGTGCTGAATGTGCGCGACATCTCCGAGCAAACCTCGTCGGCCAGCGAAGAAACTGCGTCCTCCAGTGCCGAACTGGCGCGCCTGGGGATCTACCTGCAGACCCTCGTCGGGCGCTTCCGAGTCTGAATTACCCTACACGGCGGCTTACCAAAGCCGCCGCAACTTGTGAAATCTCCTACACAGTTATCAGCCCTCCACGGTCCCGAATCGAATTAGCGTTTCATGTGTCGCGAAACGCTTTCTCTGATTCGGAGGTTCACCATGTTTCTTCGGCTGACCCGCGTGCTGGTCAATGCCAGCGTCCGCCTCAAGCTAGCCCTGGGTTTTGGCCAAGTGCTGATCCTCAGTTTCCTGATCGCAGCCACCGGCTGGCAAGCCTTGAGCGCCGTGCTTTACCGATCCGACAGCCTGACGGTCCTGGGCCATCTGGCTGTCGAAGCCGAGGCCATGCGCGCCGACCGCATCGTGTACCGCACGCTGATGGACAGCAACAGCCTGGACAAGATGAACCAAAGGATTGAACAGATCGACCAGTATCTGACCGGCCTTTCGAGCCGCTTGCGAGCCGCCACCGACCGACAATGGCTGGAAGAAGCGGCTCTGTTGGTGTCGGGCTCGAAAGCCGCGCTCGTACAGTTGCCACCGTTGCTGGCCGCGCGCGAGCAGATCCGTCCAGCGCTCAAGAAGTCCGCCCTGCAGGCCAGTGACACCCTCGCTCAACTGGCCAGTGACTTGCCCGATCAAAATGACGAGAAGGCCCTCGACGCCATCGAGAACCTGCGCCAGGCCATGGAGCAAGCCGAAGATCGAGCGCAGAGCCCCGCCTGGGCGGCCGTTACCTTAAAGGCCTACGCCAATGCGTTCGACCAGTCGCTTGATGAACTGCAGGCCGCGCTGGCTTCCGTCACCGCGCTCCCGGTGGACTCGACGCTGCTCAAGACCGATTTGGCCAACTACCGTGAACAACTGCTAAAGCTCGAGCAAGCCCAGCTCGATACCGAAACCGTGCAAAACAGCCTCGAACAGCAACTCAACGAGCTGCGGGACAAGAGCAATCTGCTGAGCCAGAGCCAGAACGCCAGGCGCAACAACGAGGCGGACCAAACCCGTGCGTTGCTGATCAGCGTGACAGTGGCCGCCCTGGCACTGGGCACGCTGGCCGCCTGGTGGATCGCCCGGCAGATTGCGGCGCCACTGCGAGAAATTCTCGGCGCCGCCCACCGTGTTGCCGAGGGCGACCTCAGCCATGACATGGCGGTCGACCGTCGCGACGAACTCGGCCAGTTGCAGCAAAGCATCGGGCAAATGACCCGCAGCCTGCGTAGCCTGATCAGCAGTATCGGTGACAGCGCCCGGCAGATCGCCGGAGCGGCCACGCAGTTATCCACCGTCACCGAGCAGACCCGCAGCGGGCTCAACGAGCAGAAAGATGAAACCGACCAGGTGGCGACGGCAATGAATGAAATGCTCGCCACTGCCCAGGAAGTGGCGCGCCACGCCGAACGCGCCTCGGTGGCGGCCCAAGAAGCCGACCATCAGGCCGGCGCCGGTGAGCAGGTGGTCACCCAGGCCGTGGAGCAGATTGGCAACCTGGCCAGTGAAATGGCGCTGTCAGGCCGTGCGATGCTCGCGCTGCAACAGGAGAGCCAGAAGATCGCCAGTGTGCTGGACGTGATCAAGTCTGTTTCTCAGCAGACCAACCTGCTGGCCCTGAACGCCGCCATTGAAGCGGCACGTGCGGGCACTGCCGGCCAAGGCTTTGCGGTGGTCGCCGACGAAGTGCGCAGCCTGGCCCAACGCACTCAGGAATCGGCCGAGGAGATCGAAGGGCTGATCCTCGGCCTGCACAATGGCACTCAGCAGGTGGCAGACATCATGGACAGCAGCCGCAACCTGACCGACAACAGCGTCGCCCTGACCCGCGACGCCGGCGACGCTCTGAGCGCCATTGCCCGCACGGTGTCGATCATCCAGGAAATGAACCCGCAGATCGCCGCCGCAGCGGAACAGCAAAGCGCTGTGGCCGAGGAGATCAACCGCAGTGTGTTGAAGGTGCGGGACGTGTCGGAACAAACCGCCGCCGCCAGCGAGGAAACGGCGGCCGCGAGTGTTCAGTTGACAAGATTGAGCCTGGACTTGCAGACGCTGGTCGACAAATTCAAGCTTTGACCTGTGGCGAGGGAGCTTGCTCCCGCTGGGCTGCACAGCGGCCCCAAAATCTTGGGAGCGCTTCGCACTCCAGCGCGAGCAAGCTCGCTCGCCACAGAGGCAAATATTTCTACAGGACTTGGCGCAGGAAGGCCTGGGCACGCGGGTCTTTTGGCGCATTGAAGAACTCGGCCGGGGCGGCGTCTTCCAGCAGTTTGCCGTGATCGAAAAACAACACCCGGTCTGCCACTTCCCGGGCAAAGCCCATCTCGTGGGTGACGCACACCATGGTCATGCCTTCCAGGGCCAGGGTCTTCATCACGTCGAGCACTTCACCGACCATTTCCGGGTCGAGGGCCGAGGTGGGCTCGTCAAACAGCATCACCTTGGGCTCCATGGCCAGGGCTCGGGCAATGGCGACTCGCTGCTGCTGGCCGCCAGACAGGCGCGATGGAAACTCGTGGGCCTTCTGCGCAATACCGACCTTTTCCAACAGCGCCAGGGCCTTGGCCTCGCGCTCTTGCTTGCCGCGCTTGCGCACGACCTTTTGCGCCAGGCACAGGTTTTCCAGCACGGTCATGTGGGGGAACAGGTTGAAGTGCTGGAACACCATGCCGACTTCACGGCGGTAGGCATTCACGTCGGTCTTAGGGTCGGCCAGTTGCAGGCCGTCGATGCTCACCGAACCCGAATCGAACGCCTCCAACCCATTCAGGCAGCGCAAGAAGGTGGACTTGCCGGACCCCGAAGGACCGATCACCACCAGCACCTCGCCCTTGGCCACTTGGGTGGTGACGTGATCCACCGCGCGCACCAGTTGCCCACGGGTATCGAAGACTTTTACCAGATCGCGTACTTCAATCACTTTGGGCAAGCCTCCGCTCAAGCCGGCTGGCCATCTTCGACAGCGGCAGGTTGATCAGCAGGTACAAGCCCGCCACACAAAACAGGATTTCAAACGGCGAGAAGGAGGTGGTGATCACTTCGCGGCCGCTCTTGAGCAACTCGGTAATCGCGATCACCGACACCAGGGACGTGTCCTTGACCAGGCTGATAAATTGCCCGGCCAGGGGCGGCAGCACACGCTTGAAGGCCTGCGGCAGTACCACGTGGCGCATCGACTGGCTGGCGCTCAAGCCCAGGGAACGCGCCGCTTCATCCTGGCCACGGGTGATGGACTGCACGCCGGCGCGCACGATTTCGGCCACGTAGGCACCCGTGAACAACGACAGCGCGGCAATCCCGGCAAACTCCCGGGACAGGTTGAGCACCGTGCCGATAAAGAAATAGAAAATGAAGATCTGCACCAGCAGCGGCGTGCCCCGCACCAGCTCGACATAGATTGTCGACAGATCGCGCAAGGTGGGATTTTTCGACAGCCTGCACAGCCCGGTCGCCAAGCCAATCGCCAAACCCAGGATGCCGGACACCACCGACAGCCACAGCGTGGTCCACAAGCCCCACATCAATGGTCCCAATGCCCATTGCCGGGTCACGCCGACCACATCGCCTTCAGCCACATCGTCGCCGCGCGCCACTTGCAGACTGTTATCGGCGACTGTGAGCTTTTGCTCGACTCCGGCGTCGTTGCGCAGGGTGACTTCGGCCGTATCGCCTTTGCGCACCAACTCGACCACGGTGGAAATATCCGCGGCGCGCTGGGAGGTCTCGGCTTGATAGGCGAAGTATTGGGGGACGCGGTTCCAGCGCCATTCGTAGGACATCAACGACGTGGCGTAGTACAAGGCACCCGCCAGGCCGACCAGCACCACCACCGTCAGCAGGTGCCAGGGCCATTGGGCTTTTTTATGTTTCATTTCACTTTCCGCATAGGTGTCGCCTGATAGGCCGCCATCGCGGGCAAGCCCGCTCCCACAGATTGATGTGTGAATACAGTCAAATGTGGGAGCTGGCTTGCCTGCGATGCAGGCAACTCGGTGTCAGGCCTTATTCCATGTCCTTGAGCCACTCGGAGCTCTTGAACCACTTGTCATGGATGCGATCGTAGGTGCCGTCGTTACGGATCTGGTGCAGGAAGTTGTTGATGAAGTTGATGCTGTCGTAATCGCCTTTCTTCAAACCGAACGCCAGGGGTTCAAAGGTGAAGGGTTCTTCCAGGAACACCAGCTTGCCGTTACCGACCTTCTTTTCGGCCACCACGTTGTACGGTGCGTCGTAGACGAACGCATCAGCCTTGCCGTTGACCACGTCGAGCACGCCTTCCTGCTCGTTGTCGTAGCCGTGGTACTTGGCCTTGGAGATCAGCTTCTTGGCAACCATCTCACCGGTGGTGCCGAGCTTGGAGGTCAGGCGGTATTTCTCGTCGTTCAGGTCTTTGTAGGACTTGATGGTGCCTTCCAATTCCTTGCGGATCAGCAACGTCTGGCCGACCACGATGAAGGGTTCGCTGAAATTCAGGCGCAGGTTGCGTTCCTGGGTCAGGGTCATGCCGCTGCCGATCATATCGAACTTGCCGGTCAGGAAGGCCGGGATGATGCCGTCGTAACCGGTGGACACCAGCTCCAGCTTGACGCCCATGGACTTGGCCATAGCCTTGAGGATGTCGACTTCGAAACCGATGATTTCACCGCGCTTGTCGGTCATTTCGAACGGCATGTAGGTGGGGTCCATGCCAACTTTCAACGTGCCGCGCTTGACCGCCTCATCAATGGCGCCGGCCTGGGCCGCAGTGGCAGCGACCAGCGCGGTGACGCCGAGCATCAGCATCGAAAGATACTTTTTCATCATCAAGACCCCTGAACGATTCTTATAAGGTTGGCGCACAAGAGGGCTGCGCCATTTCGGGGTGCGATCCTAACCCACTCGTTGTCCGCCACAAAGGTTTCACCGGTAAATGTTATCGGCGTGTGTCGGAAAACCCTGACAGCGACCCGGCCAAACACAGGCGCAGACGCTTCAGCGCGGCCTCTCGATCAGGGATTGATGTGTAAGCAGTTATGACGATCAGTCGATCTCGGCTATCCAGGCCGTATCCCTGAACCACTTGTCATGCAGGCGATCGTAGGTGCCGTCCTGGGCGATCTGGTTGAGAAAATGGTTGATCCAATTGAGGCTGTCGTAATCCCCTTTTTTCAGGCCGAACGCCAAGGGCTCAAAGGTGAAGGGTTGCTCAAGTGCCAACAATGTACTGTTCTGTGGCCGACTCATCGCGATCAGGTTGTAGGGCGCATCATGGATAAAAGCATCGGCCTTGCCTTCAACGACCTGCCGCACGCCTTCTTCCGGGTTGGGCACACTGCTGAGCCGCGCAGATACAAGAAAGCGCTGTGCTGCGGCTTCACCGGTGGTGCCTTGGGTGGTAACCACGCGGTAACTGGCGTCGTCCAGTTCTTCAATACTGGAGACCTTCCCCGCCATGCGTGGGTGCAGCAGCACCGTCTGGCCCACCACGACAAATGAATCACTGAAGTTGAGTTTGAGGTTGCGCTCTTGAGTGACCGTCATGCCGCTGCCAATCAGATCAAACTTGTTCGTCGTCAGCCCCGGCAACAGATCCGTGTAAGGCACTGCCACCAATTCAAGCTCTACGCCAAGTGCGCGGCTCATGGTATGGAGCAAGTCAATTTCAAAGCCGACGATGCGCCCCTGCTTATCGAGCATTTCGAAAGGGACGTTATTGGGGGTTGTACCGACCTTAAGCACGCCCCGGCGCACAGCGTTGTCCAGCGCGCCCGCGTAAAGCAAGCCTGCGTGCCCCCCCAGGAAAAAGCCCATCAGCAATGCCAAACAATACCTTTTGATCATGAATGCCCCCGTGGCGAGTCCAATTTGGGGGGCGATCCTAACCCAGCCGCGGGCACGGCAATACGCCTCGAGCAAAGGTCTTTTGTTTCGAAATAACAAGGAGTTAGCGATAAAAAGGAAGAAGCGAAAAACGCTGTAGGACCAACGTTTGAAACACCCCCGAAGTGAGCCTTCGGGGGTGCCTGAATCAAGCCGGTTGGGCCTGGGACGACTGTGGTTGCAGGGGCAGCAACGGCGCGTGCGGATCGGCCTTGATCGAGGCACGCCAAGCGCCTAGCCACTCGGCGTGGCCTTCGCTCCACACCTGCTCATGCAGGCGAGCCAGGGCCACCGGGTCGCTGAGCAAGGCCAGGCGTTCGCTGTTGTTGAGGCCGGCCGGGCCGACTTTCAACGCGTGGCGAACCCGTTCCATGCGCAGGTATTCGATGGGCTCGGCCTCACGGTGCCGCGAGGTCGCCAAGGCGCAGGCCAGGGCGTTCTGCTGCGGGTCTACCACCGAACGCACAAAGCCGTCGTTGAGGGCGTGCCAACGGTTTTCGTGGGTGTACTTCTCGGTCGAGAGCAAGGCTTGCGGCGGGTTGTATTCCTCAGGGATCAGGAACAGGCTCTCGTCGCGGGACTTGAGGCCCAGCTTGACCCGGCTGGAAATCACCGACACCGGGATCGACAGCATCAGCGAACCGACGATCGGCACCAACCACCACAGGAAGCTCGGGTTCAGCCACACCACCAGCAGGGCCCACAGGAAGCCCAGCAGGGTTTGCGGACCATGACGCTTGACCGCTTCGCTCCATGGCGTGGAGTCATCGTCACGTTGCGGCGAGTTCCAGGTTGCGGCCCAGCCTAGGAAGGCGGCGAGGACGAAACGGGTGTGGAAGATCATCCGCACCGGCGCCAGCAGCATGGAGAACAACATCTCCAGCAGCATCGACAGGGTCACCTTGAACTTGCCACCGAACTCTTTGGCGCCCTTGGCCCAGATCAAGATGATGCTGAGCAGTTTAGGCAGGAACAACAGCACGATGGTGGTGGAGAACAGCGCCACCGCCTTGTCCGGGTGCCATTGTGGCCACAGCGGGTACAACTGGCGCGGCGCCATGAAGTATTGCGGTTCCATCAGGGTGTTCACCGCCAGCAAGGCCGTGGACAACACCAGGAAGAAGAACCACAACGGCGCCGACAGGTAGGACATCACGCCGGTGAGGAACACCGCACGGTGCACCGGGTGCATGCCTTTGACCAGGAACAGGCGGAAGTTCATCAGGTTACCGTGGCACCAGCGACGGTCACGCTTGAGTTCGTCCAGCAGGTTCGGCGGCAGTTCTTCGTAGCTGCCCGGCAGGTCGTAGGCAATCCACACGCCCCAGCCGGCACGGCGCATCAGCGCGGCTTCAACGAAGTCGTGGGAGAGGATCGCACCGGCAAACGCGCCTTTACCGGGCAGCGGCGCCAGGGCGCAGTGCTCGATAAACGGCTTCATACGGATAATGGCGTTGTGGCCCCAGTAGTGGGATTCACCCAACTGCCAGAAGTGCAGGCCGGCGGTAAACAACGGGCCATAGACGCGAGTGGCGAACTGCTGCATACGCGCATACAGGGTGTCCATGCCCGACGCACGCGGCGCGGTCTGGATAATCCCGGCATCCGGCGTGGCTTCCATCAGGCGCACCAGGCTGGTCAGGCACTCGCCGCTCATCACAGAGTCAGCGTCAAGAACGACCATGTACTTGTAGTCACCGCCCCAACGACGGCAGAAGTCGTCGAGGTTGCCGCTCTTGCGCTTTACGCGACGGCGACGACGGCGATAGAAGATCTTGCCGAAACCACCCGCTTCGCGGCATACGTCGAGCCAGGCTTGCTGTTCGGCGATGCAGATGTCGGCGTCGTTACTGTCGCTGAGCACGAAGAAATCGAAGCGGTCCAGGTCACCGGTTGCGGCCACCGATTCGAACGTCGCACGCAAACCGGCGAATACACGCGGCACGTCTTCGTTACAGATCGGCATCACCAGGGCGGTGCGCGCATCCTTTGGAATCGGCTCGTCACCGGCACTTTTACCGGAGATACGGTATTTATCGTGACCGGTCAGCAGCTCCAGGAAGCCCATGAGCGCAGTCCAGAAACCGGCCGACACCCAGCAGAACAGAATCCCGAACATGATCAGGATGCTGGTTTGCAGCGCGTAAGGCAGTACCTGGGTAGCGGTTTGCAGCAGGGTCTGGTTGCGGATCTCGTCGAAGTCGACCAGCGACCAGCCTTGGTACGGCATGATGCCTTTCATGTACCAGCCGGCCACGATGGTCTGGCCCAGCATCAGCACCAACAGGATGTAACGACGGATCGAGCCCACGGTACGCCAGCGCGCAGCCGGCAGTACCCGCTCGTCTTTCGGTGGCTTGGGCGGGTTGGTGCGCCCGGTCATCCGGCGCCAACCGCGCACCAGGATGTTGGTGCGCCAAGGCTCGGGCACCACTTTGGTCCGACGGATCGGCGGCGTGGCCTTGAGGCACACACGACCGCTGGCATCGAGCGCCAGCATCTCGGCGTCTTGTAGCTCTTCGGCGCTGTTGAGGGTCAAGCGACGGCCAACCGACGCTTGGGCAGCGTCGGTCGGTGCGTCGAAGGTCTTGGACGACAGACGTTCGTGCAGCTCGCTGAAGGACTTGCAGCCCGCCAGCTCGGCGCGCTGCTCAGCCGTCATGGGTAGATGCGCCAGGTACTCGGACAGAGTCTCTGGCTTGACTTGAGAATTACTCATCGGCAGGCAACTGATAGCTCCAGGTTTCGGTCAGGACTTGCTCGGTCTTGATCGGCTCCGGCGTGGCTGGGGCAGCCTCAGGCTGTTTGGCTTCCTTGTCCTTGGCGTCTTTCTTGGCCTGTTTCTCATGCTGCTTGGCCAAGACTTTATCGGCCTTGAGCACATGGTTGGAAACCGACTCAGCCTCAGGCTGCACGATATCCTGCACCAGTGCCGCACGCATTTCGGTCGGCTTGCTTGCGTCCTTGATCTTCATACGCAGGGTCAGGCGCCAGCCTTTGGTGTGTTCGTTGTAGCGCACGCTGTTTTCAACCAGTTCAGCGTTATCACCCACACTCACCTGGCTACGCACCGGGGCGTCCGGCAGCAGTTTCTTCAGGGACGGGCCCTCGAAGTCCACCAGGTAGGCCACGCTGCCATCCGGCTGACGGATCAGGTTCGATTGCTTCACATCACCCGTGGAGCGCAGGGTCTGCTTGACCCAGGCACTGTCCGGCGAATGGAAGGCCGCGTCGTCCAGTGTCCAGTGCAGGCGGTAGGCCACGTCCAGCGGCTTGCCGACTTCCGGCAGTTCGGCCGGGCTCCAGAACGCCACGATGTTGTCGTTGGTTTCATCGGCGGTCGGGATCTCGACCAGGTCGACAGAGCCTTTGCCCCAGTCACCTTCAGGCTCGATCCAGGCGCTTGGGCGCTTGTCGTAGTTGTCGTCCAGGTCTTCGTAGTGGCTGAAGTTGCGGCCACGTTGCAGCAGGCCGAACCCACGCGGGTTCTCGACGCTGAAGTTGCTGACCGACAGGTGTTTAGGGTTGTTCAGCGGACGCCAGATCCACTCGCCATTGCCGGCGTGAATCGACAGGCCGCTGGAATCGTGGAGCTCGCGGCGGTAGTTGAGGACCTTGGACGGCTGGTTGGCGCCGAACAGGAACATCGAGGTCAACGGCGCAACGCCCAGCTTGCTGACCTTGTCACGCAGGAACATCTGGGATTTGACGTCCACTACGGTGTCGGTGCCAGGACGCAGGATCAGGCGATAAGCGCCAGTGGCGCGTGGCGAATCCAGCAGCGCGAAAATCACCAGGTGCTTGTCACCCGGCTTTGGACGCTCGATCCAGAACTCGGTGAAACGCGGGAATTCTTCGCCAGACGGCAACGCGGTGTCGATCGCCATGCCACGGGCAGACAAGCCGTACACCTGATCCTTGCCCACGACGCGGAAATAGCTGGCGCCGAGCATGGTCATGATTTCGTCTTGCTTGTCGGCCTTGTTGATCGGGAAAAGCACACGGAAACCGGCGTAACCCAGCTGTTCGGTGGCTTTAGGATCAAATTTCACGTCGCCGAAATCGAAACGCGTCGGGTCGTACTTGATTTCATGCACGCTGTCGGCGGTGACTTCGTTGATTTTCACCGGGGTGTCGAAATGCATCCCCTGGTGATAGAAGGACAGCTTGAACGGGGTGTTCTGATCGGCCCACTCGGCTTTTTCATTGCGGAAACGAATCTTCTGGTAGTCAGCGAATTTCATTTCGCGGAATTCGTTCGGCAAATTGCTGCGCGGAGCTTCGTATTTCTGCCCAGCCAGCTCTTTTGCCTTGGCCGACACATCATCCAGACTGAACGCCCACAGTTGACCCGCGCCGAACAGGCAAAACAGGGCAGAGCCCGTCACCAGTGCGTTTCGTAACCGTTTGGCAGACAATTTTGGTGCATTACAGGGACTAACAATCACGAGCAACCCTCGCCGAAAACAGATCAAAAAACCAACGGCCAGCTATCTATATGCCAGGTTGGCGAGCAATGTTCCGACTCCTCTGGGGCGAAATGATTCCCCATGCGGTTGTCGGACAAGGCTCTACCTAAGTCAAAAATGGACCAAACAACGCTGATCCCCGTAGCGCGCGATTATCTAGTAGCCCGCGAGACAACGCATCAGGGACAGTGAAGTATTTGTAGCGAAACCCTGCGTTTTTAGGCATTAACGTCGTTTTTCATACATTCATGTCTGTAAGAGGAAGGTCACAGGGCCATCATTGACCAAGTGCACCTGCATATCCGCGCCAAAACGCCCCGACGCCACCTTGCCATGCAATTGTTGCGCTTGTAACAACAAGTGCTCAAAAAGCGCCGCTCCCAGGGCCGGAGGAGCCGCTGTGGAGAAGCTGGGCCGTAGCCCGCTTTTGGTATCCGCCGCCAGGGTGAACTGCGACACCAGCAGCAAACCGCCGCCGATGTCCTTGAGGGACAGGTTCATCTTGCCCTCCTCGTCACTGAACACCCGATAGTTAAGCAGCTTGTGCAGCAGTTTGTCGGCGCTTTCGGGCGTATCTGAAGGCTCGACGGCCACCAGCACCAGCAAACCCTGGTCAATCGAGCCTATCACCTCCCCTGCGACCTCAACCCGGGCGCCACGCACCCGCTGCAACAAGCCCTTCATGCTTCTTCAGGCGGCAGGTCGAGCAGGCGCCGGGCCATTTCGCCGGTCGCACGCACCAGTGCGTCGGTGATGCCCGGCTCGGACGCCGCGTGCCCTGCTTCGCGGATCACCTGCAACTCGCTGTTGGGCCAGGCCTGATGCAGCTCCCAAGCGTTATCCAGCGTGCAGATCATATCGTAGCGGCCATGGATGATGACGCCAGGCAGATGGGCGATCTTGTGCATATCGCGAATCAGCTGGTTGGGTTCCAGGAAGGAGTTGTTGGTGAAGTAATGGCATTCGATACGTGCGATGGACAAGGCGCGCTGCGGCTCGGAAAACCGTTCCACATGCTGCGGGCTCGGGCACAGGCCCAACATACGGCCTTCCCAGCCCGACCAGGCTTTGGCCGCATGCATCTGGGCGATCTGGTCGTTGCCGGTCAGGCGCTTGTGGTAAGCGGCAATCATATCGTGGCGCTCTTCCACCGGGATGGGTGCCACATAGTCCTGCCAGTAGTCCGGGAACAGGCGGCTCGCGCCCTCCTGGTAGAACCAGCGAATATCCTGCGGGCGGGCGAGGAAGATGCCGCGCACGATCAGGCCATGCACGCGCTCGGGGTGGGTTTGCGCGTAGGCCAGGGCCAGGGTCGAACCCCAGGAACCGCCGAACAGCACCCATTTGTCGATGCCCAGGTGCTCGCGGATGCGCTCAAGGTCGGCGACCAGATCCCAGGTGGTGTTGTTCTCGAGACTGGCCCTTGGCGTAGAGCGGCCGCAGCCACGCTGGTCGAAGGTGACAATATGGTAGAGGTTCGGGTCGAAATAGCAGCGGCTCTGGGCGTCGCAACCGGAGCCGGGGCCTCCATGGATGAACACGACAGGCAAGCCTTCGGGGGAGCCACTTTCATCGACGTACAGGGTGTGGGTGTCATCGACAGCCAGATCGTGCCGGGCGTAGGGTTTGATCTGCGGGTACCAAGTCTGCATTGCGTGCTCCGTAGGGTGTCGGGTTCATCCCTGGGGGGACGTCTATTATTTTGCCGTCTGGCATCATAAACCCGAATTGTGCAATGAGCATGTCCTTGAGCACTTAGACCTGTGTCAGCAGTTCGCGCCTCAGGTAACCAAGCAGATAGTCATACAGCCGATCCACCTCCGGCACCTGGCCGCGTGCCCGCAAACAACCGTGGGCCAGCCCTTTGCCGGGATGGCGGTGTGTCAGTTGATAAAAGTGTTGCTGAACCACCGTTATCGCAGGCAAGCCAGCTCCCACATTTCGAGCGCATTCTCATGATAGAGCGCGGTCAAGCGGGCTTGCTCGCGAAAGCTATTGCAGCAGCACCAACAATTACCGGTAGTGCTTCTGCCCCCAAGCCAACAGCCCTTCCAGCAACTGCCTCAACACCACCTGCGTCGGCTCGGCCAAATCATGGCGATAACGGAACGGCTCGAACTCCTCCATATAGGTGCTCTGGCACAACTCCAGCTGCACCGCATGAATATCCTGCGCCGGGTTGCCGTAGTGACGGGTGATATGGCCGCCCTTGAAGCGCCCGTTCAGCACATGGGTATATTGCGGATGCTGAGCGCAGATGGCTTCCAACTGGCTTGCCAGCTGCGGGTCGCATGCAGCGCCGTTGAAGGTGCCCAGATTGAAGTCCGGCAATTTGCCGTCGAACAGGTGCGGGATCAACGAGCGGATCGAGTGCGCATCGAACAGCAACGCATAACCGAACTCGGCCTTGAGGCGTGCCAGTTCTTCTTGCAGTTGGCGGTGGTACGGCCCCCAGATTTTTTGCAGGTAGCTGGCCCGCTCTTCGTCGGAGGGCGTTTGCCCTTCACGGAACAACGGCACGCCATCGAACAGCGTCTCTGGGTACAGGCCGGTAGTAGCACCGGCATACAGCGGCGCGTTGTCGGAGTGCCGGTTGAGGTCGATGACAAACCGCGAGTACTCCGCCGCCAGGGTGCTGGCGCCCAGCTCTTCGGCAAAGTCATACAACAGCGGGATATGCCAATCGGTATCCGGCAGGCTTTGCGCCTCGGGGATCAACCCGGCCTCGACCGCAGGGGTGAGCCGCAGGCCGGCGTGGGGCATGCTGATCAGCAGCGGCACGCGGCCTTGTTTGAATGTCAGAACCTTATCCACAACTGCATCCTCTCAAACAGTGACGTCGACGCCGTGGCGCACGACGCGTTTATCCAGTTCGCCACCCAGCCAGTAGGCCAGGTCGGCGGGGCGATCGATCTGCCAGGCGACAAAATCCGCGACCTTGCCCACTTCCAGGGAACCATGGGTATCGCCCAGGCCCAACGCGGTGGCCGCGTGTTGCGTGGCGCCGGCCAGGGCTTCTTCCGGGGTCATGCGGAACAGGGTGCAGGCCATGTTCAGCATCAGCCGCACCGACAGCGCCGGTGAAGTGCCGGGGTTGAGGTCGCTGGCGATGGCGATCTTCACGCCGTGTTTGCGCAGGGCGTCCATGGGCGGCAACTGGGTTTCACGCAGGAAGTAGAACGCGCCCGGCAATAGCACGGCGACGGTACCGGCCGCAGCCATGGCGATGGCGTCTTCTTCAGTCATGAATTCCAGGTGGTCGGCCGACAACGCGTGGTAGCGCGCCGCCAGGCTTGAGCCATGCAACGACGAGAGTTGCTCGGCGTGCAGCTTCACCGGCAAGCCAAGTTGCTGGGCGACCTTGAATACCCGCTCAACCTGCTCGGGGGAAAATGCCAGGTATTCACAGAAGGCATCGACCGCATCCACCAACCCCTCGACGGCCAGGGCAGGCAGCATCTGGCTGCAGATGTGCTCGATGTAATCGTCGGCGCGGTCCTTGTACTCCGGCGGTAACGCGTGGGCGGCCAGGCACGTGGCGCGCACGCTGACCGGCAGCGCTTCACCCAGGCGCCGGACCACGCGCAACATCTTGCGTTCGTTGGCCAGGTCCAGGCCGTAGCCGGACTTGATTTCCACCGTGGTCACGCCGTCACGCAGCAAACTGCGCAGGCGCTTTTCAGCGCTCAAGAACAGCTCATCTTCGCTCGCCGCACGGGTTGCGCGCACAGTGCTGGCAATGCCGCCGCCCTTGGCCGCGATCTCGGCGTAGCTGACACCTTCGAGGCGCTGCTCGAATTCGCCGCTGCGATTGCCACCGAACACCGTATGGGTGTGGCAATCGATCAGCCCGGGGGTGACCCACGCGCCTTGCAGGTCATGCACCTGGGCGTAATCTGCGGTTGGCGCCTGGCTGCGGGGGCCGACCCACTCGATGAGCGAGCCGGCAGTCACCATGGCGGCATCCTCGATGATCGAGTATTTGCCGTTGGCCATGGTTGCGACGTGGCAGTGTTGCCAAAGCGTTTTCATCAACGCCTCCCTAAGTTATCGATGAGACAAAACCGGGTCGTAATCGACCTTGGCCGTTTGCCCGGCGGCAGGCTTGACCCACAGCCAGTAGGCGATGATCAGCAGCACGATCCACACGGCGCCTACCATCAACGCCGCCTGGGTATCCGGGAAGTAACCGAGTACACCAAACACAAACAGCATGAACACAATGGCCGCCGCCGGCGCATAAGGCCAGAACGGCACCGGGAATTTCAGTTCGGCGATCTGCGCCTTGGTCATCGAGCGGCGCATGGCGACCTGGGTAAACAGGATCATCAGCCATACCCACACGGTGGCGAAGGTGGCAATCGAGGCGATCAGCAGGAACACGTTTTCCGGGATCAGGTAGTTGAGTACCACACCGCCGAGCAAGGCGGCGCCCATGACCACCACGGTCATCCATGGCACGCCTTGTTTGGACAATTGCGCGAAGCCCTTGGGCGCCTGCCCTTGTTGAGCCAGGCCGTACATCATGCGCCCGGCGCCGAAAATGTCGCTGTTGATCGCCGACACCGCCGCCGAGATCACCACGATGTTGAGGATGGTCGCCGCCGAGCCAATCCCCAGGTTGCTGAAGATCTGCACGAACGGGCTGCCCTGGCTGCCGATCTGCGGCCACGGGTAGATGGCCATCAACACGAACAGGGTGAGCACGTAGAACAGCAGGATACGCAGCGGCACAGCGTTGATCGCCTTGGGGATCACCCGCTGTGGGTCCTTGGCTTCACCGGCGGTGATGCCGATGATTTCGATGCCACCAAAGGCAAACATCACCACCGCAAACGAGGCGATCAGCCCACCGATGCCGTTGGGCATGAAGCCGCCGTGGGCCCACAGATTGCTCAAGCCACTGGCCTGGGTTTCGCCTGCCGAGTGAATACCAAACAGCATGATGCCAAAACCGCCGAGGATCATCGCCACAATGGCACCGACCTTGAGCAACGACAGCCAGAACTCCATCTCGCCAAAGACTTTGACGTTGCACAGGTTCAGGCCGCCGATCAGGAATACGATGCCCAGCACCCAGACCCAACGGGCCACTTCGGGAAACCAGAAGCCCATGTAGATGCCGAACGCGGTGACGTCGGCGAGGCAGACGATGATCATTTCAAAGGCGTAGGTCCAGCCGAGGATAAACCCGGCCATGGGCCCCAGGTAGGTGCTGGCGTAGTGGCCGAAGGAGCCAGACACCGGGTTGTGCACGGCCATCTCACCGAGGGCGCGCATCACCATGAATACAGCAGCGCCGCCGATCAGGTAGGCCAGCAGCACGGCAGGACCGGCCATCTGGATGGCGGAGGCAGAGCCATAGAACAGCCCGGTGCCGATCGCGGAACCGAGGGCCATGAAGCGAATATGTCGGGCGTTGAGCCCGCGTTTCAAACCTTTTTCTGGCTGGTGCATTTCTCGTCCCTAATTATTCTTATGAGGAGAAGATCGTTCCCACGCTCGGCGTGGGAACTCCGACCTGGACGCTCCGCGTCCGCTTTTAGAGCGGTGACGCAGAGCGTCACAGGATGCATTCCCACGCGGAGCGTGGGAATGATCAGGCACAGACCGAGTCCCGGTCAGAGGCTTGGCAGCAACTTGGCCGGCACCAGCTCATTCAGGCAGCGGCTGGCGAGCAGTTCGCTGGCGGCGTTGATGTCCGGGGCGAAGAAGCGGTCCTTGTCATAGAACGCCACCTTGTCGCGCAGGATGCCACGGGCTTTTTCCAGCTTGGGCGAGGTCTTCAGGCCGTCGCGCAGGTCCAGGCCCTGGCACGCCGCGAGCCATTCCACCGCGAGGATGCCCCGGGTGTTCTCGGCCATTTCCCACAAACGCTTGCCCGCAGCCGGGGCCATGGACACGTGGTCTTCCTGGTTGGCCGAAGTCGGCAAGCTGTCGACGCTATGGGGATGGGCCAGCGCCTTGTTCTCGCTGGCGAGTGCGGCAGCGGTCACCTGGGCGATCATGAAGCCGGAGTTCACCCCGCCATTGCCCACCAGAAACGGCGGCAGTTGCGACATATGCTTGTCCATCATCAACGAGATCCGACGCTCGCTCAGGGAGCCGATTTCGGCAATGGCCAGCGCCATGTTGTCGGCGGCCATGGCCACGGGTTCAGCGTGGAAGTTGCCACCGGAAATCACATCGCCTTCGGCGGCAAAGACCAGCGGGTTATCCGACACTGCGTTGGCCTCTACCACCAGCACCTCGGCGGCCTGGCGCAATTGAGTCAGGCACGCGCCCATGACCTGTGGCTGGCAACGCAGGGAATACGGGTCTTGAACCTTGTCGCAGTTCTGGTGCGATTGGGACACCTGGCTGCTCTCACCGAGCAGGTCACGATAGGCCGCTGCCGAGTCGATCTGGCCACGCTGGCCACGCGCCGCATGAATACGCGCATCGAACGGCGAACGCGAACCCAGTACCGCTTCCACAGTGAGGCCGCCGCAAGCGAGGGCAGCGGCGAACAGGTCTTCGCCTTCGAACAGGCCACGCAGGGCATAGGCCGTGGACACCTGGGTGCCGTTGAGCAGCGCCAGGCCTTCTTTGGCGGCCAGGGTCAGCGGCGTGAGGCCGGCGATTTTCAGTGCCTCGGTGGCTTCCAGCCATTCGCCCTTGTAACGCGCCTTGCCTTCGCCAAGCAGTACCAGGGACATGTGCGCCAGCGGCGCCAGGTCACCGGAAGCACCCACTGACCCCTTGAGCGGAATGTGCGGGTACACCTCGGCGTTGATCAGCGCGATCAGCGCGTCGATCACCTGGCGACGAATCCCGGAGAAGCCACGGCTCAGGCTGTTGACCTTGAGCACCATGACCAGTCGCACCAGTGCATCGCTGATCGGCTCACCGACGCCGGCGGCGTGGGACAGCACCAGGGAACGCTGGAGGTTTTCCAGGTCTTCGCTGGCGATGCGGGTCGATGCCAACAGGCCAAAACCGGTGTTGATGCCGTAGGCGGTGCGGTTCTCGGCGAGAATCTGCTCCACGCAGGCAACGCTGGCTTCGATCTGGGCCGAGGCGCTGTCATCCAGGCTGAGGGTTACTGGCTGCTGGTAGATGGCACGCAGTTGGGCGAGGCTCAGTTGGCCTGGAATCAGGTTTAGCGCAGTCACATTCATACTCCTTGTGAATTGTTCTTAGGTGTTCAGTGCAAATTCGGTAAAGCAGTGTCTTTAAGCAATTGGGCAGCGGCGGCAATATCCGGCGCCAGCCAGCGGTCCTGTTCATACGCAGGGACCACTTCGCGCAGCAAACGCCAGGCGCGGTCGGTACCGGCGCCGAAGCGCTGGTCCTTGAGAAACTCGAAAGCCTGGGCCGCCAGCAGGTACTCGATGGCAAGAATCTGGGTGACGTTGGCCAGCACCTGGTGCAACTTGAGCGCGGCGTTGGTGCCCATGCTCAAGTGGTCTTCCTGCAGGCCCGAGGTGACGAAGTTGTCGAGCACCGCCGGTTGCGCCAGCTGACGGTTTTGCCCGCACAGGGACGCGGCGACGTACTGCACGATCATCATTCCGGAGTTGACGCCCGGGTTGCTCACCAGGAAGGCTGGCAGGCCGCTGACATGCGGGTTGACCAGGCGATCCAGGCGACGCTCGGCCACCGAACCGATCTCGGCCATGGCGATGGCGAGCATGTCGGCCGCCAACGCGACGGACTGCCCGTGAGGGTTGGCCTGGGACACCACGCGGTAATTATCCGGCGTGCCCAGCACCAGCGGGTTGTCGGTGGCGCTGTTGAGTTCGGTCTCGATCTGGCGCGTGGCGTGTTCTACCTGGTCGCGGGCCGCGCCGTGAATCTGCGGAATCGAGCGAATGCTCAAGGCGTCCTGGGTGCGAATACCTTTGCTGCTGGCAATCACCTCACTGCCGTCGAGCAGGGCACGCAGGTTGATACCTACGTGCTGCATGCCCGGGTGCGGCTTGAGGGCGATGATGGCTTCGTCAAAGGCGTCAATCTGGCCGCGCTGGGCTTCGAAGCTCATGGCACCGATCACGTCGGCCCACTGCAGCAAGTGATGCGCGTCGGCCAGGGCCAGGCAGCTCAGGCCGGTCATGCACGGCGTGCCATTGACCAGGCACAGGCCGTCTTTGGCGCCGAGCACCACCGGCTGCAAGCCTTCAGCCTGCAACGCGTGTTGCGCCGTGACGATCTGGCCGCGATAACTCACATTACCAACGCCCAGCAGGGCCACGCCGATATGGGCCATGTGGGTCAGATACCCCACCGAGCCTTGGGACGGTACTTGCGGGGTGATGCCGTGGTTGAGCAGCGCCAGCAGCGCGTGCACCACCTGCGGATGCAGGCCGGATTTGCCGTGGCTGTAGTTGATGATCGCCGCGCAGATGATCGCACGGGTCTGCTCGTCGCTGAGCACCGGGCCGACGCCGCAGGCGTGGCTCAACAGCGTATTGCGCGACAGTTGGCTCAGTTGCTCGGTCTTGAGCGAGACGTTGCACAGCGCGCCCAGGCCGGTGTTGACACCATAGGCACGCTCGCCGCTGGTGACGATGCGCTGCACGATGGCCTGGGCATTGTCGACACGCGCCCAGGCGTGGCCCGACAGTTCGAGCATGGCGCCGTGGCGGGCGACGGCGGTGACGTCCTGCCAGCGCATGGGGGTGTCGGCGATGATGATTTTGGTTGCCTGGGACATCTTCATACCTTCTTCAATTCTTAGGCAGCATTGATCGTTCCCACGCTCTGCGTGGGTACGCCGCCTGGGACGCTCTGCGTCCCCCCAAGTGACGCGGAGCGTCACGAAATGCGTTCCCACGCGGAGCGTGAGAACGTTCAAGCCCGGATCAGACCACCGCCGCCCGCCGCTGAACAAAGCGGTCCACATACTCATCCGCCGGCGAGTGCAGAATCTCTCGCGGCGTGCCGACCTGGATCAGCTTGCCGTCCTTGAGGATCGCAATGCGGTTGCCGATGCGCACGGCCTCGTCGAGATCGTGGGTGATAAACACGATGGTCTTGTGCAGGGTCTTTTGCAGCTCGAGCAATTGGTCCTGCATCTCGGCGCGGATCAACGGGTCGAGGGCGCTGAAGGCTTCGTCCATCAGGATGATGTCGGTGTCGGCCGCCAAGGCGCGGGCCAGGCCCACGCGCTGGCGCATGCCACCGGACAGCTGGTGCGGGTATTTGTTTTCGTAGCCTTTGAGGCCCACGGTTTCGATCCAGTGCAACGCACGTTCGGCGCAGACCTGCTTGGTTTCGCCACGCACTTTCAGGCCGTAGGCAACGTTGTCGAGCACGCTCTTGTGCGGCAGCAGGCCGAAGCTCTGGAACACCATGCTGATCTTGTGCCGACGGAATTGGCGCAGGGCTGCCATGTCCAGTTGCAGGATGTCTTCGCCATCCACCAGGATCGCGCCGCTGGTGGGGTCGATCAGGCGGTTGAAGTGGCGCACCAGGGTGGATTTGCCCGAACCCGACAAGCCCATGATCACAAAGATCTCACCGGTGCCGATGCTCAGGGACAGGTCATTGACGCCGACCACGCAACCGGTCTCGGCCAGTACCTGGTCTTTGGTCTTGCCCTGGCCGACCATGGCCAGCGCATCCTGGGCGCGTGCGCCGAAAATCTTGAAGACGTTTTTGACTTCGATTTTGCTGACAGTCGTCATTTGCTCGCCTCATGCCGTGGGCGGCCATAAGCCTGGGTAATGCGGTCGATGACCACTGCGAGAATCACGATCGCCAGCCCGGCTTCAAGGCCGCGGCCGACGTTGAGGGTCTGGATGCCGACGAGTACGTCTTCACCCAAGCCACGGGCACCGATCATCGAGGCGATCACCACCATCGACAGCGCCATCATGGTGGTCTGGTTGATCCCGGCCATGATGCTTGGCAGCGCCAGCGGCAATTGCACGCCGAACAGTTGCTGCCAGCGGTTGGCGCCGAAGGCGTTGATGGCTTCCATGACCTCGCCATCGACCTGGCGAATACCCAGGTCTGTCAGGCGAATCAGCGGCGGCGCGGCGTAGATCACCGTAGCGAAAATCGCCGGGACCTTGCCCAGGCCGAACAGCATCAGCACCGGGATCAGATACACGAAGCTGGGCATGGTTTGCATGATGTCCAGCAGCGGCATCAGCACCGAACGCAGGCGATTACTGCGCGCCGACAAGATACCCAGGGGGATGCCGATCAACACCGAAATCACCGTGGCCACCATCATCAATGCCAGGGTTTGCATCAGCTTGTCCCACAGGCCAACGGCGCCCACCAGGAACAGCAAACCGACGATCACCGCCGTGGTCACCACCTTGCGTGTGGCGTGCCAGGCGATGCCCCCGACGATGGCCAGCATCAGCCACCAGGGCGCTGCGCGCAGCAGGCCTTCCAGGTTGACGATGGCCCACAGCAGCGTATCGGAGATGTGCCGGAACACATCGCCGTAGTTGGTGACCAGTGCGTCCACCCAACCGTTGACCCAGTCGGCGATGGAAAAGGTAAAGCTCTCAGGAAACATATCGTGCTCTCGATCCAGTGGGTTGTGGCCAGCCGCCCGGCCACCCTTGAGGGTAGCCGTGCACACTTGACCTACAAGGCCGCGTCGATTTTCTTGGCTGCGTCTTCGCTCACCCAGGCGTGCCAGACTTCAGGATGTTCCTTGAGGAATATTTTCGCCAGTTTCGGCGACTCGATCCGCTCCTTGGCCATGCGGCCCAGGTTCTGGTTCAGCAGGTCGATGGGCAGGTTGACCTTTTCCAGCACGGCCACCAGTTCCGGGGCTTGCTCGTGGAAAGACTTGGAGAGGCCGACCTTGATGCTCACGGTTTTGTCCACGCCGGGCTTTTCTTCCAGCTTGACCAGATCGACCTGGCCCATCAGCGGTGTCGGTGACCAGTAGTAGAACAGGATCGGCTCGCCGCGCTTGTAGCTCGACAGTACCGCCGCATCCAGCGCCGGGCCGGTGCCCGGGCGGAAGTTGGTATAGGTGCTTTCCAGGCCGTAGCTCTTGAGCATTTCGCTGTTGTCCAGCTCGCAGGTCCAGCCGGCCGGGCAGTTGTAGAAACGGCCCTTGGACGGCTCTTCCTGGTCCTTGAACACCGAGGCGTACTTGGCCAGGTCGGCGATGTTTTTCAGGTCCGGCGCCTTGGCTTCCAGCTTGCGCTTGGCGTCGCCTTCGATCACATAGCGCGGCACGTACCAGCCTTCGACCGCGCCGACCACCGGAGCCCCGACGCCGACGACTTTGCCGGCCTTCTCGGCTTTGTTCCAGACCTCGCTGCGGCCTACCCACTCCTCGGCGAAAACTTGAATATCGTTGCTGCCCAGGGCGTTTTCCATGGTGATGGAATTGCCCGGCAAGCTGTCGGTTTTGCAGTCGTAGCCTTTTTCGAGCACGGTTTGCAGGATGTCGGTGAGCAACATGCCGCTTTCCCAATTCAGGCCGGCGAATTTCACCGGTTTACCCGACTCGCACCAACCGGCCGCCTGGGCGCCGGCACTTGCCAGCACGCCGGCCGCGAACAAAGTAGCCAGCAAGGTCTTATTCATAGTCATTGTTGTGACGCTCCCAATCTTGAAATGGATTACGGCAGTCAGTAGGCGTCCTGCCCTGTCCACGTCCCATCAGGCTTGTGCAGCCAGCTCGTTTGTTATGGGTGAAGCGCCCTGCTCTTTTGGCAGGATCAGGTGATCGGGTACCGTGCCGTGCCATTTTTTCGCACACACGTAATACAGGGCCGCCGGCAGTACCAGGCCGATGATCCAGGAGATATCCACATCACCCAGCGCGGCCACCAGGGGACCGGTGTAGAACTTGGTGGAGATGAACGGCAACTGCACCAGTACGCCGAACACATAGACGCTGATGCCCAGCAGGTTCCAGCGGCCGTAGCGACCGTTCGGGTCGGCCAGCGCCGGCACGTCATAACGCTCGCGGGTGATGCAGTAGTAATCCACCAGGTTGATCGCGCTCCAGGGCGTAAAGAACGCCAACAGGAACAGGATGAACGACTTGAATGCACCGAGGAACGAATGTTGGCCGAGCAACGCGATCAGCGTGGCCGTGCCGACGATCATCAACACGAACACCAGACGCTGCAGACGCGTGACCTCCAGACGCCCACGAAAGCCGCTGATGATAGTGGCGATGCACATGAAGCTGCCGTAGGAATTGAGCGTCGAGATGGTGACCTTGCCGAACGCGATGCTGAAATACAGCAACGCAGCGGTGGCCCCCGTGCCGCTCAAGCCAACGATGTACGCCACCTCGTGACCGGCAAACTGCCCGTTGGACATGGCCGCGGCAAACACGCCGAGGACCATCGCCACTTGGGCCCCGATGACTGAGCCTGCGCCAGCAGCGAGAAAGGTTTTAACCGATGACGTGTGGCTCGGCAGGTAACGCGAGTAATCCGCCACGTAAGGGCCGAACGCAATCTGCCAAGAGGCCGCCAGCGACACGGCCAGCAGGAAACTGCTCCAGCTGAAGTGGCGGATCTGCAGGAGCGCGCCAACGTCGGTCTGGCTCATCAGGCGGCTGAACAGGTACACAAAGGCAACCACGCCAATCAGGCTGGCAACCCGGCCGATGAAGTGGATCACTCGGTAACCCAGCACCGTGACCAGCACGATGACACTGGCGAAGATCAGGATGCCGACGCTGTCGCTGACCCCGAACAACTGGCCCAGCGCCTGGCCCGACAACACGGTACCGGTGGCGGTGAAACCCAAGTACATCAAGCACACCAGCACAATCGGAATGGCCGCCCCATACACGCCGAACTGCACCCGGCTGGAAATCATCTGCGGCAGGCCAAGCTTGGGCCCTTGCGCCGCATGCAGCGCCATGACGCCACCGCCGATCAATTGACCGATGAGCAAGCCGATCAACGACCAGAACACATCACCGCCCAGCACCACGGCCAACGCCCCGGTAACAATCGCAGTGATCTGCAGGTTGGCACCCATCCACAGGGTGAATTGACTGAATAGACGACCATGTCTTTCCGCTTCCGGGATGTAGTCGATCGAACGTTTCTCGATCAACGGGGTGGTGTCGTTTGCAGCCATGTTGTTCAACCTCTGATGGATTGTTTTGTATGCATCTTGCTCTTCTGTGGGCGCTGGCTTGCTGTGGCGAGGGAGCTTGCTCCCGTTCGACAGCGAAGCTGGAGCCGGCTTTTTGGGGCTGCTTCGCACCCCAGCGCAAGCAAGCTTGCTCGCCACACAAGCCCACCCCACATTGAGTTACTTGATCATCGGCAGGTTCAGGCCTTGTTCCTTGGCGCAGTCGACAGCGATCTGGTAACCCGCATCCGCATGACGCATCACCCCGGTCGCCGGGTCGTTGTGCAGCACGCGGGCAATCCGCTCGGCCGCTTCGTCAGTACCGTCGCAGACAATCACCATCCCCGAGTGCTGGGAGAAGCCCATGCCCACGCCGCCACCGTGGTGCAGCGAGACCCAGGTGGCGCCGCTCGCGGTGTTGAGCAAGGCGTTGAGCAGTGGCCAGTCGGACACAGCGTCGGAGCCGTCCTGCATGGCTTCGGTTTCGCGGTTCGGGCTGGCGACCGAGCCGGAGTCCAGGTGATCACGGCCGATCACGACCGGCGCGGACAGCTCGCCGCTGCGCACCATTTCGTTGAACGCCAGGCCCAACTTGGCACGCTGGCCCAGGCCGACCCAGCAGATACGTGCCGGCAGGCCCTGGAAGCTGATGCGCTCGCGGGCCATGTCCAGCCAGTTGTGCAGGTGGGCATCGTCCGGGATCAGTTCTTTGACTTTGGCGTCGGTCTTGTAGATGTCTTGCGGGTCGCCGGACAGCGCCGCCCAACGGAACGGGCCGATGCCACGGCAGAACAGTGGGCGGATGTAAGCCGGTACGAAACCTGGGAAGTCGAACGCGTTTTCCACGCCCTCTTCCTGGGCCATCTGGCGGATGTTGTTGCCGTAGTCGAAGGTCGGGATGCCTTGCTTCTGGAATTCGAGCATGGCTTTGACGTGGACGGCCATCGACTGCTTGGCGGCCTTGATCACGGCGGCCGGCTCGGTCTTGGCGCGAGCGCGGTATTCGTCCCAGGTCCAGCCGGCCGGCAGGTAGCCGTTGAGTGGGTCGTGGGCGCTGGTCTGGTCGGTGACCATGTCCGGGCGCACGCCGCGCTTGACCAGTTCCGGCAGGATCTCTGCGGCGTTGCCCAGCAGGGCGATGGAGATGGCCTTGCCTTCCTTGGTGTACTTGGCGATACGCGCCAGGGCGTCGTCGAGGTCGGTGGCCTGCTCGTCGACGTAGCGGCTGCTCAGGCGGAAGTCGATGCTGACTTGCTGGCACTCGATGTTCAGCGAGCAGGCGCCGGCCAGGGTCGCGGCCAGTGGCTGCGCGCCGCCCATGCCGCCGAGGCCGGCGGTGAGCACCCAGCGACCGGTCAGGTCGCTGTTGTAATGCTGGCGGCCGGCTTCCACGAAGGTTTCGTAGGTGCCTTGAACGATGCCCTGGCTGCCGATGTAGATCCAGCTGCCGGCGGTCATCTGGCCGTACATGGCCAGGCCCTTGGCATCCAGTTCGTTGAAATGCTCCCAACTGGCCCAGTGCGGTACCAGGTTGGAGTTGGCAATCAACACGCGCGGGGCGTTGCTGTGGGTCTTGAACACGCCGACCGGCTTACCGGATTGCACCAGCAGGGTTTCGTCGTCGTTCAGATTGGTGAGGCTCTCGACGATCTGGTCGTAGCACTCCCAGTTGCGCGCCGCACGGCCGATACCGCCGTACACCACCAATTCTTTGGGATTCTCGGCCACTTGCGGGTCGAGGTTGTTCATCAGCATGCGCAGCGGCGCTTCGGTCAGCCAGCTTTTGGCGGTGAGCTTGTTACCGCGGGCGGCGCGGATTTCGACGTCACGGTATTTTGTAGGCTTGGTCACAGCTAGGACTCCTCGGCGATCGATGCGCGAACATGGATGGTGCGAAGTCTTACGCACACATCTTTACTTGTATGTACAAGCATATGCAATCGAGCGGCCAACTTTTGAAATGAGCCTTACAGATTTTTTCCAAGGCGCGCGTAAGCTTTGATAATCAAGGCTTGGAGGCTTGATGAAATTTCTTACGGAGGCGTTTTACCGCAAAGAGGATTTGTCACGACAGCGTGGCTTTGCGTCACGCTGGGGCGTTCGGTAACAAATTGGTGCGCGGTCTTGGGAACAGCGCACAAACAAATGTGGGAGCTGGCTTGCCTGCGATAGCGGTGTGTCAATCAGCACATCCTAGGCTGATACACCGCTATCGCAGGCAAGCCCGCTCCCACAGTTTTTAACCGCGTGCGGTCAGTTCGATGATGCAGCAGCGGCCTGTGACCGATATTTCCAGCAGTTCAGTGTTACCGTCCACTTGCAGGCAATCGTGGTGGCCGAGCTTCTCGCCCAGCACCTTCACTTCGTCCGCCACGCTGAAAACCAGCACCGTCTGCGCAGTACTGAAAAACTGCTGCACGCCATCCATCCACTGCAAGCGTGCATGGTAACGCTCGGGCGAATAGATCAGATTGAAGTCGCGAATCGGCCCGGTGATCAAACGGCATGACACCTGGCTTTCGCCCTTGAACGCGAACGGCTGCAACGGTAACAACCCGCGCTGCTCCTCACCGTCTACGGTCAGCACCATGCCGGCGCCTTTGATCACCGTAATCACGCGCTGGTAACCGGCGAAGGTGGAAAACCCACCCGACTCGGCGATATCGGCAATCGACAAACGCCAGCCAAAGCCCTCCAGGCCGGTGCCGGCGTCGCGACTGATTTCTTCGGTACTGCCGCCGCCGTTCTTCCACGGCATGCGCACGTAGTCGGCGGCGCGCCAGACGTTGATCTCACTCATTTACTGAAGCGTCCTTCGAGGCTGTGACGGGAACCGGGGTGGATCAACCGCGCCGCAGTCACCGGCTGGCGACCCGACCAGGTGCGTCGGCGAATCAACAGGCACGGCTCGCTCGGCTCGATCTGCAACAACTTGCACTCGGCGGCATCGGCGAGAATCGCCTCAACCACATGCTCACCCTCAGTCAACGGCGCGACCTGGTTCAAATAGGCATACGGGGTTTGCTGGGTGAAGTCCTGCTGCAGGTATTCCGGCGCGACCAGAGCGTTGACGAAACGGTCTTCGATTTGCACAGGAATGTCGTTCTCGTAATGCACGATCAACGAGTGGAACACCCGCCCGCCTTCGCGCATTTCCAAGGCGACGGCGCGCTCGGAACCAGCAGCTTCTTCGCCCAGGGTGATGACCTGGCAAGTGTGCCGATGCCCGCGGGAGGCGATTTCATCGGCGATGTTGTGCACTTCAAACAGGGCCGACTGGCTTTTCGGCTCGGCAACAAACGTACCCACACCCTGCATACGCACCAACAAGCCTTCGGCGGTCAGCTCGCGCAGGGCACGGTTGATGGTCATGCGGCTGAAGCCCAACTCGCTGACCAGCTCGCTTTCCGACGGCACGCGGTAATGGGGCGGCCAGTTGCCGTTGAGGATCTGCTGGCTGATCATCTGTTTGACGCGGGCATACAAGGGCGCCGGACTTTCGTCCATGTGGGCAGCCAGCGAAGAGTTGGCGGGCGGAGTCGGCACAGGGAATCCTTGCAGGGGAAAAAGATGCATAGATTGCCGGAGTTTACCGAGCAGGCAAACGTCTGTATATGTATATACAAATAAACACACGACCGGGGTGCCTTGATCATGTCCGCTTTCTTTGCCGAACGCGCACTGCTGCCTAATGGATGGGCCAATGATGTACGTCTTGAAGTCGGCGCCGATGGCCTGCTGACAAAGGTTGAGCCCAATGCCAGTGCAGAAGGCGCGGAACGGCTCAGGGGCCCGGTGTTGGCGGGCATGCCGAACCTGCACTCCCATGCCTTCCAACGCGCCATGGCGGGCTTGGCCGAAGTGGCCGGCAACCCCAACGACAGTTTCTGGACCTGGCGCGACTTGATGTACCGCATGGTCGGCAAGATCAACCCCGAGCAGTTACAGGTCATCGCCCGTCAGCTGTATATCGAAATGCTCAAGGCCGGCTACACCTCGGTGGCCGAGTTTCATTACGTGCACCACGATGTCAGCGGCCAGCCCTATGCCGACCGTACGGAGCTGTCCCGCCAGATCAGCCAGGCGGCCGCCAGCAGCGGGATCGGCCTGACCTTGCTGCCGGTGCTCTACACCCACGCGGGTTTTGGTGGCCAAGCGCCGAATGAAGGCCAGCGACGGTTTATCAACAGCACGGAACACTACCTGGACCTGCAAGCACGCCTGCAGCCCATTCTGGCGGCACAACCGGCGCAGCAACTGGGCCTGTGCTTCCACTCCCTGCGCGCCGTAACCCCCGAACAAATCCATACCGTGCTGGGCGCCAGTGACAAAAACTGCCCCGTGCATATCCACATCGCCGAACAGCAAAAAGAAGTCGACGACTGCCTGGCCTGGAGCGGCAAGCGCCCGTTGCAGTGGCTGTATGACAATGTCGAGGTGGATGATCGCTGGTGCCTGGTGCATGCCACCCATGCCGATGCCGACGAAGTCACGCGCATGGCCAACAGCCGAGCGATTGCCGGTTTGTGCCTGACCACCGAAGCCAACCTGGGCGATGGGATTTTTCCGGCGGTGGACTTCCTCGCTCAGGGCGGCCGCATGGGCATCGGTTCCGACAGCCATGTGTCACTGAGCGTGGTGGAAGAACTGCGTTGGCTGGAATACGGCCAGCGCCTGCGCGATCAACGGCGCAACCGCCTGTATCGCAGCGATCAGCCGATGGTGGGTCGCACGCTGTTCGATGCTGCGCTGGACGGTGGCGCACAAGCGCTGGGCCAGCCGATTGGTCGACTGCAAGTGGGCAAGCGTGCGGACTGGATAGTGCTGGACGGTAGCGACCCGTACTTGGCGACGGCCAGTGAGGATGGGATTCTCAACCGCTGGCTTTTTGCCGGTGGTGATCGGCAAGTGCGCGATGTACTGGTCAATGGCAAATGGGTGGTGCGAGATGGGCATCATGCTGGCGAAGAAGACAGCAGCCGGGCATTCACCCAGGTCCTGAAGGACTTGCTGAACTGACGACCAACCCATAACAACTGCGGGAGCTGGCTTGCCTGCGATACAGACACCTCGGTGCTTCAGTTACACCGGGTTGATGCTATCGCAGGCAAGCCAGCTCCCACATTTGATTGAGGGGCCGCAAATTACTGAGACGTCTTCGCCATCTGCTTATCCGACGTGCGCCAGATCAACCGCGTGGTGTCATAGCCTTGCTGTCGCGCCCTGCTCAGCAGGTCTTCGCGGGTATCGGCACTCACCGTCGGCGTGCGCGACAGGATCCACATATAGCGACGGCTCGGGCTGCCGACGATGGCGGTCTTGTAGTCATCGCTGACATACAGCACCCAGTAGTCGCCCTTGGCAACGCCCGGCAACAGCGATGTAAACCAGTTATTGAATTCCACCCACAGTTTGTCGGTCTTGCCTGGCACCTGCGGCGTTGCCGTGCCTTTGGCCTCTTGCCACTTCCACTCAGGCGTCAGGCAGCGGTTGAAAACCGACATGTCACCATCAGGCAGCAAGGTGTAGCGGGCTTCGGATTGCGCACAGTTGCGCTGGAAGTACATCGGCAACCGGGCCAACTCATACCAGGTGCCCTGGTAACGCTTGAGGTTGACGTTGCTCGCAGTCTTGGGTTGCAGATCATCGCCAGAATGGCTGGCGCAGCCCGCCAAAAACAGGCTGGCGCAAAGGAACAAAACAAAACGCATCATTCTTCTTCTCCCGCAGGCTCGCGCCCCGGTTTACTTCAGGCCTTGCCCGGAAAACATCAGAACTTTGTCACCGGCGTACTGCACGCTGATAAAGCTGTTTTTATCGCCCCAGGTGCAGCTGGACATGCCCAGTGCGCCGGAACAATCGGTTGGCTTGCCCAGCAACGACTCCACCTCGGCCTTGGCCATGCCGGCCGAGAGCTTTTGGTAGTTTTCTTGGGTGACCTTGCTGCAAGCGGCTAAGAGCACGCAAAAAGCCAGCAGGGCGAGACGGCGTATAGACATGGAAAAGCTCCTGGAGAGACAAAGCAGCTGGGGTATCTGCCAGAAGCTTAGAAGGGAAAAGGGGTGTCTGGTTCCCGACGAGCGAAAACAAAAAAGCCCCGAAAACGCTGAAACGTTTCGGGGCTTCTTTAACGGTGATCCATCTCACAATACAGCGGCTCACCGCTCGTTACGGCTTACTTCTTGTGATAGGCCGTCACGCGCTCAACTTCTTCCTTCGAACCCAGGAATACCGCCACACGCTGGTGCAGGCCTTCAGGCTGAATGTCGAGGATGCGCTGGTGGCCGTCGGTGGACGCACCGCCTGCCTGTTCAACCAAAAACGACATCGGGTTGGCTTCGTACATCAGGCGCAGCTTGCCTGGCTTGGACGGCTCGCGGCTGTCGCGTGGGTACATGAACAGCCCACCACGGGTCAGGATGCGGTGTACGTCGGCAACCATCGCGGCCACCCAGCGCATGTTGAAGTTCTTCTTCAGCGGGCCTTCTTCGCCTTCCATCAGCTCGTTGACGTAGCGCTTCACCGGTTCTTCCCAGTGGCGCTGGTTGGACATGTTGATGGCAAATTCCTGGGTAGAAGCAGGAATCGAAATGTCTTCGTGGGTCAGCACGAAGCTGCCCATTTCACGGTCCAGGGTGAAGCCCTTGACGCCGTCGCCCAGGGTCAGCACCAGCATGGTCTGTGGGCCGTAGATCGCATAGCCGGCAGCAACCTGCTCGGTGCCTGGCTGCAGGAAGGCCTTTTCGTTCAGGGCTTCGTTCTGGCTCAGGTATTCGTTGGGGCAACGCAGTACCGAGAAGATGGTGCCGACCGGTGCGTTGATGTCGATGTTGGACGAACCGTCCAGTGGGTCGAATACCAGCAGGTATGCGCCTTTCGGGTATTTGCCTGGGATCTGGTAGGCATTGTCCATTTCTTCGGACGCCATGCCGGCCAGGTGGCCGCCCCATTCGTTGGCTTCGAGCAGGATTTCGTTGGACAGAACGTCCAGTTTCTTCTGCACTTCGCCCTGCACGTTTTCAGTGCCCATGCTGCCCAGGACACCGCCCAGTGCGCCTTTGGAAACGGCGTGGCTGATTTCCTTGCAAGCACGCGCCACCACTTCGATAAGGAAGCGCAGATCGGCAGGCGTGTTGTTGCTGCGGGTCTGCTCGATCAAATAGCGACTCAAGGTAACGCGGGACATGGACGGCTCCGGAGAATGGGGGGCTAAAAACCCGCGCAGTTTAGCGCGAGTCGGGGCTGATTTCCTCTAATCAGAGGATTTAACGCCAATAGAGTTCACGACCCAACGCAATAGCCCTCTGTAGGAGCGAGCTTGCTCGCGAAAAACTCACACGCGCCGCGTTCATTCAGCAAGCACGCGTTATCGTTGGAGCTCTTCGCGAGCAAGCTCGCTCCTACAGGGGTATCAGTTAGTCGAGGGCTTTCCAGATCTCGGTGGCGTACTCGCGGATGGTGCGGTCAGAGCTGAACCACCCCATGCGCGCCGTGTTGAGCACCGCCGAGCGCCACCAGGCCTTGGAGTCGTGCCAATGCGCCTCGACCCGCGCCTGCGCGTCCCAGTAGGCGTCAAAGTCGGCACACACCAGGAAGCGATCGTAGTCGATCAGCCCATCGATCAGGCCCACATAGCGGCCCGGGTCATCCGGCGAAAATACCCCACCACGGATCGCTTGCAGCACGTCGTTCAAGCGATGGGACGCGGCGATGTCCGGCCCGGCGCTGAACTCGCCGGCGTGCTTGCGGGCTTCTACCTGCTGGGCGCTGAGGCCAAAGATAAACATGTGCTCGGCGCCGACCCGCTCGTGCATCTCCACGTTGGCGCCGTCCATGGTGCCAATGGTCAGCGCGCCGTTGAGGCCGAACTTCATGTTGCTGGTACCCGACGCCTCAAAGCCGGCCGTGGAAATCTGCTCCGACAAATCCGCTGCCGGAATGATGCTTTCCGCCAGGCTGACGTTGTAGTTGGGCAGGAACACCACCTTGAGCAGGCCGCGTACGGTCGGGTCGTTGTTGACGGTGCGGGCGATGTCGTTGGTCAGCTTGATGATCAGCTTGGCCTGGTGATAACTGGCCGCTGCCTTACCCGCGAAGATCTTCACCCGCGGCACCCAATCGATGCCCGGCTCGGCACGGATCGCCTGGTACAGCGCCACAGTGTGCAGCAGGTTGAGCAGTTGGCGCTTGTATTCATGGATGCGCTTGACCTGCACGTCGAACATCGCCGCCGGGTTGATCGCAATGCCCAGGCGCTCATGGATGATCTGCGCCAGTGCGCGCTTGCTGTGCAGGCGCTGTTCAGCGAACGCTTTGCGGAAGGCCGGTTTCTCGGCAAAGGGTTCCAACTCGATAAGACGCTGCTCGGGCTGGTCCAGAATATCCGGGCCCAGGGCTTCCACCAGCATATCGGTCAACTTGGGGTTGGCCTGGTACAACCAGCGACGGAAGGTAATGCCGTTGGTTTTGTTGTTGATGCGCTCGGGGTAGAGCTTGTGCAGTTCGGAGAACACCGTGCTGCGCATTAGCTGGGTATGCAAACCGGACACGCCGTTGACGCTATGGGAGCCCAGGAATGCCAGGTTGCCCATGCGCACGCGGCGGCCGTTGTCTTCTTCGATCAGCGACACAGCGCGCAAGACATCAAAGTCGTGGATGCCTTTGGCACGCAGCGAGTCGATGTGCTGGGCGTTGATCAGGTAGATGATCTGCATGTGCCGCGGCAGCATGCGCTCCATCAAACCGACAGGCCAGGTTTCCAGTGCCTCGGGCAGCAAGGTGTGGTTGGTGTACGAAAGGGTCTCGACGGTGACATCCCACGCGGCTTCCCACGGTACATCGTGCAGGTCGACCAGTTGGCGCATCAACTCGGCCACGGCGATGGACGGGTGGGTGTCGTTGAGCTGGATGGCGGCGTGCTCGCCCAGGCTGAGCACCGAACCGTGCATGTTCTTGTGGCGGCGCAGCAAATCCTGCAGGGACGCGGAGACGAAGAAATATTCCTGGCGCAGGCGCAGCTCCTGCCCTGCTTCGGTGCTGTCGGCCGGGTAAAGCACTCGGGAGATGCTTTCGGCACGGGCCACCTCGGCGACGGCGCCCAAGTGGTCACCGGCGTTGAAGCGCTCCAGATGCAGGTCTTCTACAGCCCGCGCACGCCATAGGCGCAGGGTGTTGACGCTGGCGCCGCGCCAACCGACGACCGGCGTGTCATAGGCAACAGCACGTACGGTTTCGTTGGGCGACCATACCTGGATCATCTTGCCGGAGGCGTCCGCAACGGTTTCGACGCTGCCGCCAAAGCCAATCGGGTAAATCACTTCGGCGCGCTCGAATTCCCAAGGGTTACCGAAATCCAGCCAGCGTTCGGTCTGTTCCTGCTGCCAACCGTCGACAATGGCCTGGCGGAACAGGCCGTGTTCATAACGAATGCCATAGCCGTGGCCAGCAATGCCGAGGGTCGACATGCTTTCCATAAAGCACGCCGCCAGCCGGCCCAGGCCACCGTTGCCGAGCGCCGCGTCGGGCTCCAGCAGGCGGATGCGCTCCAGATCCACGCCCAGCTCCGACAGCGCTTCGCGCGCGATCTCCAGCACACCCAGGTTGCTCAGGCTGTCGTAGAGCAAGCGGCCGATGAGAAATTCCAGGGACAGGTAATAAACACGCTTCTGGCCTTTGCGATAAATACGCCGCGTGTGGTCCATCCAGTGGTCGACCATCTGGTCGCGGGCGGCCAGGGCAATGGCTTCGAACCAGTCATGGTCGAAGGCGTGATCCGGGTCCTTGCCCACCGCGTAGGTGAGTTTGGTCAAGACAGCATCGCGGAATGCGGCTACCTCTGCTTCTCGTGCAAGCGGTTCCTGAGACATCGGTGCGACCTCGGGCGAGATTGAAGGAGTTGCTAGAGCCTAGTCGGTCTGACAGACGGTAGACGTGCTGGTTCGGCAGTTTTTTAACTCATTGGCCTATGGCTGAATTTGATGCAGGGGTCGTGCCCGATCAGGCACTGGCTAAACCTTTGAGCTGAAAGCTGCAAAATATTGTTCAAAAAACCACCAATCCCGGTATGATCGCGCGCCCGGATAACGCCCCACCTTGGAACCTTGATGAAGCCTCAACTGATCGCCGCCGCGGAACTCGACCGTCTAGAGACCTGGCAGAAATACTCCGCCCATATGTGCGGCGGCTGCGTGTCCAGCTGCTGCACGCTGCCGGTGGAGGTGAAGATCAAGGACCTGATCCGCATTGGCATCGTCGATGAGTTCGAGCGCGGCGAGCCGCCGAAGAACATCGCCAAGCGTTTGCAGAAAGAAGGCATCGTCGAGCGGTACAACAACAAGTCCGAAATTTTTACCCTGCAGCGCATGAGCAACAACGACTGCCTGTACCTGGATCGTAAGACGCGCTTTTGCACTATTTATGACAAGCGCCCGGATACGTGCCGCAACCACCCGAAAATCGGGCCGCGGCCGGGGTACTGTGCCTACAAGCCCAAGGAAGTGGTGCGCGAGACGAACTTCAAGACCCTCGACAAGTTCTAAGTTTTTGATCGTTCCCACGCTCCGCGTGGGAATGCAGCTGTGGACGCTCTGCGTCCGCTCTTGAAAGCAGGACGCGGAGCCTCCCAAGCGGCGTTCCCACGCGGAGCGTGGGAACGATCACAACACACAAACTGCAGGCATAAAAAAACGCCCCCGGCCTTTCGACCGGGGGCGTTTTTCATTCAGCCTGAGTTAACTCAGTTCTTGGCTTTCTTGGCAGCGCGGGTACGCTCGCCTTCGTCCAGGATCTTCTTACGCAGGCGGATCGACTTAGGCGTGACTTCGCACAGCTCGTCGTCCTGGATGAATTCCAGGGCCTGTTCCAGGGTGAAGCGAACAGGTGGAACCAGAGCGATGGTTTCGTCTTTGCCCGAAGCACGCATGTTGTCGAGCTTCTTGCCTTTGGTTGGGTTCACGCCCATGTCGTTGTCGCGGCTGTTCAGACCAACGATCTGGCCGTTGTAGATCTCTTGACCGTGTTCAACGAACAGCTTGCCACGCGCCTGGAGGGTTTCCAGGGAGTAGGTCAGCGCCTTGCCGGTTTCTACCGATACCAGAACACCGTTCTGACGGCCGGACATGTCGCCGGACTTCATGGTGTCGTAGCGATCGAAGATCGAGGTCAGGATGCCAGCACCGTTGGTCAGGGTCAGGAACTGGTTACGGAAACCGATCAGACCACGAGCAGGGATGTTGTATTCCAGACGCACACGGCCTTTGCCATCCGGCACCATGTTGGTCAGGTCGCCCTTACGCAGGCCCATCTCTTCCATGACCTTGCCCTGGGACTCTTCCGGGGTGTCGATGGTGACGTTTTCGAACGGTTCCTGCTTCACGCCGTCAACCTGACGGATGATCACTTCCGGACGACCAACACCCATTTCGAAGCCTTCGCGACGCATGGTTTCGATCAGTACCGAGAGGTGCAGCTCACCACGGCCGGAGACCTTGAACTTGTCAGCCGAGTCGCCTTCTTCAACGCGCAGAGCAACGTTGTACAGCAGCTCCTTGTCCAGACGCTCCTTGATGTTACGGGAGGTCACGAACTTGCCTTCTTTACCGCAGAAAGGCGAGTCGTTTACCTGGAAGGTCATGGAAACGGTTGGCTCGTCAACGGTCAGAGGCTTCATCGCCTCGACGTTGTCCGGCTGGCACAGGGTGTCGGAGATGAACAGCGAGTCCATACCGCTCACGCATACGATGTCGCCAGCGAAAGCTTCTTCAACGTCGATGCGGTGCAGGCCGTGGTGACCCATCAGCTTCAGGATACGACCGTTACGCTTCTTGCCGTCAGCGCCGATAGCGACAACCGGGGTGTTCGGCTTGACGCTACCACGAGCGATACGGCCAACGCCGATAACACCCAGGAAGCTGTTGTAGTCCAGTGCCGAGATTTGCATCTGGAACGGGCCTTCACGGTCGACTTTCGGTGCTGGTACGTTGTCGACGATCGACTGGTACAGCGGAGTCATGTCTTCAGCCATGTCGGTGTGGTCAAGACCAGCAATACCGTTCAGGGCCGAAGCGTAGATGACTTGGAAGTCCAGCTGTTCTTCGGTGGCACCCAGGTTGTCGAACAGATCGAAGATCTGGTCCAGAACCCAGTCCGGACGCGCGCCTGGACGGTCAACCTTGTTGATGCACACGATCGGACGCAGGCCGGCTTCGAAAGCCTTCTTGGTCACGAAACGGGTTTGCGGCATAGGGCCGTCTTGAGCGTCAACCAGCAGCAGAACGGAGTCAACCATCGACATTACGCGTTCTACTTCGCCGCCGAAGTCGGCGTGGCCCGGGGTGTCCACGATGTTGATGTGGTAGCCGTTCCAGTTGATAGCAGTGTTTTTTGCCAGGATGGTAATACCGCGCTCTTTTTCCTGGTCGTTGGAGTCCATCACGCGCTCGTCGTTGAGCTCGTTGCGCTCCAGGGTGCCGGATTGACGCAGGAGTTTGTCTACCAGGGTGGTTTTACCATGGTCAACGTGAGCAATGATGGCGATGTTACGTAGATTTTCGATCACTTGTGTATCTCGATCAGAGGATTCGGTGTGCTGACAGGTCGTGGCAGCGATTAACAGTAGAGTCAGGCCTTGCCGTTACAGCTTGACGGCAGAGTCGGGGGGCCGGTGACGCAGGCCACAGGCAAACAGCCCCGGGCTCTTAGCTCGGTCGATAAACGCGCACATTGGCATGCCCCTCACTGAGCAAATGGTGGGCATGCAGGCGACTCATCACGCCTTTGTCGCAATACAGCAGGTACTGACGGCTGTCATCCAGTTCCTTGAAACGCGCGTTCAATGCATAGAACGGCAGCGTTTGTACGTCGATGCCAGGAATCTCCAGCGGCTCGTCGTCGGCGGCATCCGGGTGACGGATGTCGACGACGATCTGGCCGGCCAGGGCTTCGCTGACTTCTTCGATCTGCACATCCTGGCCCAATTCGTCGATCACTCGATCGATTGGCACCAGCTTGGCGTTCTCGAGCGCACGCTCCAGAATTGCCATGTCGAATTCTTTTTCTTCATGCTCCACGCGGTGACGCTTGGCGTGGGTCTTGGGGTTCACCGAAATGACCCCGCAGTATTCAGGCATATGCTTGGCAAAGTCGGCGGTGCCGATTTGCTCTGCCAGGTCGATGATGTCCTGCTTGTGGCTGGCGATCAGCGGGCGTAGCACCAGCTTCTCGGTCACGCAGTCAATGATCGACAAGTTAGGCAGCGTCTGGCTGGAAACCTGGGAAATCGCTTCGCCGGTCACCAGGGCGTCGATCTGCAATTGATCGGCGATTCTGGACGCAGCGCGCAACATCATACGCTTCAATACTACGCCCATATGACTGTTATCGACTTTGCCGAGAATTTCGCCCAGCACTTCCTCGAACGGTACGCTTACAAATAGCACGCGTTGGGAGCTGCCGTATTTCTTCCAGATAAAGTGCGCAACTTCCATCACGCCCAATTCATGTGCACGCCCGCCCAGGTTGAAGAAGCAGAAGTGGCTCATCAGGCCGCGACGCATGATCTGGTAGGCCGCAACCGTGGAATCGAAACCGCCGGACATCAATACCAGGGTCTGTTCCAGGGCACCCAGCGGGTAGCCGCCGATGCTGTTGTGCTGGCTGTGGATCACAAACAACCGTTGGTCGCGAATTTCCATGCGCACTTCAATTTGTGGCGCTTTGAGGGAAATTCCAGCGGCGCCGCACTCACGACGCAGCTTGCTGCCGACGTATTTCTCGACATCCATGGAGCTGAACGGGTGCTTGCCGGCACGCTTGCAACGCACCGAAAAAATCTTGCCTTCAAGCGCGCTGCCGTAGTGCTGCTTGCACTTTTCGGTGATGTCGTCGAAGTCGCCCAGCGGGTACTCATCCACCTGCAGGAAATGCGCGATGCCCGGCATGCAGCTCAGGCGCTCGGTCATGTCCTTCAAGGCTTTGGCGTCGGTAATGCGGGTTTCCAGCTCGAGGTTGTCCCACACGCCGTTCACCACCACAGCCGGGTCCAGGTCACGGAGCACGGCACGGATGTTCTTGGCCAACTGACGGATGAAACGCGTCCGTACCGGTCGGCTTTTGATGGTGATCTCGGGGAAGACTTTAACGATTAATTTCATGGAAACAGCGCGCGCCGGGCCTGCTGAAAAAGGGGGGCGCGGATTATAGCGGAAATCGCTCAAGGTTTAACCAGTTAATATGCATTGCATACGCAATGCACCAAAACGGGTCATTTGCACAAATAAACGCTACATTGCAGTGCGCGATTTATGCCGTTTTTGCCGATTGCACCGTTATAGGGGCCATTTTGAGGCAAAACGGCCATGTTGGCGCACTGGCATGCAATTTGCTCTCTTGTGAGGCAGGTTGCCTTGGCGGAGTATCCGCGCCGGCATCACCCAAATTCTAAGGGCTAACTCCACTACCCCAAGCCCGAAGCCACCCGGAGGACACCATGTCGAAGTCGGTTCAACTCATCAAAGATCATGACGTTAAATGGATTGATCTGCGCTTCACGGACACAAAAGGCACTCAGCACCACGTGACCATGCCGGCTCGCGATGCGCTGGAAGATGACTTCTTCGAAGTCGGCAAGATGTTCGACGGTTCCTCCATCGCAGGCTGGAAAGGCATCGAAGCCTCCGACATGATCCTGCTGCCAGACGACAGCACCGCCGTACTCGACCCATTCACCGAAGAGCCGACCCTGATTCTGGTGTGCGACATCATCGAGCCTTCGACCATGCAAGGCTATGACCGCGACCCACGCGCCATCGCCCACCGTGCCGAGGAATACCTGAAGTCCACCGGTATCGGCGACACCGCATTCTTCGGCCCTGAGCCAGAGTTCTTCATCTTCGACTCGGTGAAGTTCAAATCCGACATCTCCGGCTCCATGTTCAAGATTTTCTCCGAGCAAGGCTCGTGGATGTCCGACCAGGACGTGGAAGGCGGCAACAAAGGCCACCGTCCAGGCGTGAAAGGCGGTTACTTCCCAGTACCACCGTTCGACTTCGACCATGAAATCCGTACTTCCATGTGCAACGCACTGGAAGAAATGGGCCAGACCGTTGAAGTTCACCACCACGAAGTGGCGACTGCCGGCCAGAACGAAATCGGCGTGAAATTCAACACGCTGGTGAAGAAGGCTGACGAAGTTCAAACCCTGAAATACTGCGTGCACAACGTTGCCGATGCCTATGGCCGCACCGCTACCTTCATGCCTAAGCCGCTGTACGGCGATAACGGCTCGGGCATGCACGTTCACGTATCGATTTCCAAAGACGGCAAGAACACCTTCGCCGGCGAAGGCTATGCCGGCCTGTCCGACACCGCTCTGTACTTCATCGGCGGCATCATCAAGCACGGCAAGGCCCTGAACGGCTTCACCAACCCGTCGACCAACTCCTACAAGCGTCTGGTCCCAGGTTTTGAAGCGCCGGTGATGCTGGCCTACTCGGCACGCAACCGCTCCGCCTCGATCCGTATTCCTTACGTCAACAGCCCTAAAGGCCGTCGTATCGAAGCGCGCTTCCCAGACCCGGCTGCCAACCCCTACCTGGCCTTCGCCGCTTTGATGATGGCCGGCCTGGACGGTATCCAGAACAAGATCCACCCTGGCGACGCCGCCGACAAAAACTTGTACGACCTGCCGCCTGAAGAGGCCAAAGAGATCCCACAAGTGTGCGGCAGCCTGAAAGAAGCCCTGGAAGAGCTGGACAAGGGCCGTGCGTTCCTGACCAAAGGCGGCGTTTTCAGCGACGACTTCATCGACGCTTACATCGCCCTGAAAAGCGAAGAAGAAATCAAAGTACGCACCTTCGTACACCCACTGGAATACGAGCTGTACTACAGCTGCTAATCCGGTAGCGCTGCTTGAGGTAGCGTGATGAGAAAGACCTCCTTCGGGAGGTCTTTTTTTTTGCCTGAGATTATTTACGTCCCCCTCCTGTAGGAGCAAGCTTGCTCGCGAAAAACGCAAAGACACCGCATTTTTTCAACATTGGCGCGTTATCGTTAGCGACCTTCGCGAGCAAGCTCGCTCCTACAGAGGATCGCCCTTGAAACATCGACTTGTATTTGCCCTGCTGTTCATCAGTGCCAGTGCGAGCGCAGCGCCGCCTACGCTGGAACCCCTGCTCAACAGCATCGCCGAACGCCTGGAGATTGCCGACCAGGTAGCACTGAGCAAGTGGGACAGCCACAAGCCCGTGGAGGACAAGAGGCGCGAGCAAGAGGTGATCGCCAGCGTCACTGCCCAGGCACCTGGCTACAAGCTGGACCCGGCCGCTGCCGAGCAGTTTTTCGCCGCACAGATCGAAGCCAATAAACTGGTGCAATACACCCACCTGTCCGATTGGCAGTTCCAGGGCAAAGCGCCCGACGACCCGCGCCCGGACCTGGTCCAGCAGATCCGCCCTCGACTGGACGAGCTGCAAAAAAGGCTGCTGCAGCAGCTGGCCGACTTCACCCCCCTGCGCACAGACCCCAAATGCCCCCAATGGCTGGCCGAGGCCGTGCACGAACCGCTGAATGATCCGCTGCGCCAACTGGCGATGATCCGCGCCACCGCCGAGCTTTGCATCTATAAAGATTAAAAGGACTGCAAATCCAATTAAAAATGTGGGAGCTGGCTTGCCTGCGATAGCGGTGTTGAATGCACCACCGCTATCGCAGGCAAGCCAGCTCCACACTGACTGCGATTCGCCTTAAATCTTCAGTTGCTGAACAACCTTCACAAAACCGCACTATATTGGTGCGATAGCCTGCACCCTTCTCAATTGCCCAGCCCATTTTGGTTCGAAACTTCCCGTTGAGGCTGGCAGAACGCCACAGTTTCGCGCCTGAAACCCTTATTTCAGGGCATTAGCGCTTCTTTTCGGAGCCTTGGTTTGGTTTTTGCATTTTCCTTGTATCAGCGTGTGCCTCAAGCCCGCGCCTTGCTCCAAAAGAGGTCCCGATGACCATCAGCGATGCACTGCACCGTTTGTTACTCGACAACCTGACCACCGCGACCATCCTGCTCAATGCCGACCTGCGCCTTGAGTACATGAACCCGGCGGCGGAGATGCTCCTGGCCATCAGCGGCCAGCGCAGCCATGGGCAGTTCATCAGCGAATTGTTCACCGAGTCGGCCGAAGCCTTGAGCTCGTTGCGCCAGGCCGTGGAGCAGGCACACCCGTTCACCAAGCGCGAAGCGATGCTCACCGCGCTCACCGGGCAAACGTTGACCGTCGACTACGCCGTGACCCCGATCCTGAGCAATGGCGCGACCCTGCTGCTGCTCGAAGTCCACCCCCGCGACCGCCTGCTGCGCATCACCAAGGAGGAAGCGCAGCTGTCCAAGCAGGAAACCAGCAAGATGCTGGTGCGCGGCCTCGCCCATGAGATCAAAAACCCGCTGGGCGGTATTCGCGGCGCGGCACAGTTGTTGTCCCGCGAGCTGCCGGACGAGCACCTCAAGGACTACACCAACGTCATCATCGAAGAAGCCGACCGCCTGCGTAACCTGGTGGACCGCATGCTCGGCTCCAACAAGCTGCCGTCCCTGGCAATGACCAACGTGCATGAGGTGCTGGAGCGGGTCTGCCAATTGGTCGAGGCCGAAAGCCAAGGCTGCATCACCTTGGTGCGCGACTACGACCCAAGTATTCCCGACGTGTTGATCGACCGCGAACAGATGATCCAGGCGGTGCTCAACATCGTGCGCAACGCCATGCAGGCCATCAGCAGCCAGAATGAGCTACGCCTGGGCCGCATCAGCCTGCGCACCCGCGCCCTGCGCCAGTTCACCATCGGCCATGTGCGCCACCGCCTGGTGACCAAGGTGGAGATCATCGACAACGGCCCCGGCATTCCTGCGGAGCTGCAGGAAACCATCTTCTTTCCCATGGTCAGCGGCCGCCCGGACGGTACCGGGCTGGGCCTGGCCATCACCCAGAACATCATCAGCCAGCACCAGGGCCTGATCGAATGTGAGAGCCACCCTGGCCACACCACGTTCTCGATCTTCCTGCCATTGGAACAAGGAGCCCCCACGACATGAGCCGTAGTGAAACTGTCTGGATCGTCGATGACGACCGTTCTATCCGCTGGGTCCTCGAGAAAGCCTTGCAACAAGAAGGCATGACCACCCAGAGCTTCGACAGCGCCGATGGGGTGATGAGCCGCCTGGCACGTCAGCAGCCGGACGTGATCATTTCCGATATCCGCATGCCTGGCGCCAGTGGCCTGGACTTGCTGGCGCGCATTCGCGAGCAGCACCCGCGCCTGCCGGTGATCATCATGACCGCCCACTCGGACCTGGACAGCGCTGTCGCGTCCTACCAGGGCGGCGCCTTTGAATACCTGCCCAAGCCATTCGATGTGGATGAAGCGGTGGCGCTGGTCAAGCGCGCCAACCAGCACGCCCAGGAACAACAGAACCAGGAAGCGCCGCCGACCCTGACCCGCACCCCGGAAATCATCGGGGAAGCGCCAGCGATGCAGGAAGTGTTTCGCGCCATCGGGCGCTTGAGCCACTCCAACATCACTGTGCTGATCAACGGCGAATCGGGGACCGGTAAAGAACTGGTGGCCCACGCCCTGCACCGCCACAGTCCACGGGCGGCGTCGCCGTTTATCGCGCTGAACATGGCGGCGATCCCCAAGGATTTGATGGAGTCCGAGCTGTTCGGCCATGAGAAAGGCGCGTTCACCGGCGCAGCCAACCTGCGTCGCGGGCGCTTTGAACAGGCGGACGGCGGCACGCTGTTCCTCGATGAGATCGGCGACATGCCGGCCGATACTCAGACTCGCTTGCTGCGCGTGCTGGCTGACGGCGAGTTCTACCGTGTGGGCGGGCATACGCCGGTGAAGGTGGATGTGCGCATCATCGCGGCCACCCACCAGAACCTGGAAACACTGGTGCATGCGGGTAAATTCCGTGAGGACTTGTTTCACCGCCTCAACGTGATCCGCATCCACATCCCGCGCATGTCGGACCGCCGCGAAGATATCCCTACCCTCGCCCGCCATTTCCTCAGCCGCGCTGCCCTGGAGCTGGCCGTCGAGCCCAAGCTGCTCAAAAGCGAGACCGAGGAATACCTCAAGAATCTGCCGTGGCCCGGCAACGTGCGCCAGCTGGAGAACACCTGCCGCTGGATCACCGTAATGGCCTCCGGGCGCGAAGTGCACATCAGCGACCTGCCGCCGGAGCTGCTGAGCCTGCCTCAGGACTCGGCTCCCGTGACCAACTGGGAACAGGCGCTGCGCCAATGGGCCGACCAGGCCCTGGCACGCGGCCAGTCGAACCTGCTGGACAGCGCCGTGCCGGCGTTCGAGCGGATCATGATCGAGACTGCCCTGAAGCACACTGCCGGCCGTCGTCGCGATGCGGCCGTGCTGCTGGGTTGGGGGCGCAATACCCTGACGCGCAAGATCAAGGAATTGGGGATGAAGGTGGATGGTGGGGATGATGATGAGGGTGATGAGGCCTGAACCCCAAGACCGCTGAAGGCCCAGTGTGGGAGCCGGGCTTGCCCGCGATGACGGTGTGTCAGCCACCCTGTATAGGGCTGACACGCCGTCATCGCAGGCAAGCCAGCTCCCACATTGGTTTTGTGCAATGCCTGCAGACTGTGCACCGCTTCAATGCACGATGAACCGGCATTGAGCACAGACCAGAAAACTCACATATCGCTTTCGCTACAAATTTCTTGGTAGCAGAAACAAACAAAGCCCCGTATTCCGGGGCTTTGCGCTTTTTGGCATTTTTTTCCAGCAGCAATTGCAAGTTTTGGCACGCCCCCTGCAATAACCCCAGTACTACCCAGTTTCGGGGACCTTGGTACAGGCAGGCCGAGAATCCCCTCTTTAACACCGAAGCCTTAGGCTTCACCCCGTTTTGGGAGCCCTGGTACAGGCAGGCCGGGAACTCCCTCTTTTATTGCTCTTGGAGATGGATCTCCAGCCGCCAGCGGCCATCGACCTCTGCACCGCTCCACTCCCCACGCAACGGCCGAGCCGCCACCAGGTTCAGCAGCAGGCCGGCGTCGGTCTTGCGTATGCGCCAATTCACGTCCTTGCCGTTGACCTTGAGCTGCCCGTTGGCAGCCTTGCCCTGGGCGTCAAACAGCAGCGCCACGGTGCCGTCGATATGCTCGCCGTGCAGCTTGGGTTCGTCGTTGAACCACACCACCAAACCATCCGCCGCAGGTTCTACCTGTTGCAGCTCAAGCGGCTCGGGGGTGGTCAAGCGACCGATCATCAAGCCAATCATCAAGCCGACAATCGCCAATGAGCCCAACACCCTCGGCAATAGCTTCGGTCTCGGGTCGTCTTCGGGGGTAGAATGCAGCGCATCTTTGCCTTCGGAGCCGTGCATGTTTCACGTCATCCTTTTTCAACCAGAAATTCCGCCGAATACCGGCAACGTTATCAGGCTGTGCGCCAACAGTGGCTGCCACCTGCATTTGATCGAGCCGTTGGGCTTTGACATGGACGACAAGCGCCTGCGCCGTGCCGGGCTGGACTACCACGAGTACGCCACCCTCAAGCGCCATGCCGACCTCGCCGGTTGCCTGGAGAGCCTGGGCCACCCACGGCTGTTCGCGTTCACCACCAAGGGCTCGCGGCCGTTTCATGATGCCAGCTTTGCCGAGGGCGACGCGTTCCTGTTCGGCCCGGAGAGCCGAGGCCTGCCGGCCGAGGTGCTTGACGCATTGCCCGATGGCCATCGCCTGCGCTTGCCGATGCGTGAAGGCTGCCGCAGCCTGAACCTGTCGAACACCGTAGCCGTTGCCGTCTATGAAGGCTGGCGCCAACTGGGCTTTAAATAACACCGCATAACAAATGTGGGAGCGGGCTTGTGTGGGAGCCGGGCTTGCCCGCGATGCAGGCACCTCGGTGTGTCAGTCACACCGCAGTGATGCTATCGCAGGCAAGCCAGCTCCCACACAAGCCCGCTCCCACATTTTAGAACGGCATCGCTCAGCAAATTACTGAACGGTTGGCGCGCCTTCCTGTTGCATGCGGTGCAGCTCTTGGGCGTACAGGGCATCGAAGTTCACCGGAGCCAGCATCAGGGCCGGGAACGAACCACGGGTGACCAGGCTGTCCAGGGTCTCACGGGCATACGGGAACAGGATGTTCGGGCAGAACGCACCCAGGGTGTGGCTCATGGACGCTTCGTCCAGGCCCTGGATCAGGAAGATACCGGCCTGTTGCACTTCAGCGATGAAAGCGACTTCTTCACCATTCTTGACGGTGACCGACAGGGTCAGCACGACTTCGTGGAAGTCACCTTCCAGGGATTTCTGACGGGTGTTCAGGTCCAGCGCAACGCTTGGGGTCCACTCCTGACGGAAGATGGCCGGGCTTTTCGGCGCTTCGAAGGACAGGTCACGCACGTAGATCCGCTGCAGCGAGAACTGTGGGCCTTGAGCTTCTGCTGCTTCGGTGTTCTGTTGATCAGTCATCGCAGATCCTTCTTTATCTTGGGTTCTTGAGGGTTTAGGCGTCAGGCGGACAGCAGCGCATCAAGTTTACCGGCGCGCTCCAGAGCGAACAGGTCGTCGCAACCACCGATATGCCGGGTGCCGATCCAGATCTGCGGGACCGACGTGCGGCCAGCCTTCTGGGCCATTTCGGCGCGCACCTGGGGCTTGCCATCGACCTTGATCTCTTCAAAGGCAACACCCTTTTTCTCAAGCAAGGCCTTGGCCCGCATGCAGTAAGGGCACCAATCGCTGGAATACACGACAACCTGGCTCATATCACTTCACCAACGGCAGGTTATCGCCACGCCAACTGCTGATACCACCCGACAGCTTGGCGGCGGTGAAGCCGGACTTGAGCATCTCACGGGCGTGGGTGCCGGAGTGCTGGCCCTGGGCATCGACCAGGATGATGGTCTTGGCCTTGTGCTTTTCCAGTTCGCCCAGACGCGCAATCAGCTTGTCCTGGGGAATGTTCAGGGCGCCAACGATATGGCCGGCGGCATAATCCTTGGCCGGGCGAATATCGACGACGACGGCCTCATCCTTGTTGACCAGCGCGGTCAGCTCCGACGTGCTCAGGCTGCGACCACCGCGGCTCAGTTCGTGAGCGATCAGCAGCGCCAGCAGGATGACGAAGGCGCCCACAAGCAGGTAGTGGGCAGTGGCAAATGCAATCAGGTGATCAACCATCAAGGAGGTTCCAGGGCGTTAAAATGGCGGTAAGTATACACAGCCGCCAGGGGGGGCCAACCCCCGTAAAGCGGTGACGTGGTTGGAACTTCGCTTTAAACTGCCACTCCCTTTTCAATTGTCTTCCTTTATTAGCGCCGCGAGAGGATCTATGACTACCACGCCTAAACCTTTGGTCCTGATAATTCTCGATGGCTTCGGACACAGTGAAAGCCACCACGACAACGCGGTGTACTCGGCCAACAAGCCGGTACTGGACCGCCTGACCGCCACCGTGCCCAACGGCCTGATCTCAGGTTCCGGCATGGACGTGGGCCTGCCGGACGGCCAGATGGGCAACTCGGAAGTCGGCCACATGAACCTAGGTGCCGGACGAGTGGTGTACCAGGACTTCACTCGTGTCACCAAGGCGATCCGCGATGGCGAGTTCTTCGAGAACCCGACCATCTGCGCGGCGGTCGATAAAGCCGTTGCCGCCGGCAAGGCCGTGCACTTCATGGGCCTGTTGTCGGACGGCGGCGTACACAGCCATCAGGATCACTTGGTCGCCATGGCCGAACTGGCGTTCAAGCGCGGCGCTGACAAAATCTATCTGCACGCCTTCCTCGACGGCCGCGACACGCCACCTAAAAGCGCGCAATCCTCCATCGAACTGCTGGATACCACCTTCGCCGCCCTGGGCAAGGGCCGTATCGCCAGCCTGGTGGGCCGTTACTTCGCCATGGACCGCGACAACCGCTGGGACCGTGTCGCCCAGGCCTACAACCTGATCGTCGACGGCCAGGCCGAATTCAACGCGGCCACCGCCCAGGAAGGTCTGGAAGCGGCCTACGCCCGCGGTGAAAGCGATGAATTCGTCAAAGCCACCACCATCGGCGAGCCGGTGAAAGTCGAAGACGGCGACGCCGTGGTGTTCATGAACTTCCGCGCCGACCGCGCCCGTGAACTGAGCCATGTGTTCGTCGATGAAGGCTTCAAGGACTTCGAACGCGCGCGCCAGCCGAAGGTCGAGTTCGTCATGCTCACCCAATACGCCGCCAACATCCCGGCCCCGTCGGCGTTCGCCCCGGGCAGCCTGGAGAACGTGCTGGGCGACTACCTGGCCAAGAACGGCAAGACCCAACTGCGCATCGCCGAAACCGAGAAATACGCCCACGTGACGTTCTTCTTCTCCGGTGGCCGCGAGGAGCCGTTCCCCGGCGAAGAGCGCATCCTGATCCCGTCGCCAAAAGTCGCTACCTACGACTTGCAGCCGGAAATGAGCGCACCGGAAGTCACCGACAAGATCGTCGACGCCATTGATCACCAGCGTTATGACGTGATCGTCGTCAACTACGCCAACGGCGACATGGTTGGCCACAGCGGCAACCTGGAAGCGGCGGTCAAGGCCGTGGAATGCCTGGATAAATGTGTTGGCCGCATCGTCGACGCGCTGGAAAAAGTCGGCGGCGAAGCGCTGATCACCGCCGACCACGGCAACTGCGAACAGATGTCCGACGAATCCACCGGCCAGGCGCACACCGCGCACACCACCGAACCGGTACCGTTCATCTATGTCGGCAAACGTGACCTGAAAGTGCGTGAAGGTGGCGTGCTGGCGGATGTGGCGCCGACCATGCTCAAGCTGATGGGGCTGGAGCAGCCGAAGGAGATGACCGGGACCTCGATCCTGGTCTGATCCAAAGTACGCCACAAAACAGTGTGGGAGCGGGCTTGCCCGCGATAGCGGCTAATCAGTCGACATCTATGTCGCTGACCCACCGCAATCGCGGGCAAGCCCGCTCCCACATTGGTTTGCGGCGCTTTGAGAGATATCTTTTTGCCATACCAGCACCACTCGGCACCTATCTTGCCCACCAGCCCCAATTGGGCGTTTTTTTTGCAGCGCTTGGCGGGCATACTAGGCCGTCCTTTTCCCCTGGTGTCGCCCGCCTCTATGCTTCGCGCCTTGATAACCCTTGCTCTTGTCTGCCTGCTCCAACCGGCGTTTGCCGATGAGCGCGCACAAACCCAACAACAGTTGGACGCTACGCGTCAGGACATTACCGAGCTGAAAAAGCTGCTCGGCAAGCTCCAGGAAGAAAAATCCGGGGTGCAGAAAGACCTGCGCGGCACGGAAACCGAAATGGGCAAGCTGGAGAAGCAGGTCCAGGAGCTACAAAAAGAACTAAAGAAGAGCGAGTCGGAACTGGAGCGACTCGACGCTGAGAAAAAAAAACTCCAGAGCGCACGCGTTGAACAGCAACGCCTGATCGCGATCCAGGCCCGTGCCGCGTACCAGAGCGGCCGCCAGGAGTACCTCAAGCTGCTGCTCAACCAGCAGAACCCGGAAAAATTCGCCCGTACCCTCACCTATTACGACTACCTGAGCCAGGCGCGCCTGGCGCAATTGAAGGGGTTTAACGAAACCCTGCGCCAATTGGCCAATGTCGAACAGGAAATCGCCGACCAGCAATCGCAGCTGCTCGACCAGAAAACTGCCCTCGACACCCAGCGCGACCAGCTCGATAAAGTACGCAAGGAACGCCAGCAGGCCCTGGCCAAGCTCAACAGCGACGTAAAAGCCCGCGACGCCAAGTTGCAGGCCCGCGAGCAAGACCAGGCCGACCTGGCCAAAGTCCTCAAGACCATTGAAGAAACCCTGGCCCGCCAGGCACGCGAGGCCGAAGAAGCGCGGCAAAAAGCGCTGATCGCCCAGCAGGAAGCCGAAAAAAAGCGTCAGCGTGAGGCCGAACTGGCTGCCACCACCGACGCTCCGGCCCCGCGCAAACCGGCGCGTGCAGCGCCTGGCCCGTTGGTTTCCAGCAGCGGCGAGTCGTTCGGCGGCCCTTTTGCTTCAGCACGAGGCAAACTTCCATGGCCGGTTGATGGTCGATTACTGGCACGCTTTGGGGAAACCCGTGGCGATGACACCCGCGCCAAGTGGGATGGCGTGATGATCAGCGCCTCTGCCGGCAGCCAGGTCCACGCGGTGCACGGTGGGCGCGTGGTGTTCGCCGATTGGTTGCGGGGCGCCGGCTTGCTGGTGATTCTTGACCACGGTAATGGCTATTTGAGCCTTTACGGCCACAATCAGACACTACTCAAGTCGGCAGGTGATGTTGTAAAAGCCGGTGAATCCATCTCCACTGTCGGTAACAGTGGCGGCCAGGACACCCCGGCGCTGTACTTCGCTATTCGTCAGCAGGGCCGCCCGAGCGACCCTGCACAATGGTGCCGGTCCCAAGGATAGGGTCGCATCTACATTAGGAGTTCGTTCGACATGCTGCATTTGTCCCGCCTCACTTCGCTGGCCCTGACGATCGCCCTGGTGATCGGCGCGCCTCTGGCTTTTGCCGACCAGGCCGCACCGGCTGCACCTGCCATGGCTGCGACGACCAAGGCGCCATTGCCGCTGGACGAGCTGCGCACCTTTGCCGAGGTCATGGACCGGATCAAGGCAGCGTATGTCGAACCCGTAGACGACAAGGCCCTGCTGGAAAATGCCATCAAGGGCATGCTCAGCAACCTCGACCCGCACTCCGCTTACCTGGGCCCGGAAGATTTCGCCGAGCTGCAGGAAAGCACCAGCGGTGAGTTCGGCGGCCTGGGCATCGAAGTGGGCTCCGAAGACGGCCAGATAAAAGTGGTCTCGCCTATCGACGACACCCCGGCGTCCAAGGCCGGCATCCAGGCCGGCGACCTGATCGTGAAGATCAACGGCCAGCCGACCCGTGGCCAGACCATGACCGAAGCCGTCGACAAGATGCGCGGCAAGCTCGGCCAGAAGATCACCCTGACCCTGGTACGCGACGGCGGCAACCCGTTTGACGTGACCCTGGCCCGTGCGACCATCACGGTCAAGAGCGTGAAAAGCCAGCTGCTGGAGTCGGGCTACGGCTATATCCGTATCACCCAGTTCCAGGTCAAGACCGGCGACGAAGTGGCCAAGGCACTGGCCAAGCTGCGCAAAGACAACGGCAAGAAGCTCAACGGCATCGTGCTTGACCTGCGCAACAACCCAGGCGGCGTGTTGCAGTCGGCGGTCGAGGTGGTCGACCACTTCGTCACCAAGGGCCTGATCGTCTACACCAAGGGCCGTATCGCCAACTCCGAGTTGCGCTTCTCGGCCACCGGCAACGACCTCAGCGAGAACGTGCCACTGGCGGTATTGATCAACGGCGGCAGCGCCTCGGCCTCGGAAATCGTCGCCGGCGCCCTGCAAGACCTCAAGCGCGGTGTGCTGATGGGCACCACCAGCTTCGGCAAAGGCTCGGTGCAGACCGTATTGCCGCTGAACAACGACCGTGCACTGAAGATCACCACGGCGCTGTATTACACGCCGAACGGCCGCTCGATCCAGGCCCAGGGCATTGTGCCGGACATCGAAGTACGCCGCGCCAAGATCACCAACGAGATCGATGGCGAATACTACAAAGAGGCCGACCTGCAAGGCCATCTGGGCAATGGCAACGGCGGTGCCGACCAGCCAACCGGCAGCCGCGCCAAGGCCAAGCCGATGCCGCAGGACGATGACTACCAACTGGCCCAGGCGCTCAGCCTGCTCAAGGGCTTGAGCATCACCCGCAGCCGTTGATCATGCGTCTTGCCCTGATCTTCGCTGTGCTGTGCAGCCTGGCGGGGGTCGCTCAAGCGGCCACTGCCAGCGAACCGCACAAAGCCTACCTGACGCTTATCATCGACGACCTGGGGCAAAACCTGCCTCGGGATCGTCGCGTGCTTGCGCTACCCGGCCCGGTGACCGCCGCCATCATGCCGGACACGCCCCACGCCGCCGAATTTGCCCGTGAGGCCCACAAGGCTGGCAAGATCGTGATCCTGCACATGCCCATGGACCCGGCCACCGGCCCATTCGCCTGGCACCCGGAGCTGTCCATCGAAGAACTGGGCAAACGCCTGGACGCGGCATTTGAAGCCGTGCCCTACACCGCCGGCATCAACAACCACATGGGCAGCCGCATGACCGCACAACCGGCAGCGATGGCCTGGCTGATGGGTGAGTTGCAACGGCGTCACAAGTTCTTCGTCGACAGCCGCACCAGTGCGCAAACCGTCGCCGCCGCCGAGGCGCAGAAGATCGGTTTGGCCCATGTGTCGCGGGATGTATTTCTCGATGACGAACGCACCGAGGCGGCGATTACCACGCAACTGCAGACCGCGATCAAACTGGCGCATAAACAGGGTTCGGCAGTCATGATCGGGCATCCTTACCCACAGACGCTGGCGGTGCTGGAGCGCGAGTTGCCCAAGCTTAAGGCGCAGGGCGTGGAGTGGATCGATATCAAGTTGATGATCAGCGTGCGCAGTAATCGGGCGATGAGTGCCCACGGCAAAAACGGCATCTATCGCTGACAATCACTGTGGCGAGGGAGCTTGCTCCCGCTGGAGTGCGAAGCGCTCCCACGATTTCAGGGCCGCTATGCAGCCCAGCGGGAGCAAGCTCCCTCGCCACAACAGCTCACTTACAGATATTGCGCCATGATTTCGTCTATACGGCCGCTGTTGCGTAACTCATCCAATGCGGCCTGGAGCCTGGCCACCAGCTCATCCGGCACGTCTTTGTTCAACGCCAGGTAAAGCTGCGCACTGTTGAAGCGCAATACCGTCTTGAGCCCGTTCACCCCCACCTGCCGCGCCAGGTAACGCCCAGCGGGGTCGCCTGTGGCCCACAGGTCGATCTGGCCTTCCATAAGCTTTTGCGCATTATCCTGGTCACGCAGGGCGACTATCGGCTTGAGCCCCTGCTTGTCCAGGCTTTCGGCAATGGCATCGCCTTTGTAGGCGCCAATCTTGTAGCGGCGCGCTTGCTCCAGATTTTCCAACTCGATCTTGCTGTCTGCCTTGGCCAGCAACACCCAATCGTCCGGGCCGATAGGGCCGACCCATTTGAACAAGGCTTCACGATCTGGCAACCGCGCCATTACAAACACGCCGTAACCTGGCTGTTCCAGGGCGAGCTTGTAGATTCGCTCCCAAGGAAAACGCAGAGTGAGGTTGTAGGAAATGCCAGCGCGCTTGAAGGTTTCGCGCACGATGTCCACGGCAATGCCTTCGATGTTCTCGTCCTTGGCGAAGTTCTTGCCGTTTTTCGCCATGTTGTAGGGCGGGAAATTTTCCGTCAGCAACACCAGGGAGGCGTCAGACGGTTGTTCGGCGTGTGCCGTAGCCACCATGAACATGGAGGAACTGGCGAGGGCGAGCAGCAGGTGTTTGAACATGAAGGCTACCGGAATCCATGGCAAGCGCAGAGAGTGCCGCGAGCCTGCCATGGTGTCCAGCAGCGTTTAGCGCACGACGATACCGCGCGCTGCCATGTAGGCCTTGGCCTCGGGCACGGTGTATTCGCCAAAGTGGAAAATACTCGCCGCCAGCACCGCGCTGGCATGGCCTTCGAGCACGCCATCGGCCAGGTGTTGCAGGTTGCCAACCCCACCCGAAGCGATCACCGGGATGCCCAGTGCATCGCTGATGGCGCGGGTGACGCCCAGGTCGAAGCCGTTTTTCATGCCGTCCTGGTCCATGCTGGTCAGCAGGATTTCACCGGCGCCCAGGCCTTCCATCTTCATCGCCCACTCCACCGCGTCCAGCCCGGTAGGCTTGCGCCCGCCGTGGGTGAAGATCTCCCAGCGCGGGGTTTCGCCCGGGCCGGAGACCTTCTTGGCGTCGATAGCCACCACGATGCATTGCGAACCGAAGTGCTGCGCGGCTTCGCCGACAAACTCGGGGTTGAACACCGCAGCGGTGTTGATCGAGACCTTGTCCGCACCGGCATTGAGCAGGTTGCGGATGTCTTGCACTGTGCGCACGCCGCCACCCACGGTCAGCGGGATAAACACCTGGCTGGCCATGCGCTCGACGGTATGCAGCGTGGTATCGCGGCCATCGACGCTGGCGGTGATGTCGAGAAAGGTAATCTCGTCGGCACCTTGCTCATCGTAGCGACGGGCAATTTCCACCGGGTCGCCGGCGTCACGGATGTTCTCGAACTTGACGCCCTTGACCACGCGACCGTTGTCGACGTCCAGGCAAGGGATGATGCGTTTGGCCAGCGCCATGGTCAGTCCTCAGCCGTTGTAGGCGTCGCAGTAAGCCTGGGCTTCGGCGACGTCCAGAGTGCCTTCATAGATCGCACGGCCGGTGATGGCGCCGATGATCCCAGGCGCCTTGGCGTCCAGCAGCGACTTGATGTCGCCCAGGTTGTGGATGCCGCCGGAAGCGATCACCGGAATCTTGGTGGCCGCTGCCAGGGCTGCGGTGAAAGGTACGTTGCAGCCCTGCATCATGCCGTCTTTGGCGATGTCGGTATAAACGATGGCGGACACGCCATCGGCTTCGAACTGCTTGGCCAGGTCGATCACTTGCACGGTGCTGATTTCAGCCCAGCCGTCGGTGGCGACGAAGCCGTCCTTGGCATCCAGGCCGACGATCACCTTGCCAGGGAACGCGCGGCAGGCTTCGGCGACGAAGGCTGGGTCTTTCAAGGCCTTGGTGCCGATGATCACGTAGCTCACGCCCGCTTTCACGTAGTGCTCGATGGTTTCCAGGGAGCGGATACCGCCGCCGATCTGGATCGGCAGGGTCGGGTAGCGCTTGGCGATGGCGGTGACCACCTCGCCATTGACCGGCTGGCCTTCGAAGGCGCCGTTCAGGTCCACCAGATGCAGACGACGGCAGCCCCCTTCTACCCATTTGGCAGCCATGCTCACCGGGTCATCGGAGAACACGGTGGAATCTTCCATGCGGCCTTGGCGCAGGCGGACACAAGCGCCGTCCTTGAGATCGATAGCGGGGATAATCAGCATCTGGCAAACCTTATTCGATATTCAGCAATGCTTGGGAAATCAGGGTTTCTCAAGCGACCACAAGTCGCTTTCGATGCTTTCGAACCTTTCTTTAAGGAGCGTCTGCGTGTCGAAAATCGCCCTGTTGTAATAATGCGGCGCCACTTCGGTGGTGAACAGCTCAAGAATTTCGGCGACCTCGAACGAGCCCAGCTTGAGCTCGAAGCGGTCTTCCATGAACCGCTTGATCTTGTCGGTAGCCTCACGCTCCTGCTCGGGCGCGAGGTTCAAGATCGGCGGCTTCGGCTTCCTGGCCATTTACCAGCGACCATCCCACGCGGCGAAATTCTGCAGCAATTGCAGGCCATGGGTATGGCTTTTCTCCGGGTGAAACTGCACGGCAAAGCGCGAACCATCGGCCAGTGCGGCGGCAAAATCGACGCCGTAATGCCCGCCACCCACCACCTGGCGCGGGTTACCGGCGGCGATGTAGTAGCTGTGCACGAAGTAGAAACGCGCCATGTCCGGGATGTCGTGCCACAGCGGGTGGTCGACGGTGCGGCGCACTTCGTTCCAGCCCATGTGCGGGACTTTGAGGTGCTCGCCATCTTCATGCAGGTCTTTGCCGAAGAACTTCACCTGCCCTGGAAACAGGCCAATGCAGTCGACACCGCCGTTCTCTTCACTGCTGTCGAGCAAGGCTTGCATGCCCACGCAGATACCGAGGAAGGGGCGGTCCTGGCTGACTTCGCGCACCAGGCTATCAAAGCCCAGGCGACGGATCTCGGCCATGCAATCGCGAATCGCGCCGACGCCGGGGAACACCACACGGTCGGCTTCGCGAATCACGTTGGCATCGCTGGTGATCAGCACCTTGCCGGCGCCTACATGCTCAAGGGCCTTGGCCACCGAGTGCAGGTTACCCATGCCGTAATCGATAACCGCGACCGTCTGCATTACAGGACGCCCTTGGTCGACGGCATTTGCCCGCCCATGCGCTCATCGACTTCCACGGCCATGCGCAGTGCGCGGCCGAAAGCCTTGAACACGGTTTCGATCTGGTGGTGAGTGTTGGTGCCGCGCAGGTTGTCGATGTGCAGGCTGACCAGTGCGTGGTTGACAAAGCCCTGGAAGAATTCCTGGAACAGGTCGACGTCAAAGCCACGGCCCACGTTAGCGCGGGTGTACGGCACGTGCATCTGCAAACCCGGGCGACCGGAGAAGTCGATGACCACACGGGACAGCGCTTCATCCAACGGGACATAGGCATGGCCGTAGCGACGGATGCCTTTTTTGTCGCCGATGGCCTTGGCAAACGCCTGGCCGAGGGTGATGCCCACGTCTTCCACCATGTGGTGGTCGTCGATATGCAGGTCGCCTTTGCCGACGATATCCAGGTCGATCAGCCCGTGACGGGCGATCTGGTCCAGCATGTGCTCAAGAAAAGGTACACCGATATCAAATCGGGCCTTTCCGGTGCCATCCAGGTTGATCGAGGCTTTGATCTGGGTTTCCAGAGTGTCGCGCTCGACAGATGCCTTACGTTCGGCCATCACCAGCTCCGCAAAATCATTGGGCGAAAAAGGCAGCCATTATAGGGGCGCAGGCGCTAAACAGAAACAACGAAGGGGATAAGACTGACGAGTTGGAGCGAGGAATGTCGGGGATAGACATGTGCATACATGTGAGCATGGGCTTATGTGGGAGCTGGCTTGCCTGCGATACAGGCACCTCGGTGTACCAGTTGCCCCGCAGTGATGCTATCGCAGGCAAGCCAGCTCCCACACAAGCCCGGCCCCACAGGAGCCGGGCCCACCCTTATTGCGGTGTCAGTGGAACAGTACCGCCGTCTTCTGCAGGGTCACCCACACACCCCACGCCAACGGAATACCCACTACCAGCCACGCAGCAATCGCCAGCGGCTTGCTGGCGGCGGAGGCCTTCCATTCCAGCACAGTGCTCGCATCAGCACCTTTGTCATGGCCCAGCGCCTGTTCGGCGGCAAGTTCCGCGTCGGTCATGAAGTACTTGTCGGCCACCGGGCGCACCAGCAGGTTGCAGATGAAGCCCAGCACCAGCAGGCCGGCGAGGATGTACAAGGTGATGTCGTAGGCCGCGGCGCGTTCAACGCCGATGCTCAACTGGTATTCACGCAGGTAGTTCACCAGCACCGGGCCCAATACGCCCGCAGCGGCCCAGGCGGTCAACAGGCGACCGTGGATCGCGCCAACCATCTGAGTGCCGAACAAGTCCGCCAGGTAGGCCGGAACCGTGGCAAAACCACCGCCGTACATCGACAGAATGATGCAGAACGCGGCCACGAACAGCGCCACGTTACCCAGGTGCCCCAGGTTCGGGATCAGCGCGTACAGGGCAAAGCCCAGGGCGAAGAACACAAAATAGGTGTTTTTACGCCCCAGGTAGTCGGAGAACGACGCCCAGAAGAACCGGCCACCGATGTTGAACAGGCTCAACAGGCCGGTAAAACCAGCGGCAATGGCTGCAATGGAGGCCAACTGGCCCGCATCCAATTGACCAAATGGCACATCAACACCCAGCAACTTGCCGCCGAACACTTCCTGCAGCAGTGGCGAAGCCATGCCCAGGATGCCGATACCGGCCGACACGTTCAGGCACAGCACCAGCCATACCAGGCGGAACTGCGGGGTTTTCCACGCGACATTCACATGCACATGGCGGTGAGTGATCATCGCATTGCTGGCTTTTTTCGCCGGAGCAGTCCAACCCTCAGGCTTCCAGCCGGTTGGCGGCACGCGATACAGCAGTGCGCCACCGATCATGAACACGAAGTAAATCGCCGCCATGACCACAAAGCTCTGCCATACACCGACGCTGGTCGGTGAAGAGAAATGGCCCATCAGCGCCGCGGCCAAAGGTGCACCCACCATCGCGCCGCCGCCAAAGCCCATGATCGCCATGCCGGTCGCCATGCCGCGTTTGTCCGGGAACCACTTGATCAAGGTCGAAACGGGCGAGATATAGCCCAGGCCCAGGCCAATACCGCCAATGACCCCGGAGCCGATCCACATCAGCCAGATCTGGTGGGTATAGATACCCAAGGCGGAGATCAGCAGGCCACCACACCAGCACAGCGCCGAGACAACACCAGCCTTACGCGGCCCGGCGTGTTCCAGCCAGCCGCCCCAGATTGCTGCGGAGCAGCCCAGGAAGATGAAGAACAGGGTATAGATCCAGCCCAGCATGGAGATGGGCCAGTCGCATTGGGACGAAAAGACTTGGGCGATAAAGCTCATGTCCGGCGCGCAGGCCACAGGTGCGGTGATGCCCAGCGCCTTGGACAAGGGCAGCCAGAACACCGAGAAGCCGTAGGCCATGCCGATGCACAAGTGGATGGCCAGTGCGGCCGGTGGAACCAGTCAGCGGTTGAAGCCCGGCTTGGCGATGATGCGCTCCTTGGACAGGAACGCAGGCTGTGCGGCGGCATTGCCGGCCACAGTGCTAGTGCTCATTGGTGTTTCCCCCAGTTATTGGTATGCGTCCGTCAGGCGCTCTCTCCCTCGGCCTTGCACGCAAAGCGTGGCCGTTTTGTTGAGTGAAGCTCCCTTTTAGGCGCGACGTTAAGTCGCAGAAGGCGGACGAACGTGCAGAGATTAGCACCAGTGGATGATGGAAAAATCAAACTGCCACTACCTTTTTTCGATTATCTGTATTTTCTTGACGTCAAAATCCCATTTCCGCACCGGTGGATACAATGTAACGATCCGTGAACTGACGCCGGCCTTCGGGCGTTATACTCTGCGGCTAAATTTTGAAATCGACATACAAGGACTCGCCCATGAAAGCGTTCGGCAAAATCCTGGGTCTGGTACTTCTCGGGCTGTTGCTGATCATTGTGGCGCTCGGCTTTGCCCTGACCCACCTTTTCGATCCCAACGACTACAAAGAAGAAATTCGCCAGATAGCCCGCGACAAGGCCCACATCGAGCTGACGCTCAATGGCGATATCGGCTGGAGCCTGTTCCCCTGGCTGGGCCTGGAGCTTCATGAAGCCAGCGTCGCAACCCTGACCGCACCGACTCAACCGTTTGCCGACTTGCAGATGCTCGGCCTCTCGGTGCGCGTACTGCCACTGCTGCGCCGCGAAGTACAAATGAGCGATGTGCGTGTCGAGGGCTTGAACCTGCGCCTGAACCGCGACAAACAAGGTCACGGCAACTGGGAAGACATCGGCAAGAACCTGCCCGACGAAACCGCCGGTGCCCCCGCTCCCGCGCCGGTCGAACCGGTGGCTGAAACCAAGCCGGAAAAACCGCCGCAGCCGATCCGCCTGGACATCGACAGCCTGACCATCAACAACGCCCGCGTCGAATACACCGATGAACAGACCGGCAAGCAATTGAGTGCCGAAAGTATCCAGTTGAGTGCCGGTGCCATCCACGAAGGCGCCAGCATCCCGCTGAAACTCACGGCGTTCCTGGGCAGCAACCAGCCGCTGATGCGGGTCAAGACTGAGCTGAACGGCAACTTGCGCATCCAGCGCGCGCTCAAGCGTTATCAGTTCGAAGACATGCGCTTGAGTGGCGAAGCCACCGGTGAGCCGTTGCAAGGCAAGACCGTGAGCTTCTCCACCCAGGGCCAACTGCTGGTGGACTTGGCGGCCAACGTCGCCGAATGGACCAACCTGAAACTGGCGGCCAACCAACTGCGCGCCTTGGGCGAACTAAAGGCCAATGACCTGGACAAAACCCCGCAGATCAGCGGCGCCCTGTCGGTTGCCCAGTTTGACCTGGCCAAGTTTCTTGAGAGCGTCGGCCACCCACTGCCTGCCATGGCCCCAGGCAGCCTGAGCAAGGTCGAACTGGTGAGCCGCCTCAAGGGCACGCCCACCAGCGTCGCCCTGGAAAACTTGAACCTGAAGCTCGATGCCAGCACCTTCACCGGCCGCGTCGCTGTGGATGACTTCGCCAAGCAGTCACTGCGTGTGCAGCTCAAGGGCGATACCTTCAATGCCGACAATTACCTGCCGGCCAAATCCGAAGCCGCCAAAGGCGCAACCGCCGCGCGCCAGGCCGAAGTACAGAGCAGCGAAGCCGGCGCCATGGCCGCAGGCGGCAACACGCCATTGCCGGAGGCGCCGACCAAAGGTGCCTGGAGCAACGACAAACTGCTACCGCTGACGCGCCTGCGCAGCCTGGACGTGAATGCAGACCTGGCCTTTGGCGAACTGACCCTGAGCCAGTTGCCCATTCAGAACGCGGTGCTCAAAGCCTCTGGCATTGACGGGCAGCTCAAGCTCGACACCCTCAGCGGCGGTCTCTACAACGGCACATTCCAGGCCAACGGCACACTCGACGTACGCCAGGACACGCCAGTGCTGGCCCTGCAAAGCCACATCAAGCAGGTGCCCGTTGAGCGCATCCTGCAGGCCCAAGGGAAAAACCCGCCGGTCAAAGGCCAGCTCACCCTCGACAGTAACCTCAACGGCCGTGGCAATAGCCAGAAGGCCTTGATCGACAGCCTCAACGGCACCACCAGCATCGTGATCAACAACGGTGTGCTGCTCAATGCCAACATCGAGCAGCAACTGTGCACCGGCATCGCCCTGCTCAACCGCAAGACCCTGAGCGCCACACCAGGCGGCAAGGACACGCCCTTCCAGGAACTGCGCGGCAACCTCACGCTCCGTAACGGCGTGGCCAGCAACCCCGACCTGAAAGTACGCATTCCTGGCCTGACGCTCAACGGCAACGGTGATGTGGATTTACGCGTGCTGGGCATGGACTACCGCGTCGGCATCATCGTCGAAGGCGACAAGCGCGACGTGCCGGACCCAGCCTGCCAGGTCGGCGCCAACTTCCAAGGCATTGAGGTGCCACTGCGCTGCCGAGGCCCGCTTGAGCTCGGCGCCAAGGCCTGCCGCCTGGACAAGGACGGCCTGGGCCAGGTCGCCCTCAAGGCTGCCGGCAACCGCCTCAACGAGAAGCTGGAAGAGAAACTCGACAAGGTTAACCCCAAGCTCAAAGACGCATTGAAAGGCCTGTTCAACCGATGAGAACCGAGCAGTTTTCACAAGCGGTGCTGGACTGGTACGACCGCCATGGCCGCCACGACCTGCCTTGGCAACAGGGCATCACCCCTTACCGGGTGTGGGTGTCGGAGATCATGCTGCAACAGACCCAGGTCAGCACCGTGCTCAACTACTTCGACCGGTTCATGGCGTCCCTGCCGACGGTCGAAGCCCTGGCCGCCGCGCCGGAAGATGAAGTGCTGCACCTGTGGACGGGTCTGGGCTACTACACACGGGCGCGCAACCTGCAGAAGACCGCCAGGATCGTGGTGGCCGAACACGGCGGCGAATTCCCCCGCGACGTGGAAAAGCTCACCGAGCTGCCGGGCATCGGCCTGTCCACCGCTGGCGCGATTGCCAGCCTGAGCATGGGCCTGCGCGCGCCGATCCTCGACGGCAACGTCAAACGCGTGCTGGCGCGCTTTACCGCGCAAGAGGGTTACCCGGGCGAGCCCAAGGTCGCCAAACACCTGTGGGCCACCGCAGAGCGCTTCACACCCTTTGAGCGCGTCAACGCCTACACCCAGGCCATGATGGACATGGGCGCCACCCTGTGCACCCGCAGCAAACCCAGCTGCCTGCTGTGCCCGCTGGAAAAAGGCTGCGAAGCCCACATGCTGGGCCTGGAAACACGCTACCCGATCCCGAAGCCGCGCAAGACCATCCCGCAAAAGCGCACGCTGATGCCGATGCTGGCCAACGCAGAGGGCGCGATCCTGCTTTACCGTCGCCCGTCTACGGGCTTGTGGGGCGGCTTGTGGAGCTTGCCGGAGCTGGACGACCTGCAAGACCTGGATCACCTCGCCAACCAGCACGCGCTGGCGCTGGGCAAGCATCAGGAACTGCCCGGGCTGGTCCACACTTTCAGCCACTTCCAACTGGCCATCGAACCCTGGCTGGTCCAGGTCGAGGAAACCGCCCATCACGTGGCCGAGGCCGACTGGCTCTGGTATAACCTCGCCACCCCGCCGCGCCTGGGCCTTGCCGCCCCGGTGAAAAAACTGCTGAAGCGCGCGGCCGACGTATTGAACGCAGGAGTTTCGTCATGACCCGCACCATCATGTGCCGCAAGTACAAAGAAGAACTGCCAGCCCTGGAGCGCCCTCCGTACCCAGGTGCCAAGGGCCAGGACATCTACGAGCACGTCTCCGCCAAAGCCTGGGGCGACTGGTTGAAACACCAGACCCTGCTGATCAACGAAAAACGCCTGAACATGATGAACGCCGAAGACCGTAAATACCTGGCCGGCGAAATGGACAAGTTCTTTTCCGGCGAGGAATACGCCAAGGCCGACGGCTACGTGCCGCCTGCTCAATAATTGATCAAAAACCAGGGTCTGCACGTAAGCGACGGTAATAATTAAATATTTTTTGAAAACTTGCTTGACGACCCCCTGAAAAACCCGTTTAATGCGCCCCGTTGCCCAGATAGCTCAGTCGGTAGAGCAGGGGATTGAAAATCCCCGTGTCGGCGGTTCGATTCCGTCTCTGGGCACCAAAATACCGAGAAACCCCAAGGAACAATGCGTTCCTTGGGGTTTTTTATTGCCTGCGATTTAATGCGACTCACGCATTTACGGACACGATGTCGCAGCAGGACGATTGAGGGTTATTTTTGGCTGGACTCAATCGTTCAGCCTTTACCCAAATCTCAGTTGTAAGGTTTTTTCATGACCCGCTTCTTGCTTTGCACCCTGTTACTACTGACCGCCCTGCTCAGTGGGTGTGCCACGCAGCTGGACGTAGCGATCAACGCGACGCCTGATCCCGACTATCACTTCGACCGGCAGGCAACCGTGCTGGTGACCTCCACTGGCGGAAGTGATGAAAACTCACTCAATGCTCGCTACTACCTGCGTGACATGGTCCGCGCCATGCAGGACCAGGGCTTTCGCAATGTCTTCACCGACACCACCCTGCCCAAGAACCACGCGCCGATCAAAATGACCGTCACCCTGGACGTCGACAGCAAGCAGGTGACGTATCGCTATACCGCCACCGAATACGGGCAGGTGGCAAAAAGCACCACCACTCAATGCAAGAAGAACAAGAAAAAGACCGACCAACTGACCTGCACCAGCACTCCAAACACCTCCTACGGCCCGGTAGGGACCTCGGAGCGCACCGGCTACACCACGCTCACCACCTTCCGGGTCACCGCTCGTGATGAAGTGAGCAGGCGCGCTGTCTACCTGCTAAGGGCGTCGCCCTATAACGACGACTGCCAAGCCGCCAAGGTCGAAGCCTTCCTGGTGCAGCAGGGTTTGCAGAACCTGAATTTCCAGGACCGCGTGCAGCGCAATTACACGGTCACGATGCCTGAAAGCTTCCGCTGCAAATAATCATCTGCTCGACAGGCCCTTGGCTCAAGGGCCTCCTTACTTGAGCAAGAACACCATCAACGGGTTGTCATTCAAGCGCCCTTGATAGCTCGGCGCCAGGTGCTCCACCGGCGACCCCTTCAACAGCGCGGTCTCCTTGCGCGACACGATCACCCAGGAGGGCCGGGGCAGCGCCGCCAACTTCTCAAGCTCGTGACGCCCGACAAACAGCGGCTGTTCATCGTGATCCAGGTTCATCATGTAGCGCACCGCCCAGGTATCCCGGGCCAGATCGACAAACACCAAGGGACCTGGCTGCGTCTGGCGCAACGCCTCCACCTGGCTGACAAACCGCCGGGTGTCGAATTGCAGGTCCTTGGCCGGCTCTATCACTGTCACAAGCAACAGCCATTGCGCCACCAGCGCGATCAGACTGAGCCACACCAACCGCCATGCTCGCTGCCAGGCCATCAACGCTGCGGCTTGCAGCACCACCAACACGCCGATCATCAACGGCAAGGAAATCTCCGGCCAGTAGCCCTGTTTATGCCAGGCGTGTCGACACACAAACAACACAACCACGCACAACGCCGGCAGCGCCGCGACGAGCCATTCATAGCAACGGCGCACACCCACCAGCCAGCCTTGCGCGTGAAGCAGCCCATAGGCAGCGACAGCCGCAAACATCGGCACCATCGGCAGAATGTAATAAGCGCGCTTGAAATGCGGTACCGACAGGCCGAGCAGAATCATCAAGCCGCAACCCCCGAACCGCACCAGCAATTGCAGGTGCTCATTGCCCCAACGCTCGGGCCAGCGATGGCGCAACGCAAACAGGGTCGCAAACGCCAGCGGCACCACCGGGAAGTAGCGGTACAAGCTCAGTTGGAAGTAAAAGTAAAACGGCTCACCCGACTCATCCAGACGCCCACCGACTTGCATCTTGAAGACTTCATCGGCAAACGCAGCGCCACCACTGAACCGCGCAAGCTTCATCAGCAGCCACCAGCACGCTGCGAGCAACACCAGGCCGGCAACGCCGTGGATCAGCACCTGCCGGACACGCTCTCCCGGCTTGCCCAATGCCCAATACACACACACCACCCCGCAGACTTCAATCAACCCCAGCGGCCCACGTATGGCAAAACCCAGGATGAACAGCGGGAACACCGCCAGTTGCCTCAGCCGTGACCCGAGGCGTTCGCCGGTGTGCAGCAGATAGAAACTGCCCACGCATAACAACGCGACCATCTGATCCAGGCACACCGAGCGCGACTTTTCGAGTAACTGGGCGGTGAGCAGCGTGAGCAGCACCGTCAGCAGCGACCAGGCACGGCTGTAGGGTGCCAGCAGGCGATACATCAGCGCGATCACCCCCGCCGACGCGAGCGCTGTGGGCAGCACATTCGCCAAGTGGTTCGGCGCGTCAAACAAGCGCGCGAATAGATAACTGAAGAAGGTCGCGGTGCCGGGGTAATCCGCATAGGGCTGGCCGTAGGTGGTGGGGAAAAGACTCGCGCCATGGCGATACATTTCCTGCATGAACAGCGCCCAACGCCCGTCAAAACCCTGGGGCTGCTGATCCCAGATACCTACTGTGAACAACAAGAGAGCGACCAGGAAAATACCCAGTGACTCCAGGCGAAAACGGTTGCGGTGATCCATCGGTTGACCTGTCAGGTGGGAAGCGCTGGCGTATGGTGCCGAACGCGCCCCTGAATGGCGCCTGAACAGACCTGAACATTCACGTGGTTACCGACTGGTGGGCCACACCACTGCCGGGATCAGGCGAACGTAGGCCAACTCGGCAACCAGCTCGATCAGGGTCTGCAGGATCACCACCGTTGCGGCCAAACCGCGCACATCCTCCGGCAGGGCCAGCGCCAATGGCAAAACCACCAGCGAATTACGCGTCGACGCACTGAACGTCACCGCCCGCGCCGTCACCGCTGGCAGTGCGAACAGCCGCGCAGCCCCAATGCCCATCAACGGTGCCAACAGTACAAATGCCACGTAGATTGGAATGACCGGCAACAACAAGTTGATATCTCGCACCACCGCAGTGATGTGCGAAGCGAGCACGACAAACAACACCAGCGCCATCGCCGGCACCGGCAACCACGCCCAGGCGCTGCTCCAAAGACCGATAGCGCTCGAACGCCGCGCAAGCGCGCTGGTGAGGACAGCCAGAAGCATCGGCACCACAATCAACCCCACGAACGCCTCTACAAATGGCCCCGCCGCTACCACCACGCTGGATTGCTCGCCCAACATCAGCCCCAGGTATACCGGCAACAGCAGCAGTTGCAGCAACAGCAACAGCGGGGTTGCCGCCAGCATCGAACGCGAATCGCCCTTGCCGATATGGGTAAACACCACCACGTAGTCGATACAGGGCGTCAGCAACACCAGCAGAGCGCCCACCAGCAACGCCGGACGCTCCACCAGGCCGCGGGTCAACCCCCACACCAGCAAAGGCACCAGAATGAAATTGGCCAGCAGCAAGGCCGCCATGAATCGCTTGTTGCCCAAGCCTTGGCGCAGCTCAAGAAAGGGTATCTGCAAAAACATCGCATACATCAGCACGGCGACGGCAGGTGTCACCCAAAGGCTGAAGCCCTGCGCCGACAAGGGCCAGAACAGGCCAAACGTGACGGCCACAAAGACGGCAACAAAGTAGATCGGGACCTGATGGTGTTCCAGGGTGTCACGGGTCATGGGCGGGCTCTGGTGGGTCAATAGACTGTCAGCCTAAGTACCCGCGCAGATAAGGTCGAGCACTACAGTAATCATTGCCGCCCGAGAAACCCTTGGGATTTACCCCAACCTGCGCTTCAATACACCCTCCAGACCAGACCCCCAAGGACGTTGAGCCCATGGCCTCGCCAAACAAGCAGCAAAAACGCGCCCACCGGGCAAAAGCCAAGGCCAAGCAAAACCGCACCCAGCGCGCCGTGGCGCACAAGCCGGATGCTTTTGCTGGCGACGACAGCCGCATCGACCTTGAGTCGGTGGATTTGACTGAACTGTTCGTCGAAATGCGTGCCGCTGGCGAGATCAGCCAGCAGGCGCTGTGTGCGGTGTTCCTGGCGCACCCGTTGCTGGCGTTGGTGCTGGAGCAGGAAGGCGAAGAAGAAGCGACCGACTTTATCCTGGCGGCGCTGATCGAGTATCGGCAGTGGGCGACGGACAGCGATGACGAAGCCGCGGCGTTAGCGTGGATTGAGTCGCCGCAGTTCCAGGCCGATTACGTGGCGGCGTCCCAGGCGCTGGCCAACGCCCCCGACTGACACAAAATAAAAAGTGTGGGAGCGGGCTTGCCCTAATGCCAGTCAGTTAAGAGCTCAAGCAGACAACCAGTGACTTGTGGCGAGGGAGCTTGCTCCCGCTGGACTGCGTAGCAGTCCCATTTTTGGGGCCGCTTCGCGCCCCAGCGGGAGCAAGCTCCCTCGCCACAGTTACCGATTCTGTCTTAACTGACTGGCAAGCCCGGCTCCCACATTGTTGCGCGGTGCATTACCACCGTCTCTCGTCAGCTAAGCGCCGCAGCCCCCACTCTTTGGGCCTTGCGACGGCTCGCCACCACCAACCCCGCCAATACCACCAGCAAGCTCAGAACCCCGGTGGCGATGATCTCGACCCGGTGTGCTTCCTGGAACAACATGATGGTCAACGTACCGACGATGAACACCATCACCGCGTACGTCAGGCCTGGGAACAGCCACATCTTGAAGACGATCTTCTCGCCCGCTGCCGCACGCTTCTGGCGCATGCGCAGTTGCGACACCGCAATCACCAGGTACACCAGCAACGCAATGGCGCCGGAGCTGGCCAGCAGGAATTCGAACACCGCCGCCGGAGCGACGTAGTTGGCGAATACCGCCAGGAACGCGGCGCCGGTAGACAGCAACACCGCCCAGTAAGGCGTGCCGCTCTTGTTGGTGCGCTTGGCCACGGCCGGTGCGTCACCGCGACGGCCCAGGGAGAACAGCATGCGCGACGCGGTGTACAGCGCCGAGTTGAGGCAGCTGGTCACGGCAACCAGCACCACCAGGTCGACAATCAGCTTGGCGTTCGGAATGCCCATGCGCTCCAGCACGGTCTGGTAGGAGCCTACGGCAGCCAGGGTCGGATCGTTCCAAGGCACCAGGGACACCACGATGAAGATCGACAACAGGTAGAACAAACCAATCCGCCAGATCACCGAGTTGGTGGCCTTGGTGATTTGCTGGCCCGGGTTCTTCGATTCGGCTGCGGCGATGGTGACAATCTCGGTGCCCATGAACGAGAACATGGTGGTCAGGATCGCCGCCAATACGGCACCCATGCCGTTGGGCATGAACCCTTGGGTATCGAACAGGTGCGAAACACCGCTGACCTGGCTGGTGGGCAAGAAGCCGAAGATCGCGGCCAGGCCGAGGATCACAAAGCCCACGATCGCTACGACCTTGATCAGCGCAAACCAGAACTCGAACTCGCCGTAGTTCTTCACGCTGAACAAGTTGGTTGCGGTGAGCAGCAAGGTAATGACCAGGGTGAACACCCAGATCGCCACGTCGGGGAACCAGGCGTGCAGGATGGTCGCCGCCGCGTTGGCTTCCAGCGGAATCACCAGCACCCAGAACCACCAGTAGAGCCAGCCAATGGTGAAACCGGCCCAGTGGCCGATTGCCCGGTCGGCATAGGTAGAGAACGAACCGGTATCCGGTGACGCAACGGCCATCTCGGCCAGCATGCGCATCACCAGGACTACCAGCGTACCGGCGGCTGCATAGGCCAACAGCACAGCCGGGCCGGCAGCAGCGATCGCATGGCCGGAGCCGACAAACAAACCGGCGCCGATGACACCGGCAATCGACAGCATGGTGACGTGACGCGGTTTGAGCCCCTGTTCGAGGTCATTGGAGCTTTGCGTACTACTCATTGACACACCTTTGCGAGGAATTGCGAAAACGGTTCGCCCGGCTTGCAGCCTTTCTCGTGAAAAGAATCCAACAGGGCGTTCTTTATTTTTTACGCAAGATTTGCGCCAAAATATTTCAGAACCACAGTTGGCGGGGGCTGTAGGACAATTCACTACTCATCGCAAGTCATTGAGAACAATGGCATTCCGCTATAGCGTTACCGTGCGACTCACATTCGTGGCATTGCGACGCACCAAAAACACACACAAAAAGTACGTGACGCCCCATAACCGGGCTGATATGGACCGTTTGCCCGGTTAACCCTTCCAACACCCGGCCAAAGCTGGCACCATCGCGCCCTTTTTTACGCGAAGCCTGTGGATCTTTCCGGGTCAAACGTCTGTAGGTTGTTGATGGCGCGACACACTGCTGCGCCGATGCGACACCCTGCCGCAGACCACCGGTTAACCGTCCGCAGCGCTGTTGGCTGTCATCCAAACGCTATGCTAGCTTGGCGCCTCGCCAGGAAGGCGGCCCAACAGCGAAGATCGCAACGAACACAATGAGGACCGCACATGGCCGAGGCCACGCCCGCGCTTGAAATCCGCAACTTGCATAAACGCTATGGTGAGCTTGAGGTACTCAAAGGTATCTCGCTGACCGCTCGCGACGGCGATGTGATCTCGATCCTGGGTTCCTCCGGTTCCGGCAAGTCCACCTTCCTGCGCTGCATCAACCTGCTGGAAAACCCGCACCAGGGCCAGATCCTGGTGGCCGGCGAAGAACTCAAGCTAAAGGCCGCGAAAAACGGCGAACTGATGGCCGCCGACGGCAAGCAGATCAACCGCTTGCGCAGCGAAATCGGGTTTGTGTTTCAAAACTTTAACCTGTGGCCGCACATGAGCATCCTCGACAACATCATCGAGGCTCCTCGGCGCGTGCTCGGCCAGAGCAAGGCCGAAGCGATAGAAGTGGCCGAGGCCCTGCTGGCCAAGGTTGGTATCGCCGACAAGCGCCACGCCTACCCTGCGCAACTCTCTGGTGGCCAACAACAACGCGCGGCGATTGCGCGTACCCTGGCGATGCAGCCTAAAGTCATCCTGTTCGACGAACCGACGTCGGCGCTTGACCCGGAAATGGTCCAGGAAGTACTTAATGTGATCCGCGCGCTGGCCGAAGAAGGCCGCACCATGCTGCTGGTCACCCACGAAATGGGCTTCGCCCGTCAGGTATCCAGCGAAGTGGTGTTTTTGCACCAGGGCCTGGTCGAAGAGCAAGGATCGCCACAGCAGGTATTTGAAAACCCGCTTTCGGCGCGCTGCAAACAATTCATGTCCAGCAACCGCTAACGGAGCAACATGCATGCAGACCTATAAGAAATTCCTTCTGGCCGCGGCCGTCTCGATGGCGTTCAGCGCCACGGCCATGGCAGAAACCTTGAAGATGGGGATCGAAGCGGCCTACCCGCCGTTCAACAATAAAGACGCCAGCGGCAACGTTGTCGGCTTCGACAAGGACATCGGCGACGCCCTGTGCGCCAAGATGAAAGTCGAGAAGTGCGAAGTGTATGTGTCCGACTGGGACGGCATCATCCCTGCCTTGAACGCCAAGAAGTTCGACTTCCTGGTGTCCTCGCTGTCGATCACCGACGAGCGCAAGCAGGCGGTTGACTTCACCGACCCGTACTACTCCAACAAGCTGCAGTTCATTGCGCCCAAAGCCACTGCGGACTTCAAGACCGACGCCACTTACCTCAAAGGCAAGGTGATCGGTGCACAGCGCGCAACGCTGGCCGGTACCTACCTGGAAGACAAGCTGCCGGACACCGAAGCCAAGCTCTACGACACGCAGGAAAACGCCTACCTCGACCTGACCTCCGGTCGCCTCGACGGCATCCTGGCTGACAAGTACGTGCAGTACGAATGGCTCAAGAGCAAAGACGGTTCGGCCTATGAATTCAAAGGCGACCCGGTGGTAGAAAGCGACAAGATTGGTATCGCCGTACGCAAGGGCGACCCGCTGCGCGAGCGCCTGAACAAAGCCCTGGCAGAGATCAAGGCAGACGGCACCTACAAGAAGATCAACGACAAGTACTTCCCGTTCAGCATCGAATGATCTGAACGGCCTGCCCGGCGCGCTCCTGCGAGCGCGCTGGCTTTTAGCAATGCCTGCCGCGATATGAAAACACCATGAATTTCGATCTCTACGGATTCGGCCCGGCCCTTGCCGCCGGCGCGCTGATGACCGTCAAACTGGCGCTCACGGCCCTGTGCCTGGGGCTGGTGCTCGGCCTTGCCGGCGCCTTGGCCAAGACCTCCCCGTACAAGCCACTGCAATGGCTGGGCGGTGCGTATTCGACCATCGTTCGCGGTATTCCCGAATTACTGTGGGTGCTGCTGATTTACTTTGGCACCGTCAACCTGATGCGTGCGCTCGGTGAGTTCTTCGGCAACCCCGACCTGTCGCTGAGTGCCTTCGCCGCCGGCGTCATCGCCCTGGGCCTGTGCTTCGGCGCCTATGCAACGGAAGTGTTCCGCGGCGCGATCCTCGCCATTCCCAAGGGCCACCGCGAAGCCGGTGTGGCGTTGGGGCTGTCGAAGTTTCGGATTTTCACCCGGCTGATCATGCCGCAGATGTGGCGCATCGCCCTGCCGGGCCTGGGTAACCTGTTCATGATCCTGATGAAAGACACCGCGCTGGTGTCGGTGATCGGCCTGGAAGAAATCATGCGCCACGCGCAGATCGGCGTGACCGTGACCAAGCAACCCTTCACCTTCTTCATGGTCGCCGCCTTCATGTACCTGGGCCTGACAGTACTGGCGATGACCAGCATGCACTTCCTGGAAAAACGCGCCGCCCGCGGCTTTGCAAGGAGCACCCAATGAGCGGCGACTACAGCTGGCTATCGCACTTTGACCTGGGCCTGAACTGGGCCGTGATCATCAAGTGGCTGCCGAAGTTGGCCCAGGGCGCAACCCTGACCCTGGAGCTGGTGGCAATCGCCGTGATCGCCGGCCTGCTGCTGGCGATCCCTCTGGGCATCGCCCGCTCTTCGCGCCGCTGGTACGTGAGCGCCCTGCCCTACGGCTACATTTTCTTCTTCCGTGGCACGCCGCTGCTGGTGCAGTTGTTCCTGGTGTATTACGGCCTGGCGCAGTTCGACGCCGTGCGCAACAGCTTCATGTGGCCGTACCTGCGAGACCCGTTCTGGTGCGCCACCGCCACCATGACCCTGCACACCGCCGCCTACATTGCCGAGATCCTGCGCGGTGCGATCCAGGCCATTCCGCCGGGCGAGATCGAAGCGGCGCGGGCCCTGGGCATGTCCAAGCCCAAGACGCTGTTCTACATCATCCTGCCACGCGCCTCGCGCATCGGCCTGCCGGCCTACAGCAACGAAGTGATCCTGATGCTCAAGGCCAGCGCCTTGGCCAGTACCGTGACCCTGCTGGAACTGACCGGCATGGCGCGCACCATCATTGCCCGCACTTACCTGCCGGTGGAGATTTTCTTCGCCGCAGGGTTGTTCTACCAGCTGATGGCCTACGTGCTGGTGCGCGGCTTCAAACTGCTGGAAAAATGGCTGCGCGTCGATGCATGCCAAGGACGTTGAGGCACGCTTCCAGGCACTGGATGCGTTCCTGACCGAACACCAAGGGCTGTGGCGACCACGGCCCTTTACTCAGTTGCAGTTGCCCTGGGAAACCGAGCATCCCGAGTTATCCCAGTGGCTGCGTCGGCGTTCGCTGGCCGAAGCTGAAGCCAGTCACAACCAACCCCACGACCTGCCCGCGCCCACACCTTTTCCACAGCTGGCCGCTCACGCGCTGCGCCTCGCTACTGTGGATAAGTTACCCACGCACACCCTTGAGCCCGCTCGCCATCGTTTGAATGTCGACGTGCCAGGGCGCAAATGGCAACAGATCGAAGCCTTCGGCGCCGCGCTGACCTTTACCCAAACGCCTGCCCACTGGCTGGACTGGTGCGCCGGCAAAGGCCACCTAGGCCGCCGCCTGCTGCAACCCGGCCAACGGTTGACTTGCCTGGAATATGACCCCGCCCTGATCGCCTCCGGCCAAGCCTTGAGTGATCGCCACGACCTGCCCGCAATCCATCATCTGCAAGACGTGATGGCGGATGTCGCGATCCAGCCCGAACACACGCCGGTCGCCCTGCATGCCTGCGGCGACCTGCATGTGCGCCTGCTGCAACTGGCCAGCGCCGCCGGCTGCAAACAACTGGCCCTGGCGCCCTGCTGCTACAACCGCATCACCGCCGACCGTTATCAAGCCCTCTCCGCCGCCGGGCGTGCCTCCTTGCTGCAACTGTCGATTGAGGACCTGGGCCTGCCACTGAGCGAAACCGTCACCGCCGGCAACCGTGTACGCCAACAACGGGACACATCCATGGCCCGCCGCCTGGGCTTTGACCAACTGCAACGGCAACTGCGTGGCTGCGACGACTACCTGCCAACACCTTCCCTGCCCGCCAGTTGGCTGGATAAACCCTTTGCCGACTATTGCCAGGAACTGGCAAGCCTCAAGGGCTTATCCACAGGCGAGCAGAACTGGCCAGCCCTGGAAGCCCACGGCTGGCAACGCCTGGCAGAGGTGCGCAACCTTGAGTTAGTGAGAGGCTTGTTTCGACGCCCATTGGAACTGTGGTTGGTATTGGACCGGGCACTGTTCATGGTGGAACAGGGCTACAACGTCGAGGTCGGCAGCTTCTGCGAACCATCGTTGACCCCTCGCAACCTGATGGTGCTGGCCGAGCGCGAATAAAGGGCAAAAAATCCTACAAACGCCCTGTGGATAACTCTGTTGATGAATACTTTGCAGAGGCCCTAGATATCGGCACTTCACACCCAAAGCTGGCCTGGTTATTTTTTGTTCACAAAATAAAGTGCACACAAAACAGGCAGTTGCCGCGTGCTGAGAACTGCTGCACAAAATGGCTGTTTCGTGACACCCGTTACCAACCGATTGTGCATAAGCATCTGGCGCCACGCGAATAACGGGCGCTTTATGCGGTCTGTTTTGGCGCCTTCAGCCACAGGCAAACCTCGTTGATATCATCACTGGCCAGCCGTTTCGCCACGTTATCCAGTGGGTCGGATGAGTAGGCCAACGCCTCATTGATGGCCATATCGCGATGAACTTCCAACGGCTCTTTGCCCAAGCGATGCTTGAACGCCTCGACCATGTCCAGGCTGAAGGGGTTGCTCTCATCCACCTGGTTAATCACCACCTGCACAACCGGCGGGCGCTCGCCCTCAAGGTGCGGAGCGAGCAGCAGGTCCAGATGATCCAGGGTCCCAAGGCAAGCAGCGTCCGCCTGCACGATGACCAGCACCACATCGGCAACGCTCAACGCTTGATGGAAATAGACGTTATTACCCGCGGGCGTATCGATGATCACCGTGTGCCGCTCGCTGAGCCCCAGGCATCCAAGACGCTGCGCCAGCCAACCGGGCTCCTGCTTGAGCCAGCGCTCGAGGCTTTCCTGCTGCTGGATATCGATATCGCCGAAGGTCATCACCTGGCAACCGGCAAAGCCCAACTGCTGCAAGGGCGCCCATTGCCCATGCTCCAGACTGGTGCGGCCGATGCCGGGCAAGGTGGAACTGACCCCAAAGTGATGATGCAAGGCATTCTGCGGGTCCAGGTCCAGCGCCACCACCGACTCACCCAGGCGCTGCAACCCACTGCTCAAGGCCGTGACCAGAGTGCTGCGGCCCACACCGCCATTGATAGACACCAACGCCACTATTTTAGGGCGCAGCTCCGGGGCATTGAGGGGCTGTTGGTAAATACTTTCGTCAGGAACACTGCCGAAAAAGTGCATTCTTGCATTGATGCCGTCGGCATCATGGGTAACGTCTTTGCCAAACAACGCCAGAATTTCTTTGCTTAGGCTCATAGCCTGCTCCTCACGACGCAGCTTAAAGACGTGAAGGTCAGCAAGTGCGGGCACTTGCCGCAGGTCTTTTTATAGGCGCCCTTATTGGGGGCATTCTGTGACAAAGGGTTTGAAGTGTCATTATTTTGCTGTTTTTATGCTCGGCTTTTTAGATGGACGGTAGACAGTCAATTTAATGGCTTTTTCAGCGTGTGTTTTTCCACAGGCTTGCAACCTGTGAAAACGTGCCCAAGACAGCCTGATCGCAAGAAACCTCCGACTTTGCAAAAATAGTCAGAATTCAGGGGTTTACAGAACCTTTCCAATCGCTATAATCGTCGCCCTAACACGCCGGTATAGCTCAGTTGGTAGAGCAACTGACTTGTAATCAGTAGGTCCCGGGTTCGACTCCTGGTGCCGGCACCATTTAAAAACAAAGGCTTGCAGCGATGCAGGCCTTTGTTTTTTGTGTCACACGTAACAACCCACGTAACAAGAGCCTGCTTTTGGAGTGTGACCATGGATTGGATGCAGTTTGTTTCGGCGATGGCGTCAGCACTCGCATGGCCTGCCGCAGTTGTAACAGTCGTATGCCTGCTAAAAAATCCCATCCTGGGACTCATTCCCAAAATCCCTAGCTTCAAATACGGCGAGCTTCATGTCGATCTCACCGAGGAGTTGAAGGCAGTTCAGGAAAGTCTCCCGAGCAAGCCTCAAGAACCTCCTGGTGATGAAAAAGCCCCCCTCCCAACGCCTGTTGCTCTCCAACTAGCCGCCTTGTCGCCACGAGGAGCCATCCTGCACTCATGGCTTGAAGTAGAGGCGGCTGTCGACCAATTGGCTAACAAAGCGGGCATTGAGTTTCCGGCGAAGGCCAGTCCCGTGGTGAAAATGCGAGCGCTGCACGATGAGCGAGTGATAGACGCCCTTATCTACGCAACCTTTTTGCAACTGTCCAAAGTCCGAAACGACGCCGTGCACCTGACTGATCGGGAGACGACGTACCAGGACGCCACGATGATGTGGGGGTCATGCTCTTGGCTGATAGAGCGACTCAATGCGGCGTTGCCCACAGACGACGACTGACGCCGTTCTACCTATTACCGATGATCAGGCACAGCTTGCTAGTGACCGCTACGAGCTATTGAAGGCGGAATGAGACGGGCAGTCTGAGAGTCCCGATTTTTCGAGCCAGCAATGAGTGTTCGCGCATCAGCCCCCGCCCCTTATGCGAAGCGCAAAAAAATTAGGGTTGACCCCTTAAAAGCCTGTCAGATTTGTCAGATTTATATTTCTCTGTTCTGTAACCCTTGTATTTCAAGCCTTTCAGCGTTTTGCATCACTGTCAGAAAGCTGTCAGCGACCTGTCAAAACCTGACAAAACAGTAGTGTCAGTTTTACTGTTTTTAAGTGACTGTTTTATAAGGGTTTTTTATTTATGAGGGAGAAACTGACACAAACATCCAACCCCGCTGTCAGAGCTGAACCCCAGTAAACACGGGGCCTGCAGGGCACTCGCTGACAGATATCCATGATCTGACAGGGATTTGGGGGTCAACCTAAATAAACAATAATGCGGACGCCTCGAAGCTAATGCCCAGAATGCTCAGCCGCGCACTGATCAAAGGAAGCAAGCATGCGTAAGCCAGCGTCCCAAGCAGCTGAACCCATCATCGAAATAAAGAAGAACAGTTCGACCTGGGAGGTTCATTGGGATTACCAGGAAGCCCCTGAAAGCTCCGTACTGTTCAAACGGCAGGAATACCTGGGCGGCTACATCGACGGTTCCATGGATATGTTGGGCATCCTCCCCGCCAACGTCCTCTGCGCCAGCAGCGTCACCGGCTCGGTTAAAAGGTTGACCGAGGAGCAGGCGACAAAGCTGCGTGACGCGCTGGAACGCCTGCTGATTCCTGTTGTGAAGAATGAGTTCACGCGCCTGCAGAAGCTGAATGAGCTGCCCCACCTTCGCTTGGCCGCCTCCGAATCGGTGTGAAACTCCCTGTAATGGAGCGCATCGGCTACAGCCCACAGTATTCGGGGGCTCCAGAGCAAAAAGGCGTTTCGGCCATTGGTCAGCGAGGCGTCTTCAAAAGAGCCCATCCGAGAATGAAAACCTACGAATTACGGTGTTTTTCATTTTTTCGCCCAATGGGGCCGGGGACTTCAGCTTTCCGCTGTTGAAGTACACCCATCGCACTGTTGTGCAGCCGCGCTGCATTTCTCTTCAAAACTTTGCAATCTGTGAAATTGCCGATCGCCTGCAGAGCCCCAAGGCCCGCTTGGGCTGCAGCTTCGTTTGCACTACTTCCGACTTTGCACAAAAAAAGGACACAAACCCCGTCGGCGGGAGGGGGATAAGTGCTTTTTCATAAGTTTTTTTCTTGTTGCGATGTATTTTCCGGCGGCCGCCTGTATAGCCGAAAACTTCGCACTGCCCGGGCACCAGATGTAAGGTTCAACCTCGACGATCAGCAGCTCATGGGCAAAAACATGAAAAGCGAGCCTGCACTCTCTAAAATTGAAGTCATCAAAGTAGGCAAGTGTTCCAGAGGCGGCTGGGACTAGCAGGAAAGTCCCGAATGCAGCGTGGGGCATTGTATGAGCGAATGTTCAACTGTAGCGGCTTGCGTTGAATAACGCAGGCTCGCATTCAGTGACACTTATGGATCACTAATTGCTAAAAGTTAAAGCCGTGGAGTTAGATTAATTGCAAGTGGACTTACATTTGACGGTGGGAGCTAGCGCAAACATGAGCTGCAATTACGCTGAGCTTGCGGCTATGGATAGATGCAAATTATGTGATCTGTAAAGCGGGATAAGTGCGAGTCCGCTTTTTTTCAAGTTCGAGCCGTTACAGATATGGCGAGTTACCAATATCGAAGTTATAGTAAAAATGACCTGCAAAGCAGGTCTATTTGGTTTTTCGCAAAAGCAACATGGCTACTTGCTGCGGTGTAATTCGATGACCAATCTAAGCGGCCTTAGCAGAACACATCGCGTTTTTTTCTATCCGACATCCTTGGTGTAAATTTTAAGCCAGCGATCTACGACGCTATCTAGCCCAAACTTTTCGATAATGTGCTGTCTAGATTTACTGCCATATTCGCTCGCTGCAGCATCAGACAAATCAACCGATTGTTGCATGCTATCAGCCAGCGCGACGCTATCCCGAGGGGAAATCAGAAAACCATTGCCACCCATGACTTCTGCCACTCCGCCACAGTTCGTAGAGATGGTAATGCGTTCTGCGGCCATTGCCTCAGCAACCACTAGGCCAAAACCCTCCCAAGCCGAAGAGAGCACAAAAATATCCGACGCCGAAAGCAATTCAGGCACATCTTTTCGAATTCCCAACAGGCTAACCTTATCCTGTAAACCGAGATTCTTGATTTGCTGTTCAATTTGAGGGCGAAGCTCGCCATCTCCTACAATCAAAAGATGGCAAGATGATTGGCCGCGGCTAAATTTTGAAAAGGCATCAAGTAGATTAGGGTAGTCCTTTTGCTCGTGAAAACGCCCAATAGCGATAAAGACTTTACTCTGCTGAATATCTAGTTCAGACCGGAGTTGCTGCCTAGCGACTGGATTGAAGCTGAGCCTTTGTGTATCAATGCCATTATGCGTAGACAACATGTGGCCCACAGGTGCGGCCTTCTTGTGCTCAAAAGCTTCGACAGCCTCCTGACTGACATTAGTGAACTCGTCACCAAGTGAGTGTGTTACTCGATAAGCCAACATGCGTAGTTTGCCACCCTCATTTGTATTATGCGCAGTACATATCAAACGGGGAACTCTACAGATCAATCTTGCAAGCCGTGACAGAATGTTGGCGTGAAACATATGGCTGTGAACCACGTCTGGCTTGAACTGATTTATTATTTTTGCAAGATTGACATACGCCTTAGCCATACTAAAAGCTGACTTTTCCCCCTCCAGCCAAAAAACTTTAACCTTCTCAGAACGCGGCAGAACAATTGCGGGCTTCAAAATGTAAGCAATAGTTACATTGTGCCCGCGGGCAGCAAATTGATCTGCCAAGCTCACAGTTTGAGTTTCAGCGCCGCCCATGCCGAGGCCGGTGATAACAAGAAGAATGTTCATTGATAGTCAACTAAGTTGGTTTAAGTAAGTGTGTGCAAATTTAACTGGAGGATCAGCTCGCTTCAGCAAAAATTTTTTCAGCGGCGCCCATTTCCTGCTTTTCTGATGCTGCTTAGGAGCCTCGTTACCTAGCAGGTCAAACGATGCCACATTTTCGCATCGTACAGTACCGAATTTGTTAGTAGCAGATCCTTAACTGTGACAGATGCTCCATGGAAGAAATGTCATCGGGTTTTTACGCTTGAGCTCCAAGGCGAGGTCAAGATGTGGAGTAGCGACGGTATTCAAAGCGTTCAATGTCGCCGTGGACACACTGCAGAGCTTGGAGCACCGCTGACGGAAGACGGAAGACGGAAGACGGAAGGTGCAGCGTGGGCGCTCCTGGGTGCTTAACACAATGAGCCTAGCCGTGTGTTGGCGGCTCTTGGGTAGCGCTAGGGCTTGACTGTTTTATGTTTAGAGGGAGCCGATAGGCGACATCTTTTTACAACGTGATCGGCTTTAACTTTCCGGCCAATAAGGTGGCCGTCCCCGCGTTGGTTATGAACTCAGCCGCGTTTCCTGGTACCGGCGTCGGTCCATGGGTGTGACTGGCCAGCTGGGTGTTCATCTGTTGCACCAGGTCGAGCAAATCACACACCACCTGGAAGATGTTCACGCTATCAGAACCGACATGATTTTTCGGCGCAATCAATTGCTGGCTGGCCGCCGCCACGCTCTTACGCAGACCCTCTATCCTTTCCTGCATGTCACCACCCACGGTGGCGTTGTGCTTCTGCCCTATTACCAGGTTCAAGTCCCGCCCAGTTGCCTGGTGAAGATCATTCACCGCCGCCAGGCTCGCGGATCCACCCGACAGGAGCTTGAGCGCGCCCAGCGCCTCGATCGTCTTGATTCCACCCACTGACTCAGTTGAATGGTCATCCACCGTCCTAGTGTGATTCTGGAAACGCTCAGTGTTACCCAGGGCGTCCACTTCGCGCTCGATCGACTTGTCCCGAATCTTGCCGTCAGTCTGACGCAGCCAGTTGCCGTCGGCGTCCACACGCTGCTGACTGGCTTCGCTGTGCTGCCACACCTGATCCCCCTTTGGGACGCTGGGCATACTCAGGCCGTGGGGCAAAATTGTCTGGATATAGGGCTTGTGCGGCAAACCGTAGGCAAAGCAAACCACAACTTGGGTGCCCTCCTCGGGAAACGCATAGATGCCCATCTCTTCGCCACCGGTGGGCAGTGGGAGTGGCACGCCGGCCAGGATCGGCAGCTTGGTGTCTGGCTCGCCGTCCGGCCCCATGACCTCGATATCGACCGCATAGCGCGGCCGGAAGTCGTCACAGATACCGGCGCCGGCCGGGGCGTCGGCCACGGCGACAACCCGGGCAAAGCGTGGCAGGTGATAACCGCCGGTCAGTTCGGGAAATTGTCGTTCTACGCTGCGGCGGATTGCGTCGTCCATCGGATAGCCATCTGGTTGTCGATGAGCGCCACACTGGTGATGCGCTCGCCGTTGTTGATTGTTGCACCTGGTCGCAACCCGGGAAGGGCTGCAATCATCGCGCTTTGATTGCCCTGGTAGTCATTGAATAGTTCCACCGGCAGCTGCAGCGGCGAACGAACGCCAAAGAAGCTGTCGGCCCAACTGCCCACGAACACTTCCCCGTCACCCTGCTGCTGCCAGATGAAGTCGGGGATGTTGAAAACCCGGGCCAGGCTGTCCATGGCTTGGTAACCAGCGGCAAGGCTGTAGAAGAAAGGTGCCTTGACGCCGGCATATGGCCGATCCGGGACGCGAAAGCGTAGGCCGGTGTGCTGGCCGATCTCGACCAGGACGGCGCGCAGGTCGACGTGTCGCAGGTTCAGCGGCAGCGGGTTGGCCAGGATCGCGGCCAGCTCGCGGCAGAACAGCACCTGTTGGGTGCTGCTGGCCGTGGTGGAGCGTTCGACGTAGCCAATGAAGTGTCGCTGCAGCGTGTTGCCGTTGTAGCCGATATCGAGCGTCACCAACCCCTTGACCGGCGCCGAGGCTTGAATGGTGAACGTCGCTCGGCCGGGGCTTTTCGCGTCCAGTCGCACTTCGTTTTTGACCAGGACGTAGGGCACGCCATTGATGGCCAACTCCTTGTGCAGCTTCATGTGTTAGCCCCGCCCAGCCAGCCGTCCACCTTTTTCAGCGTGGCTTCAAAGCCGGTCAGTTCCTCCGGCCCGCTGCTGGAATCGCCACCGGTACCGCCGCTGCCACCCACTGCCCCGCCGGGGCCAGATTGTGCGGTCACCGCGTTACCCGATCGCCGCCCTTCGACTTTCTCCGGGTTCGACAGTTTTTCAGTCAGGGTGAACTGAATCAGCCAGCCGCGCAGGTTGTCATCTTCCCGGGCGCTCACGCCTTCGGTGAACGTCACCTGGCGCATACCGAACGCGGCGGCGGTGTCGTTGACGATGCGGTACGTCTTGAGCTGACCACCGCCTTCGGTCGCTTCCACCAGGCGCATCAGATCGCGCAGTTGCACCTGGTCAACGAAGGGAATCATCAGGTTGACGGTCAGGGTCTTGGGCTTGAAGCCCTTGTGCCCCTTGTCCGTGTTGCTGGTCTGGCCTGACAAATCGTCACTCTCGATGCGCAGATTGCCGGTGACCTTGAGATTCTTCCCGCGAACCTCTTGCCCATCCAGTAGCAGCGTCATAGGCCCACCAACTCGCGAACGAAGCTCAGTCCCTTTTCCGATCCCACCAGGAGCGCGCCGGCACAGAGCACCCATTCATGCCCCGGGGCGTCACCGTCCAGCAACGCCTGGCGCAGCTCGGTGGCGTTGCCTGGTCCGATCAGGCGCGCGCGCATACTACTGTCAGGGTTGCCGCCTGCGAGCGAGGCTTTAAGGTCGGCCAGCTGCTGGTCCCGGCCCTGCTGTTGAGCCGCTTTGCGGTTTGCCAACGCGGCAAGGTCGGCCATGGGTGAGCTATCGGCCGCGTAGCTCTCCAGGACGGCGAGCTGGCCAGACATGGATTGTTGCGCGGCCTTGACCACGGTGCAGCGTTCAAGGGGCAGCGCCTGCCAACGCGGCAGCGTGCCGGCGGCGGGGATCTCCCATTTTTCCGTCTCCAGCTTCGACAGGTGCCGTGCACGGCGCTCGGCTCGCACCAGGTCAGGCATGGGCAACAGCGCATTGAAGCGCGCCAGGCTCTCGGCCAACTGATCAAAGCGTGTGGCCAGGAACATCAGGCACAGGGCGAAATGGGGACCATCCGGCCGGCCGGAGTCGCTCACGTCCACCAGTTTGCCGGCCAGCTGCTGCAGTAGGTTCGGTGCCGACAGAAACCGCTGGTAGCCGCGGCCCTGGCCGATTCCACTTTGAAATGGTGTCACCACCAAGCACGCCGGGGCCTCGCCCATCTGATCCGCCAATGCCCCGCGGCCGGTAACGATCGCGCCCTGGGCGGCGTCACCCACCTGCCCCGGGTTGGTGCTGGTCTTTCCGTTCAGATCCGCCAAGCGCTTGGCGGTACTGACCTGCTCGGTGCTGGCCAGCTCCTTGGCCGCTGACAGTTGCCCCATCCATTGGGTAGCCTGAGCCGGCCAGCGCATTGCGACGGGCGCCCAGGTCATGGGTTCAATACCAACTGAGACTCAAGCCAAACAGGCTCAGCGGGTCGATGCGAAACCTTGGGAAAGAGCTCCGACTCGGGCCAATCCCGCAATGCCCGTCGATAAACCAATAACTCGGCGAACTGCTCATCAGTCAGAACGGAGGGAACGTTCATCTCCCGATCGTCACGGTGACGCGTTACCAGCCATTCGTTGAGAGACAGCTGTGTATCCCGCCACCGGCGTTCCATCGTCGCCAGAGCATTGGAATCCTGCTCAACCTTGATCAAGCAAGGCTTATTTTTCGCATTGAGCGACAACTGCAGGCCGTGCGACGGGCCGGAAACCAACTGTTCGTGAAGCTCATCCGAAATCTCGAAAGCATCAGTGGGTATCGAGAGGCTGAATTCGGTGTCGTAAAAGCCCATTGTTGAAGCGCTGAATAACTTGCTCATGATCGTTCCTCAGAACCCTACGGCAAACCAGCTATAGCCGCTGTCTTGGCCGATGTTGGTGATGTTGTAGTCTTGTCGGTAGGCCGTAAACCCGGTCACGCTCTTGCTCACGATCTGATAACCGGAGTCAGCGTTTGCACCACCGCTCGCGTTGTTGGTAGTAGGGAGAACGCCAAAACACACGACGTTGAACGCCACGCGGAAACTCACTGATTGAGCGACAGCAGGGTGCGCAGCGACCGTCCCCCATTGAAGAACCACACCTGTGTCAGCGCAGCGCCAAAAACCGATATCGCCCAGGCTCGCTGTATTTTTCGGGCCGTTACCGCTGTGCCACAGGGGCCTCCCGTTCCATAGCAGTTCTCCGGCGGCGTTCATGCTCAGGCCACCGGAGGCGACCGAACGCCAATGAAAAGAGATTCGCGGCGCGTATTGAGCGGCGACGCTACCGCTGCCGATGGCTTCCGCTTCGCGGATCTCAAGCGCGCCACGATCAAAGCCGTCCCCTGATTGCGGGGCGTAAAGCTGGGGCCGCTTATTGGTTAACCCCGTCGGAATGGCGTTGGTAATGCCATAGCCTTCAAGTGTCGTAGCCGCATCAGCTTTAGTGTTTGGGTCGAAATTCCCGTTGTGCCAGACAGAGCGCGTAGGCGTCCAATCCCCTGTCTTGTTCACCGAGCGAACCAGCAATTTGACGTCATCAGTCCCTTGCTGCAGGCCGATCTGGCCTGAATAAGAGGAAAAGCCGTAGGGAATATTGATCAGGCCGACGTACTCACTAAAGGTTGTATAGCCAGCCCCAAAGTAGTGAAAACCGCCAGGAAGGTCTTTATGGTCGATGGCAGATGAAGGCGATGTAGTGCCCGCCAGCCCGTAGTCCCCGGCATGTATTGCGTCGGTGATGCCGTACCCGTTGAGCGTATTAGGCTTACCGCTGGTGATCTTGCTCCAGTCCAAACCAGGGATATCCTGGGCCGAAAGCGCCTGGGCTCCGACTACGATGCCTTTCGCATTCACCTGAACTTTAGGGTACGTGCCAGCCTTGACCCCACTGTCTGCAAGTGTCAGCGGGATGGTGGCGTTGTCACCACCATCAAACTGCGCCTCGCCCGTGCCCGCTCCGCTGATTGATAGCGTTCTGGGGGTTTCCAGCCGTTTCGCCTTTCCGGCTGGCGTGTCTCCCGAGATGATTTTATCTATCGCCTGCTGCAGCAGGCGGCGCACAGAGTTGACCGCTTTGGTCGTGGCGATGATCAAGCTGTTATCTGTCGCGTAATCATCGCTGATGGCGTTAGGAACGTTGCTTAGCCCTACGTCACCTTTAGTTGTTGCTCGGGCGCGCAACTGCGGGTAGTCCCCGGTGCGAGCGGCGAAATGACTGATGAGCGGGCTGTTTATTGGCTCTGCAGCACGATAGTCGCTGATCTGTGAAGGCGTCAGGTCCGCCAGCGCAATGCAGTAATGGCGGGTGCCAGAGCTATCAGTGTAATCAGCCTGATTTGCCTCGTATCCCAACGTCCAGCTGGCCACCACGTCACTCAATTCACGGCGCAGCGATACGATCAAATAAACTGCGCTCGGCAACCTGGGCACCGCGACTGGGAAGAACTCAGGTAAAACCAGGCGAATCCCTTCGACATAGGCCATTCCAGGCTTAAGTCGGTAATCACTGCCGACTTTCTCCACCTGAAAAGCGCTGCCAAAAAAACAAGCTCGTCCGTAGATATCGCGATTGCTCAAGCGTTCGCGTTCATCGATACCGTGGAGGCGCACAGTGAAATCATGCTGCCATGTGCTTGCGTCGACGGTGATGCCTGTTAGCGCCTGCGCACCGTCGAACACCACCAGGAAGTTGCGCGTGACGTTGTTGCCCACTTGCTGCGGCGGTATGTTCTTGCGCTTTTGCTGTACAGGCACATACGCCACTGCCAACAACACATTTTCAGCGGTTTCCAGGCCGATCCAGTTCCAGTCAAAGTCTCCAATATCACTGCCCATCATCAGGCTGTAGACGACTTGGCTAGGGTTCACGAACCCTTTTTGCGTGACGTCATAACTCGCGACCAAGTGCGCCGCCGGCTTCGGCGCCGCACGATCAACCGGGCCGTTGGGGTTCAGCCCTGGCACATTGGCCAGAACAAAACGGGACACGATCAGGGGTTGTTGTGCGCCTTGTTTTTGCGCGATCAGGCTTTCACCTGCAAGGGTAATGCTGGCTCCCACGGGAGGCTCCTACAGGCTGGCAACCAGTGTTTGCTGGTCGTCGTTGAAGTCCACCGCGACAATGCGCAGTGATACGGGGGTGATGGTCACGAAGTCATAACGCCGGCACGTGCGGCCGTACTGCTGGATCAGAACCCGCATCAGCTCAGGGTTTTGCGACAGCTGCGAGTCGGACAGGCGCAGCAGCACCACGTCCCAGTCTCGATCGGGCATACGCTCGTCGATCTCGACGTAGCCAACGCCCAGGCGCTGCAGGATGCGCTTGAGGCCCGCTGTGCTGCCGGCATCGACGGCGTTTATAAAGGCGAACTTGACGCGTAAGCGGTACAGGCTTTCGGGTTCGTCCTTGAAGCGGCTGATATCTCGCTGCCAGGCCAGCAGATCGAGGACGGTCAAATGGCAGGTGTCTGCATCCATCTGCAGCAAGGGCCATTGCAACCAGCCCTCGACCTTTTCCCACCAGGTCTGGCTGGCCGACTTGAGCTTGGCCAACTGCGGGCCGTCAAGCCAGAACGGCAAGTTCAGCTTGATCATGCGAACACCACCTGCAGCGATTGAATCCGGGGGATGCTCAACTCCGACACGATGTCAGCGTTATCAAAGTGCAGCGACTCAATGCCGGCGAACTGCTGGTGAAGTTCTTCGCCCAGGCGGCTGAATGAAAACCGCGACTGCGGATAGGTCAGCGTCGGCTGATAGTCACCGGTGCCGCTCTCGCGGAAGGCGGCGCGGATAAACTGATCGACGTCGGCCTGCAGCTTGGCGCGCTGTTCGGCGCCCAATAATGCGCGTGGCCACAAGGTCAGACGCAGCGCGTGCTGGGTTTCAGGCATGACCATCACCAGCAGATCGTCGCCGTGGCCATGGTTGCCCTGGTCGCGGATATGCGCGTTGATTTGCTCCAGGTAAGTCGCCGCCGGCACGTCCGCTTCAAACAGCACATAGGCGTTGGCGCTGCCTGGTCCCCGGGGTGCGCCGTGCAGGAAGTACACGCCATCCGGCCGCACGCCCGGAAAATCCGAAATCATCGCCCGATAGACCGCATCGGTGTGCCACTGGTTGACCGCCGAGAACTGGTTACGCACGCGCAAACGCAGCTGATCGTCCGGCTCAGGATCTGCACCTGGTGCAATCAGCCAACCATCCGCGTTCACCACCTGGACAATGCCGGCAATCGGTACCGGCAGGATCGCGTAATAACCCGGGGCCAGGTTGTACCCGCTGCCCACCTCCTGGGCTTCTACTGGGACTTCCAGCTGCATCAGTCCATCGGTAAAGGTTGCGGCCTGGGTGGTCACCAGTTGATAGATATGGCCGTTGATAGCTGCAGACTGCACCAGGATGCCAGCGGGCAGTTCCAGCGCACCGCCGGCAACATCGCGAATAAACAGCAACACGCCTTTGGCTTTGGTCGCGCCCTTGCGCTCAACGTTGACCGCCCAGGCCAGCATGTCCAGCCACTTGTCGCGGGCAGTTTTCACAAAGAAGTTAGGCAGCACGGTGTCGCTGATAAAGCTGATCAGCCACATGACCGGCTTGGTCACCAGTGCCGTGATTACCCGCCAGAACGGCGAATAGGCGCTGGTGTTACTCATCTTGCTGCCCTGGGCGGCCACTTCCTTTTCCCAGGCTTGGCGTAGTCCTTCCTCGGTGGTCGGAATGCCGGCGTCTATCAGCGCCTGTTTGAAATCGACGTCGCTCACAGGGTCACCTCAATGTCACCGAATTTCAGCGTTTTGGCCGTGACAAGGTACTGTCCGGACTGCACCTGGTTAATCAACGCAGTGCCCGGTACCAGGCGTGCGTCGGCCTCCACCAGCAGCTCCAACTGCTGGATGCAGTCGCGCTGACGCAACTTGCTGCGCTCGGCTACCAGGGTGACCAGCAAGCCGCTCTCGCGGATCATGTGCGCAATGTCCTGGGCGATGCTGGCGCGGTCCTCGATCAGTAGCGGCTGACGGGATGGATCCAGCGCCAGATCGTTGTCGACGATCAACAGGTCGATGTATTCGCTCATCCCCCCACCGCCATGGCTAACATGCCTTCCAGCTCCAGCGGGTTCATTTGCTTACCGGTGTGAATGTTCACGTTCTCCACGTGGGTGCCCTTGTTTTGGGTTTGGTTGTTGTTCTGGATGCTCGCCAGCAAGCCGCCCCGGGGCACTGCGTCGGGCCGCTTCGGTGACAGGCTGGCCACGGCGCCATTGATGCGCTGCTGGCTCTGTTCGGCCCTCTCTGTAGGCGCCGGAGCCAACACCAGAGCCGGCGGTTGACGTGGTGGCTCCAGTGCAGCGAGTGGCTGCGCGATCGGCGCCGGGGTTTTCGGTACCGGAGCCAGGACCAGGGCCGGCGCTTGGGCCTGGGGCTGCAGGGCGTTTAGGGTTGGCATGGCTGACGCCGGCATTTTCGGTGTGTTGGCCATCATCAGCGGGACCTGGATCGGCTGCTGTGGAGCGCTCACCAGTTGCGGCAGCAACGGCGCCTCAACACTGGGTGCGCTGATACCTGGCAGCTCAGGCGCTGCCGGCATGTCACCAAACGCCGCCTCGATGTTTACTCCGGGGATCTTGTTCAACATCTCGATCAAGCCGTTGATGGCCTGTTTAAAGATGCTGACGATGCCGTCCCAGGCGGCGCTGGCCATGCTCGACCAGCCGCCCATCGAATCGAACCAGTCCGACAATGCAGTCAGTTGGCCGCTGACCCAATTGAACGCCTCGCTGTTGAGTAGCGCGCTGGTCCACTGGTCCCAATAAATGATCGCCGCCGCCACGGCCGCGACCAGGGCAACGATGCCGATCACGATCCAGGTCACCGGGTTGGCCAGCAACGCGGTATTGACCAACCAGATCGCGCCCTGCCACAGCAACATTGCGCCCTTGACCAGGCCCATCCAGGCGACCATCAGCACCAGACCGGCCACGAAGCCGATCACCATAACGGTGTGGTACAGGAACATAGCGATACTGCGCAGGCCGGCCATGGTCAGGACTTTCCACACCGTGACCAAGCCCAGCCAGACCATCTTCGACATGCCCACGGTCAAGGTGAGCAGGGACATGGCCGCAATGATCCCGAACACCACCAACGTAGCGATGCCGATCACGCGGGTGATGTTGGGGAACAACTGGGTCCAGCGGGTCAGCGTGCTGGCAATGCCCACCAAGCGATCCATCAGCGGCGCCAGGATCGGGATCAATGACTGGCCGAAGGCGATGCGCAGCGCCTGCACAGCGGCGCCGAACTGTTGCCACGGGTCCACCATGGCCTTGGCCATGCGCTCGGCGTTTTCCAGGCCGCGTACATTGCCCAGTTGTTCCATGCCGTTTTTCAATCGGCCGGTGTCGCCCATCAGGGTGGTGATCAGGCGGGCCGCTTCACCACCAAAGGCGTCGCGCAGCTGCTTGCCGTTGGCCTCGATCGACAGATCCCCAAACTTGCCTTTGAGCTTGTCCAGGATGTTCATCATCGGCAGCAACTTGCCCTGCTGGTCCACAAAGGACATTCCGAGCTTTTCCGATGCGCCGCTGACGTTCTCAAAGAATGACTTGTAGAGGCCACCGGCCTCCCCGCCGTCCATGGTGCCGCCCAAGGTGCCCAGCACCGCCATTTGCTCGGCCAGGCTCACACCTGCGGTGCTGGCCAGGCCACCGGCGCTTTTGAATGCCTCGCCGATCTGCTCGCCACTGGTGCGGAACAGTTGCACGGCGGTGGCAGTTTGGCCGGCCAGCGTTTCAACCCACTGGCCCTTGCCCATGGCGTCGGCCTGGCCCTTGAATAGGTTGTACATGGTGCCGACGTAGGTGCCCATGGTGTCTGCGTCGGCCTTGGTGGCCTTGGCCAGCACGTCGCTGGCGTTGGTGAACGTCGCCAACTGATTGCCCACCAGCCCTTTGATCGCACCTTCAATGTGGTATGCCGAGGCGACAAAATCCCGGGCGTTCTCGCCATAAGCGACAGAGAACTCTAGGGATTTGCGGTTCAGAGCATTCAACGCATCTTCGGCCACGCCCAGCGATCGGACTTCGCCCAGGGCGCGGTTCATCTCCAGAGCTGGTTCCAGGGACTGGGTGATGGCCACACCGGCGCCCACCATCCCAGCCAGGCCAAGGCCCATCTGGGTGATGTTCTTCTGGCCCTGTTGGGCCAGGTCAGAAAAACTTGTCTTCACCTTGCCCATGGGGGCGGTGACCTTATCGGTCAGGCTCAAAATGAAGGCCAGGCGGGCGCTACGGTCTGTCATCGATGTTTATCCGTTGAGTGCGTGGGCGATACCGTTGGCGATGGCAATTTCCATCCGCCGCCAGTGCTCGTCCTCCAGCCATTTGGCCGTGCCCATCACCTCGGCGGTGGGCTCGGCCCCAGGTAGCCAGCGGCTGGCCAAGGCCACCAGTTGGCCAAGGCCGTTTTCCGTCAGGCGCTCAGCGTGGTCGAGTGCTTTTTTACGATGATTTCAACGTCCGGCCCGTACTCTTCCAGGAGCGCGCCGGCCAGTTGCATGACCAGTACCGGGTTGCCCAACTGGGCCTTGAGACTTGCGCGTTCTTCCTGCTTGACGGTGGTCACCAGCAGGTTGTTGGCCGGCGAAACCTTGTTGGTCTGGGTCACGGCGTTGAAGTACTTGGTCACGTCCTGCGGGGTCAGTGCGAAGGTGAATTCCTTGTCGCCGACTTCCAGAGTGATATCGCGTGTATCGGTCATGGTGTAACTCCATTCAGGTTTAAAAGTGGTGAGTCAGCGCAGGCAAACCCGGCGCACGTGGTCCTGCAGGCCCAGGATCATTTGCCGACTGAGGGCAAGCTGATCTCTGAGGGTGAAATAATCCTGTCGAGCGTCTGCAGTGAGTTCGGGGGTGTTTGCATCAGCCACGCCGCTGGTGCTGGCCGTTGGGTTGGCTGGGGCGCTGCAGGTGGCGTTGAGGCGCAACCTGTTAATGCCAGCGTCAACAGCGCGACGTAGGCCGTCGTTTTCGGTGCGTTCATCGTTGAGTTCCTGCGTTCGTTGAAGGTCGATGGCGTCACGTTCGGCCAGCATCTCGCCGCTGATACGAGCCGCCTCTCGCAAGCCGCTGGCTTCGAATAGCGCGGCGTCACGCTCGCTACGGGCGGTGTCGCGCAGGCCTTCCAGCAGACCGAAGCCGAACCAGGCCACCAGGCACAGCACCAGGATGAAAGTACCTTCGCGCATCACAGGCCCGCCTCACACAAAGCCACTTCCGCCAAACGACGCGCGTGCAGCCCCGGCATAAACACCTTCTTGCCCTGGGCGGTAGTAACGAAGGCCCACACCGGGGTTTTGCCATCAGGCGCCCAGGCCAGGGCCTGGCAGCCCTCTTTGATGTGGCCCGCATTGATCAAACCCACGGCGCGACTGGCGCAGGTGCTGGGGTTGCCGAAGTTATGGCCATGGCTGCTCAGGGCGTCGAACGTGTTCTGGTCCACGTCCTGGTTGGTGATGCAGTCGGCCAGCTGCAGTTGGCCTTTGCTGATCACCAACTGCTCTACCTCGTCGCACCGGGCGTCCGACCAGTAGTCACCCACAACGACTGGGTAGGGGCTCGTATGGCGGGTGATGCCTTTGCACACAGTGGGCAGGCCACGGGCCAACTTGTCGGCGTAGACCGTGTTCTGGCCGTTGCCTTCCCAAGTGCCCAGGAACACCACCAGCGTGGAGCTGCAAAGCGCAATGGCACCGGCGGCGATCTTGCCGCGCAGGCTCATAGCTTCACCTTCCAGTCGCGCAACATCTGGCGATATTTGGGAACCAACAGCAGGATCTGCAGCACCATGTAAACAGCAGTGAGCATGTAGGCGACAGCCGACCAGTCGACGGCCCCTGTCGCTCCAGTGGCAGCTACACCGATCGCAGGTGACGCCTTCGCCAGTGCGATTGCGGTGTCCTGGGCCGCCTGATTCGTGCTCATCTCTGCACTCCTTTTTCGAAAAAAGACTGGCACGGGACGCAACGGGTCTTGCCGCCGAGCGCCTGGCGCGCTGCAGGAATCTCGTTGTCACAGTCCTGGCAGTGAGTAAGACTTGGGCCCGCTGACTCACGCCGGGCCTGGGCCAACTGGGCGTTGATAGCCTGGTCCCGCTGACGTTGTTCCAGGGCTTGGGCGCGATCGAACGGGCAGACCATCAGCTAATGCCCTCAATCTCAGTGGCATCCAGGTACGGCACGCCATTGATACGGATAAAGTCCGGGCTGGTGACCTCAAACGGCACCTTGTGCTTGGTCTTTTCTCCGCCCTTGGGATCGATGTTCAACAGGCTGGAAACCTTCAACTTGCAGCCGAACGCCTCAATGCGCAGCTCGTCGTCGCCGGCCTTGGCGAAGAACACCACGTCGAACGCCTCCAGTTTGCGAAAGCTGCCTGCAGTACGTGCTGCCTCAACGACCAGCCCGAAGTTGGTCGAGTCCAGTTCCATCTCACCAGCCGCCGCTACGTCGCCGTCGACGTAGCCGTCAGGCACGCCACGGGTTTGCGCGGTCTTGCTATTGTCGGTGATATCCAGGGTGCAGCTCTCGACGTGGACCTGCATATCGCCCAGGTTCACGTCAAAGTTCTTGCCGCCAATACGTGACATGGGGGTTACTCCGAATCGTCGGTGGAAAGGTCCAGGGCGATGTTCGCCGTGAGGTCTTTCGGGCAGTTGTGGGGCTTGAGCTTGATGTACACCTCAACGGCGGTTTTGCTCGTCCAGGTCAGCACGATGTCGCCGTCCTTGGGCGTTTGGATCTCGCCCGGGAACACCTGGCCGGCGAACTTAGTCGACTTGGCCATCTTGCGCAGGGGTGCCATCAGCGCGTTGACGTTCACGGCCATGCTGTTGGCGGTGCTGTTCAAGCGGCGATCGGCCACGCGGCGGATCAACAGGGGGCGGATCTGGCGAGCGGCCTTGTCAGCCAGACGCAGGTATTCGATCACCAGGTAATCGCTGCCAGGCGTATCCAGCATGTTGCCGTCACCCCAGTACACGCCCGGGTAGTCGGGATAGGTCTGGGCGACCGAGAAGCGCGCCTTATCCAGCTCGGCACGAATCGCGGACGGTAGCGGGATGCCTTCGCCGTCGACCGGCACCGCACCCAAGCCCAACACCGCACCGGTGGCCACGCGCATTGGACTGTCAGCGATGCTGACGGCGGCATTGGCCAGGCGACCGGCCAACACGCCCAGGTCATTGCCGTGGAGCTGCGGAACCACCAACACACGCGGCGCGGCCACGTCGGCGGTGATTTCCTTCTGCTCTAACAGGTACTGCGCCCAGGTCAGCGGTGCGACGATGCCGGCAGACGCGGCCATGACGAATACGCGCCGGCCGTAGGTGTTGTTTAGGGAAATAGCCGCGTCATGCATGGCCGACAGTTCGTCGCCCTTGGATACCGGCTTGGTGATCGCCACGGCTTCGACGGAAAAGCCCTGTTGCTGCGCGGTTTCCAGGGCGATTTTCCAGTCACCGTCAGCACTGATCGGCGCCGCCAGGCAGGCCCAGCGATCGCCGCCGTTCAAGCGGGCAGCAGTGATCTGGGTTTTCAAGTCGCTGGCCGGTACGCCCAGCTGCGAATCCAGGTCGCTGTCGGTGTTGAGGGCGATCAATTTGCCGGTGTTTTTCGGGCCGGGACCGATGAACAGAAAATAGCGCTCGATCTCAGTCACGGCGCCTTGGCCCAGATTGAGATTGTTAACGCTGACCTTGCCAAGTGCCATGGTGTGCCTCGTTAGCGGGGTGAATTAAGGATTTGTTGGAACACCTGGTTAACCAGGTCGCGGGTTTCGCTCCCGCTCTCCACACCGAGGAACTGGCGTTTTGGCAGGGTGATGTCCCAGCTTTGCGCGCCCGTTGTTTCGGTTCGTTCGTCGTTCAAGATGCGGATCAGCAAGCCGGCCTTGGCGTAGTTCACATGCTCTTGAATCCAGGCCACTGACGGCCTGGCCAGCGCCTTTTTGCCTTTCTGGCGGACACGGAAGCCCAGCCGGCGCAGACGCTTGGCCTGTTTGTCGGTGCAGGCGATGCCTGGGGGGACTTTGTTCCAGCGCCGCATCTGCGCGGCGGTGCGGCGCTCGCTGACACCGTTGTGCTGCTGCGCGGCGACCCACCGGGTCAGGGCGTTTTTCCAGCCAAGTTCGGCTTCGTCGGAGCTGACACGGGTCACCTGCAGCAGCTTGGCCAGGCCGGCTTCCATCTTCTTTTTGCCCTTTGCACTGCCCTTGCGCTCAGCGAATGGGGTGCCGTCGGTGTTCTTCTGCTCTCGAACCCGCTTACGGCTCATCGTCCGTGCGCGTGTAGTCACTCTGTTGAGCAATCGCCGGCGCAGTTGGGGCGGCAGTTCAAGCAACGCCAACTGGGCGTCGACATCGAGCAAGCCCCTGACATCGAGGGCGAGCGGATTAGCGGCCATCGCTGCCCACCTCGCCTTGCTCAGCTACCCACAAATCGAAGGGGACGAACGCCCAGGTTTTGCCGAACGCCTCGATCTCGCCGGTAGGATCTTCGGCCAGGTATTGCGGCTCGATGAATTCAAGCGACAGCTCCACGTCGAAGCTGTCCTGGTCAAGTGGTTCAACGGTGAACATCGGGGCCGGCAGCTCGTGGCGGTCGCGGTTGCTGTCGTGGGTTTCCAGCCAACTACCGACCAGGGCCATCAGCCTGGAAGGATTGCCAGTGAAGCTCTCCAGCGAGAACACAGCGCGGTAGCGCATGTCAGCCATGTGCAAGCCGTCGCGGTCGGGCTTCCAGATCAGCTCAAGGCTGACCTGCTCCGTCCAGCTGTCGAATAGCTCAGGCGCCACCAGGTTACGGGCCATCAGGTAGGCGGTTAGCGCCTGCAGCTGGATCATTGCAACGACGCCGTAATGCGGCCGCGGCCTTGCAGCGCACGCACGGCCTGCTGGCTGAAAGCCAGGAAGGTTTCGGCACGCTCTGGCGCTTCTTTGCCGGTGTTTTCCGCGCTTTCGCGGCGGGTCACGGTGGCAAACTGGGGCAGTGAATTGCCCTTGGCACGGCTGTAGACAGCGCGTTTATAGAGCGTGACCTTATAGGCGTAAGCCCATTCTGCCGGGGTGGCCACACCGGCCGCTGCCTGCAGGTTCGATACCCCTGCCGCCTGCAGCTTCGCTTTCACGCGGGCCAGGTCGGTGTTCACTTCGAACATGGCGCTTTTGAGTGTGTCGACCAGCAGCTCTACCAGGTACTCCGCCGGCACGCGTTGTTCTTTCTGAAACTCGGTCACAGAAAGGTCCGGCCAGAAGCCGTCATTTTCGATCGTCAGTTCCACAAAGGTGGTGGGTTTCCCGGAAAAGCTCATTGCTGGCCGCTCAAATAGGGCGGGGAGCCTGTTTTCAGTGGGACGGTCCATAAATGGGCGGCTCACTTCCACAGGTCCCCGCTGGGGGGGTAGTCGGTTATTCGGAGGCCGGGTTAGCAGCCGCTTGTTTTTCCAAGGCCCTGCGGACCTTCTTGATGCGGGTGTCGTTGCCGGCTTTCGCGTACAGCTCGGTGGAGCGCTCCAAATGCTTGAGCGCGGTTGCCCACTGCTCAGCCTCCATAGCGCGCATGCCGATCAGCTTGTGGTAGTTGCTCGGGATCTGCTCAGGCAGGTCCCATTCGCCGTCAACGCGGGGCAACAGCTCGGATAGGTAAGGCTCAGGGCTGCGGCCCGAGTTGTATTCGTCATAGGCCCAGTCGGCTACCGCATCAGCAACAAAGGTCTGGATGTCGCGGCGCTTGAATCGCTCCGGCATCTTCTGGCCTTGCTCCATCAGGAAGTCAGCCAGCTCCAGCGCGTCTTCGAACTGGGCGGTGTCGAACAGCCACACCATCACCTGCACCGCAACGCGGTTAGGGAAGTTCAGCCCCGACTCGCAGTAGCGTTGGACGTATTCCTGGTACTTGGGCAGCAGCTCGTCGCGCTTGAGCAATTGGCGTCCCGCCAACGCCCCTTTCATCGCGCTCAGGCGCTCCAGATCCTGGTCCAATGCTGCTTCCTGCAGCAGCAGGTGCTTGCGCGCATTGGCGGGACTGCTCAGTGCATCGGCCGGCGTATAGGCCAAGCTTGCAGCAGCGGACATTGCCGCTACTGCAGTGCTGCCCAAGGCCAGGGTGCGACGCTTGTGCGCCAGGGCCAGACTCACGCCGCCACCAATTCAACGTTTTCAGTGAACGCGATCTTTTCCAGCTGCTCGATCACGTAGCCTTCGTTGCGGCTGTTGTAGTCCTCGACGCGGGAGCGCTTCGGGTTCTCGATCGTCTGCTTACGCCAGCTGGTGTCCTGGTAGTAGATCGACAGGTTGTCCCAACTGGTGACCAGCACTGCGTTGACCGGGAAGTTCGGCACGCTGAAAGCTGGCAGGCCACCATAAGTCGCAATCACCTGGGCGTTTTCGATGCGCTCTTTTTCGGTCGGCGTGTCGCCTTGCTTGGTGTACAGCTTGGCCTTGTCGGACGCGAGCAAGTCGGTACCGATGATCGCGACCAGGTCGCCGTCTTCGCGCAGGATCTCGTCCACCATCTGCTTGGTGTCGTGCACCAGGGCGTCAAGGTTGGCGTAGTCACCACCGGCGCCCAGTGTGACCTTACCGGCAGTCTTACCCTCTTTGAGCACCTGCTGTGGGGCTTGCTCGCGAAGTTGCTGCAGCCAGCCTTTGTTCACGTCCTGCAGCTTGGGGAATTTCTCCAAATCAGTATCAACAGCGGCGTGAGTGCCATGGAAGCCGATAACGATCCGATCTTGTGCGATACGCTTCTGCACTGCGGCGGAATAGCGCTCTTTGAAGTCGGGAAACTTCGCCCAGGCGTCGATTTTGGCGTACGGAAGACCAACGTCTGACTGGGTATCAGCCAGTTCGTATTGGGTGTTATCCAGCGCCGATGCGTCCTTGGCTTCGCGGTCGGTGGTCTTGGTATTGGTGCGGCCAGTGACCGGGCCATTCACACCGATAAAGACTTTTTCGCCCTTGATCTCACTTACCGGGACGACGTTGATACGTTCCAGGAAGTCGGCTTTCGCGGTGATTGCGTCGTTCAGCTCCTGGGCAATCGTCGGTTCCACGCTGAACATGCGGCTCGATCGCTCGACGCCGTACGCTTCGGCCATCGCTTCTTGCAGCTCGGCATACTGTTTGGCGCCACGGGCGCTTAATGGCTGGGCCATGTCAGAGCACCTTACGTCGTGGGGCGGCTACTGGACCGGGGTTGCGTGGCAACTGGCGACCGGCCGAGGTGTTCTGCAGGGCGCTGAACTGCTTCTGCAGCGCATCCAGCTTGGCAAGTACGGACTGATTGCCCTTGCCCTTGCGGCGGAATTCGCGCTCTTCTTCGGCGGTGGCGACGATCTCGTCCACTGCTGTGCTTACATCGTCGATCAAGTCTGAATCTGGCGCGGGGGCATCTTCGGCGGCGGGTTCGATGACGGCTTGAAGGCCGGCAGCGACAACCAGCAGTTGCGCCACCAGGGCCGTCAAAGCCGTTGCTGTAGCTTCATCCATTGGGGGTTTGCTCTCTGTTTGGGGTGGAGTGGTTTCGGCGGGCAACACGTCAGCGGCGAACCGCTTGAAAAAGCTTGTCAGGGCGTTGATCAGTCCGGTTTCGGCGGTGGGTTGGCTGTCGTCCTGCAAGCGGCCGAGTTCGACCGAGGCGGCGTAATAGGAGGCGCGGTTGTTCTTGTGGGAAAAGTAGAGTTCCTGAGTGCCGACGCTGGCCGGCTGGTCAGTAACGCCCATGCCTGTCAGGTAGGCTTTACCTTTTCCACGGAAGTCCGGCGTGATCTCGATGCTGGTGAACAGCTTCTGGCCCTGGTCATTCAGGTACAGCAGGCGGTCGTTGGGCTTCAACTGCGCTTCCAACGCTACTTCGCCCGGTTCCAGGTCTTCGGCTTCTTCCACCAGTCGCACCGCGTAGACGGTGCCGTGGGAGCCTGGCCAGCGTTCGTGGTCGCACCAAATCACCGCCGTGTAGAACGATGGCTTGTAGGTTTCAGCGATATCGCGCAGTTCCTGGGGAAGGATCACGCGCCCATCAACGGTGGCTCCGCTGGTGGCGACACGTTTCCAGAACGAAACAAGGGAACGGGGCATGGGTTTGACTGCGCTCAATCACTGAATGAGCCGCCACGATAGGGAGCCGCCAAGCCCCAAACAAACGGTTCAAATGCGCGTTTCTCCTATATCCGCGATATAGGTGGATCACGGAATTTAACCCCGCGTTTCAAGCGTTTTCGCCGCATAGACTGCGGCCCATGTACTACTCGACCGAAGTTAAAGAAGCCGCCAAACGCCTGTTTCTACGCCGCTGTAAGGCCAAGGAAATTCAGGCGCAGCTCAACCTGCCCAATATCCGCATCGTCTACTACTGGATACGCCAGGGCGGTTGGGAGGACATGCTGTCGGACGAAGAACCGCTGACCGCCGTCGGCCGGCGAATCACCCTGCTCCTGGACAAAGCCAGCAGTCTGACCAAAGACGAACTCAACGAGCTGGACCGGCTGACCACGGTGCGCGAGCGCCTGTTAAAGCAAGCGGTCAAGCCGTCGCCGGCACCGGTCGGGGAATCAGGCAGCGAACCGCAGGAACGCCGCCAGGGCGCGCGTGGCGAACGTTCGGTCCGTGGCGATAGCGGCGGGAAGAAACGCGAGAAAAAAGCCAAGAACGACATCAGCGGGCTGACCGAAGTCGACTTCCTGGATAAGTTCATCAGCAAGATGTACCGCTATCAGCAGGAGCTGTTCGCGGCCAAGCAAAACCCACTGACGTGCCGAATCCGCAACATCCTAAAAAGCCGCCAGGTGGGCCTAACCTACTACTTCGCCGGCGAAGCGTTCATGGATGCGGTGCTGACTGGCGACAACCAGGTGTTCCTGTCGGCCAGCCGCTCGCAGTCGGAGATTTTCCGCAGCTACATCATCCAGTTTGCCAAACAGTGGTTCGACATCGAGCTGACCGGCAACCCGATCACGCTCAGCAACGGCGCCGAGTTGCGCTTTCTCAGCACAAACAGCAGCACCGCCCAGGGCTACCATGGCCACGTCTACGTCGATGAGTATTTCTGGATACGTGACTTCGACAAACTCAGCACCGTGGCCAGCGCCATGGGCACCCACAAGAAATGGCGAAAAACCTATTTCTCGACGCCCAGCGCGGTGTCGCACCAGGCGTACCCGTTCTGGTCGGGTGAGGAATTCCGCAACAGCAAACGCGGCAAGAAAGCCGGCGGGACTTGGCCCACCGAGGCGTCCTACACCCAGGGCGCGCTATGCCCCGATGGGCAATGGCGCAAGACCATTACCCTGGACGACGCCATCGCCGGCGGCTGCGATCTGTTCGACCTGGAACAGCTGCAGCTGGAGTACGACGAAGACAAATTTCAACAGCTGTTCTACTGCAAGTTCATCGACAGCAGCCAGAGTGCGTTCGGCCTCAAGGATCTGGAGCGCTGCTATTCCGACCTGTCGTTGTGGGAGGACTACGACCCGGAACTGGATCGGCCGTTCGGCAACAGCCCGGTATGGCTTGGCTACGATCCAAGCCGGACCCGCGACGATGCCACCTGCGTGGTGGTCGCCCCGCCACTGGAACCCGGGGCGAAATTCCGCATCCTGGAAAAACACAGCTGGCGAGGCCATTCGTTCACCTACCAAGCCGCCCAGGTCAAAAAGCTTACAGAGCGTTTCAACGTGCAACACATCGGGATCGACATCACTGGTGTGGGCTACGGCGTGTTCGACCTGGTGCGCGACTTCTACGCGAAGGCCACACCGATCCACTACAGCCTTGAGACTAAAAACACCCTGGTGCTCAAGGCCCAGGACACGATCCAGGGCAGTCGCATCGAGTGGGATGCCGGCTGGACCGATATCGCCCAGGCATTCCTGACCATCAAGCGCGGCACCACCACCAGCGGCCAGGTTACCTACAGCGCTTCGCGCACCGATGCCACCGGCCACGCCGATATCGCCTGGGCGGTTATGCACGCCCTGGCCAACGAACCCCTCAATACCAACAAGCGGCGCCGTAGCCGCTACGTCACGAGCGGAAACAATGCCCAAGTCACGACGCAGAAAGCCCCAAGCCAGCCAGCAGGTACAACAGCCACAGCCCATGCGGGCGTTCACCTTCGGGGAACCGGAACAGGTGCTGTCCGGCAACATCGGCGAGTACCTGGGGGTGTTTCTCAGCGACGACGGCGAAATCTACAAACCGCCGGTTTCGCGGGCGGGCCTGGCCAAGCTACTGCGCGCCAACGCGCACCACGGCGCCATCCCCAAGTTCAAGCGCAACCTGCTGTTGCGTGAATTCATCCCGTCCGAGGGCTGCAGCACGCAGACCATGGGCCGGGCGAGCCTGGATTACATGGTGTTTGGCGAAGCGTATTTCTATCGCGATACCAACGCCTTTGGCGAAGTGCTGGAGATGCAGCACCTGCCTGCTATCAACATGCGGGTGAAGGTCGACGGCGGGTTCAGGATGCTGCTGCCAGACAGCAAGTACATGGACTTCCACCAGGACGAAATCGAACACGTCCTGGACTACGACGTGGAACAGAACATCTACGGCGTGCCCGACTACCTGGGCGGTCTGCAGGCGCTGTTGCTCAACGAGGCAGCGACTCTGTTCCGCCGGCGCTACTACAGCAACGGCGCGCACGCGGGTTACATCTTCTACACCAACGACCCGGACCTGACCGAAGAAGACGAAGAGAACCTGCGCGCCCAAATCAGCGCCAGCAAGGGTGTGGGTAACTTCCGCTCGATGTTCGTCAACATCCCCAACGGCAAGGAAAACGCCATCCAGATCATCCCCGTGGGGGACTTCCAGGCCAAGGACGAACTGGAAAAGGTGAAGAACATCACGCGCAATGACGTGATCGCGGCGTGGCGTATGAACCCTGCCCTGGCCGGAATCATCCCGGAAAACAGCGGCGGGTTTGGGGACATTGAGAAGATCGATCGTGTGTACACCAGCAACGAGATTCGACCGATTTGTCAGCTGTTCAATCAGCTGAACAACACGCTTCGCCATGACAGGCGTATCGACTGGAAAAAGATCGATAAAGCAGGCGAAACCACTACCTGATACTTCAAAAAAAGTGAAATATCCTGCGTCACATGCGAACATAGTGGTAATTCGCTGCACCCTGGGGAGGGAACATGAGAGTGACATGTAAGTGCGGGCATAAAGGTCGGATCGCATCGCGTGAGGTGCTATCCACTGACTTCGCGAAACTTTACTGCCAATGCCTCGACGCAAAGTGCGGGCATAGCTGGGTGGCAAACCTCACGTTTTCTCACACGCTCAGCCCGTCGGCGCAGACATTCGACCGGCTGCTGATTGATCGACTGCGAGACATGCCTAGGGCGCAGCAGCGCGAGCTATTTGAAAAGCTTGGATCGCAAGCGGTCGCATGATGTTTACCGCCGACAGCAACATGTCGGCGGCTCAAAAATCAATCTTCGTCGGACTGGTCCGGGTTGCTCAGCAGCGCTTCGATCAGTCGGCGCAGCTGCTCCTGGTCACGCTGACTCAACTGGCGATAGAACCCAATCAGGCGACGTTCAATATGCGAAAGCTCATACCGCGCAGATGCAGCCATTTCAACGTAACCGACATCGACGTTTGTGCGATCCAACATGCTTACCACTCCATAAAATCATTTGCTGACGCACTGATATGGGGGCGAGCTGGTGTGATGGCAGAAACACTTCGTTCAGGTCGAGCCTTTGACAGCGTCGTCCGCCATGGCCTTAACAAAACGCCGGATGGCTCGTTGATCGTCCGGCGGGATGCTGCGGTATTGCTGGACGATGCTGTCCTCAGCCTCGGACAACGCCTCGGCCTTCAAAGTGGTACGCGTCCCGCTCACGATGTAAAGCACATCAAATCCCAAGGCACTTGCAGCGATGCTCAGATAGGACGCCGGGGGATCGCTAGCACCGGATTCGTAATTTCCCTGAGTTCGTTTCGAGACACCAAGATGTTCCGCAAGTTGATCTTGCGTCAGCCCAGCCTGGGCGCGTTGTTGGCGCAGCCTTGCGCCAATCTCTTCGGAGAGTGTCAATATTTTTCCATCCGCATATTTACATTGGCAGGTTTTTGCCACATCCTGCGGTCGTCATCACACGAAAACGCAAGGAATTGCACTATGCCCAACTCAACCATCACCGAGCAAGCCCGCCAGCAAGCGCGTGCGTCCTTGGAGAAGCGTGGCCAGACCGCGAAAAATTTTGCATCTCTACACAACCTCAACCCCAGCACCGTCTATGCGGTGCTGAATGGCCAAAGCCAGTGTCGCCGTGGGGAGGCACATCGCGCAGCCGTCCTCCTGGGGATCAAAGACGGTGTGATTGCACAGTAATGGCCAAGGCTCTGAGGGAACAGCAGAAGATGAAAAATCAGGTTCTAAAGACTCGTCGCGAAGTGGTCAGTGCAATTATTTGCACCTTCGAAGGTGGCCGCGAATGCGCCGCCGCTCGGATCGGTTTACCGCTCAAGAAGTTTGATAACCACGCCTATGAGAACAACAACTGCCGCCCGTTGACGGATGCGCAGATTTTCCAGCTGGAGCAAGTGACCGGTACCCAGCACCTCCCCAACTATGTGGCGGCGATGTACGGCGGCATGTTCGTGCCGGTGATCCATCCAGAAAACCTGGACAACGTGGAGATGTACACACGGGCTATGCAGAGTTCAGCCAAGCAGGGAACAGTCGACCAGATCATTGCCCAGGCACTTGATGACGGAGTGATCACTGACGTTGAAGCCGAGTTGATCCAGAACGCCCACACCTTGCACATGGCTGCACGCACCGCCGAAGTGTATGCCGCGATCGATCTTTACCGCGCTAAATCGGGGAAAGCCAAATGACCACTCAAATCAATGCCCTGGATTATCAGGAATGCATGCAAAACGCCGCACTGGCTTTCCTTGAGCGCCATCAAGCCGAACACCTGGGCGAGCTGTCGGCGCTTCTTAACCGCACCATCAACCACTTGGTGAGCAGCTTCGACGTGGCGGAATCGGTTGCAACCAAACTGACCTCCCTTGCCCATATCGAACTAATGGAAATCGCTTTCCGTCAGCGCCTCATCCTGGACCACAGCACTGACACCGTCGTGGTGATCCGCGATCCCGTTAAAGGGCATTGCTGGTCCGTGCCTGTCAGCCTGATCTATCAACGTGTCCTGAACACCCCGGACAACGTGCGTCTGCGCTCCACGCACTCGTAACCCCAAATCCAACAAAACGCCGGCCCCACGTCCCGTGGGTTTGGGTGAGCTGCGCCCGAAATCGAGGTTTCACGATGGTAAACGCCGTAATTGTCACCACTCAACTGCCACCGGCCGAGGCCGAAGCGTTGCTGGCCGCACTGCGTGAACAGTATCGCTTGAGCCTCAATGAACATTGGTACGCCGACCAATTCCGCTTTGTTGCGGACGGTCTTCGCCACGGCGCAATTCTCGCCCACGTCCCGGTAATGGCCGCGCAAAAGCGCCTGATGGCCGCGCTCTCTCACAGCTTAAAAGCAGCGAAATAATGTCAATGATGAACGAAGATATCCGCACCCAACTACTTCAACGCCTGGAAGATGACTTCGGCCTGAAGCTTCGTGTGGGCACGAATTACATGCGGGGCGGGGTTTGCCCCGCCTGTAACAAAAAAGAGCTGTATGCCCGCCACGACAAGCCCTGGCAGATCCGCTGCGGCCGGCCGGAGCGCTGCGGCCATATCCAGCACGTAAAAGAAATCTATGAGGACCTGTTTGAGGATTGGAGCAAGCGAGCGCCGGCAACAGACAACGATCCGACCGTAACAGCCCGTGCGTATCTGGAATTTGCTCGTGGTTTGAACACCGGGAATATGACTGGTTGGTTCACCCAGGAGAACTACGTCAATCACGAAACGAACGAGTCTAGTGCCACGATTCGATTCCCCCTGCCGAACGGTGGCTACTGGGAACGCCTGATCGATCGCCCTTCCCGCTTCGGCAAGATGAAAGCCCGTTTCAAGCCCAAATATAGCGCTCAGGGTGAATGGTGGTGCCCGCCGAGCGTAGACCTGGCCAGCGCTAAAGAGCTATGGATTGTTGAAGGTATCTTCGACGCCACCGCCTTGGTGCAAAACGATGTCGACGCGGTGTCGGCCATGTCGAGTGTGAACTTTCCGGTAGAAGCGTTGAAACGTCTGGTCGAGCAGCGCCCGGGCAACCTGCCCACCTTGGTCTGGGGCCTGGACAACGAACCGACTGCTCGCGGCTACCTGCTGCGCTGGGTCAAACAAGCTAGGGAAATGGGTTTCAGCTGTAAGGCAGCGCTGATTCCCCAGCGGGATAGGAAAGTCGACTGGAACGACCTGCACCAGCGCTGGCAGTTCGAGGAAGAAGGTAAAGCGCGCAATGACAAGCGCAAGCGTGACCTGGACGCTGCGCGCCACGAGGGCGACTTGTTGCTGGCCCCCTCGCCGAAAGAAAAGGCGCTGCTGATGTACACCTGGGAGGAAGGTTTCCCAGAGTTCGCTTTTGACTTCGGCAACCAAACCTACTGGGCCAAGTTCGATCTTTCGAAGCTTGAGGAAGAACAAAAGGCATTGGCAACCAGCGAAGACCACGAAGACCAACAGCTCAACGACAAGGCTGCACGCCGCAAAGTGCTGCAGAACGTCTGCAGCTTAAAGCTTCTGGCCAACTGCCGTTTTGAGGCGCTGTACAAGCAGGTGAATGACGTCACAAACGAGGCGTGGTTTTATTTCCAGGTGTTGGGGATCCACGACGACCATGGCGAGAATTACACGTTCACGCCAAAGCAAATCTCCTCGAGCAGCGAGTTTAAGACTCGCTTGATGTATTCGGGCGCGACCTGGCTGGGCACGCAAAAGCACCTGGACCAGATCATTATCCGTCAAACCGAACGCCTGAAAACCGTCGAGACCATCGACTTCCTGGGCTACAGCCGCGATCACAAGGCATACATCTTTAACGACATCGCTATCCATGGCGGGTCTATTTACAAGGCCAACGACGAGGACTATTTCGAGTTCGGAAAGCAGCGGGTCAAATGCCTGATGAAGTCGGTAAAAATCAAAATGGCATTGGACAGTAAGGGCTATCGCGAAGACTGGCTGCCGAACCTTTGGACCGTCTTCGGCGAGAATGGCGTTCTTGCCCTCACCTATTGGTTTGGCTCGCTGTTCGCCGAGCAGATCCGGGCCGAACATGAGAGCTTTCCGTTCCTGGAAATGTCGGGCGAACCCGATTCGGGCAAAACCACACTGATCAAGTTTATCTGGAAGCTGTTCGGACGGACCTATGAGGGCTTCGACCCGGCTAAAAGTTCGTTCTCAGGTTTGAGCCGAGCAATGGGCCAGGTGGCCAACCTGCCGTTGGTGCTTCTTGAGGCCGACCGAAACACCAACGAGGACAATACCAAGGCTTTCGAATGGGACCAGTTCAAGGACTTCTACGGCGGCGGCACCCTGCGCACCCGAGGCGTCAAGTCCAACAGCAACGACACCTACGAGCCACCGTTTCGCGCTTCCATCGTAATCGCTCAGAACGCCATCGTTACCGGCCACGAAGCGATCATCAGCCGCATCGTCCGGTTACCGTTTCTCAAACCGGTGATCACCGATAAGAGCCGCAAGGCTGCTGACGCAATCGTCCAAACCGAACTGGAGCACGTCAGCCACTTCATGGTGAAGGCAATGCGCGCCGAGCCACTGGTGCTCAAGCGCTTCGCGGAACTGTACCCCCAATACCGCGCCGAGCTATGGGCCACCCGTAACCTGGCATCCGATCGGGTCATCAAGAACCACAGCATGATGCTGGCCCTGCTGGACTGCCTGCAGCTCGTCATCGCTATCCCGGATCAAATGGTCCAGGCCTGCCGCAAATACCTTCTGAAAGCGGCCAACGAGCGCCAGGCGGCGATCAGCACCGATCCGAAGGAAGTGAATGAGTTCTGGCAGGTGTTTGATTACCTGGAATCGCTGCCCTCGGCCCCGATGGTCAACCACAGCAAAAAGCCAGGCTTGATCGCCATCAATCTTAACCAGTTCGCCGAGGTCGCCCTGGAGCACCGCCAGCGCATTCCGGACCTGGCAGTGCTGCGCCGACTGCTCAAAGACTGTCGCGCTCACCATTGCTTAGACACTCAGAAACGCGTGGAAAGTGCGATCCGTGCACGTCAGCAGGATATGGCTCCGACTACTCACATCCCGTCGACCATGCGTTGCTTCATCTTCCGGGAGTGACCGCCATGCACATCCAATTGATTGTTGAGCGGGAACAGGACAACGCAGTCGAGGAGATCCGCCGGATCAACGCGGTAATGGTTCGACTGGGCTACGAGGGTAGCGCCGTGTTTGCCGAAGCCTACGGCGCTGACGGCCTCGTCCAGATCCTTGAGGTTCGGGCCACCGGTGGCCAGAGCGAGATTTTCGTTATGGATTGCTCCCGCGAACAAGTGCAGGCCGTGCTGGAGTGGCAGTCCTGCAACGACGAAGGAGAGTTTGAAGACCTGGTTATTCACCTGGTGCGAAAGGCATAAGCCTAATCACCGAACTAGACACCGGCTACGCCGGCAAATGAAGGGTACCGAGGAGTTACAGCTCCCCGGTACCAACCACCACTGAGGGCAACACCATGCAAGCAAAGCACCAAAGCAGCAGCGACCCGAAGGCTACCACAGTGCCGGCAGAAGGACCCCAGGCGGCGCGCCACCTGATGGCCATTCGCATCGTCGGTACCGCGCTTTTCGATTACCAGGTCAACAAGACGCCCGACGCCCGAATCCGCCTCGAGGCGTTCACCACCATGGCGCACCTGCAAGGTGATCTCACTGCAAGTGAAAGGGCATTTGTGTCCCAGCTACTGGCCAATCAATAGTTCCAGCAGTTTGCCCACCAACTTCTAATAATCATGCCCCGGCTGCAGCGCTAGACTGCCCGGGGTGCTCAAGCTCACAGAGGGTTAGCAATGAACTCCCGATCGGACAACGTCCTGGTATTCACCGATCTGCAGCGAATCACTGGCTACCAACGCCGGTCTGATGTTGAACGGTCTCTGGTAGACCAGGGCGTTCGCCTGTTTCGTGGCCGCACCGGGCCATGGACGACGCTGGACCTTATCAACCAAGCCGCAGGCATGAAGCCCGCCGCTGCAGAGCGATACGACGCCGACATCCTATGAGGAAAGCAAGGAAGCGGAAGCATAATCCGCACATTCCCGCTCACATTGACCAGGCCGCTCTCCCAGCGGCCGTTTACTTTGACCAGCGAAATGAAGGGGTTTGGTACACCCTTCACCGTGACGAAACGGGCACACAGCGCCGGCGCAACATTGCGCCGGCGACCGTTTCACTGGCAGAGCTGCACCAGATCATGCACGAGGCTTCCAACGTTGACCGGGGAACGCTCCGCTACGTTTGCGCACAGTTCCACGACAGCGATCGGTACAAGAAGCTCAGTTCAAAAACCCACGACGACTACTGCTATTCCCGCGATGTTCTACTGAACATTCCCACCAAGCTGGGTAAACCGCTGGGGGATCTGGCCGTTCGGAAATTCACTTCTGCCCTGGTGCAACGAATTGTTGACCGACTGGCGGATGAAGGCACGCCATCAAAAGCCGCTCACGCTCTGCGCTATCTGCGCCGTGTACTGCAGTGGGGCCGCAATCGCGGCTTCCTGGAAGTGAACCCAGCCCTGGGCATTGAAGCGCCCGTGGAGCGCAAACAGCGCCGCCTGCCGAATCACCTAGTCATGGATGCTCTCATCGACCGGGCAATTGCCAGAGGTTTGCTGCAGCGCAACGAGAAAGGCGGCTGTCCCGAATACCTTGGCTACGTCATGGAGCTGGCCTACCTTTGCAGGTTGCGCGGCATCGAGGTCGTGACGCTCACTGATGAAAACGAGCTGGAAAGCGGAATACTGACCAACCGCCGCAAAGGTAGCCGGGACAACATCGTTCGTTGGACGCCTCGTCTACGCAAAGCCTGGGACAACGCTAAAGCCTATCGGGCCAAGGTATGGGCCAAGCGCAAAACGGCAATACCGATCATGCCGTCACGCAGGAACATCATTGTGGCCAGCCACGGTGGACCGCTTCGTAAAACCAGCCTGGACACTGCATGGCAGCGTTTCATCACCTTGGCTCTGCAAGATGAGATCATATCGCCCGATCAACGCTTCGCACTGCACGACCTGAAACGGCGGGGCATCACCGACACCGTCGGAAACCGGGCTGACAAGCAAGAGGCCAGCGGCCATCGAGATCCGAAAATGATGGATGTCTACGACCTAAGCCTCCCCATCGTTTCCCCATCAGCCGACTGAGCAAGTCAAAGGAATCAACATGAGCTTTTTAGAGTTATGCCTCAACGGCGAAGCACGGAACTGTGATGTCGATACGTTCATTGCGCAGTGGCACTCTGGACTGGCCGGGACGGGTCTGGAACTCCATGAGCACCTGGGTTTCACCTGGGAGGAATATCAGGTGTGGGTTACAACGCCGTCAGCGCTGGAATCTATCCTGAATGCCCGTAGGTCCTTGACTGCAGAAACCCTCTCTTCGAATTGACAGGACGTCCGGCTTCAATCAGGTCCTGTATATCGAGCAAAACCCACGTAACAAGCGTTCTAGAGCCCCCGCCGCACGGGGGCTTTAGCGTGTCCGCACGTAACAAGGAATTCCGTAAGTCATTGATTTGTATGTTTTGAGCACCTAGCTTGTAATCAGTAGGTCCCGGGTTCGACTCCTGGTGCCGGCACCATACAAGGTTCCAGAGAAGGCTTTCAAAATCTCTGGAACCCCCGAAAAACCCGCCTTCTGGCGGGTTTTTTCGTTTTGGCGTTCCGTCGGATTCCGCCAAATCTTATGGATACCAGCCGAAAACCACCTCGATTTTCCCGGGCAATCGTCCGCCCTGCCCGCCCATCCTTCATCAGCAGGCCTGCACACAAATCAGCGACGAACTGGGGCATGGTCGTCTCGACGTGGTATCGGCTTATAACGATGATCGAGCACGAGCAAAACATTCGACATGGAGCTGTTCCTGGCGGATCTTCTCACCGGCTAGCATGCCATTCGCGAACGTCACCTACGCCAAGCAAAGACCATTCAAGCGGAGATCTCTAATCGCTTGCACAAAGATAATCCATGGACCTGGCAGCGAAAGCATCTCGCATGGTTTCTAAACCGTCACGTGAACCAGCACGCTGAATCGACGCGCTATTACTGGCTACTGACCGCGCATTTGCTCACTCTTCGCTTAGGAAAATTCAACCTATAGATGAAGGTCAAAAACCGGTCAGAAGCAGGCTGATGGTGTAAGTGGCTCAATTGACATGTGAGGTTGTTTGGCTACTCGCTCGAAGTCATTGAACGAGTAGGGCTGCGTAAAAAATCAGACATCCACTGGCCACGTTCCGCGCCGCACCATTTCCCGCACCCGATCAGCACCATTGGCGCGTACCAGCAATTCCATACGGGCTTTTTCGATGTCCTCGGCACTCCATTGCTCGGTGGCCATGGTGGCTTTTTCGTGAGACCAGCCATTGTCGTAGTGACGGACCACATACTGCTGTTGGTATGCCCACATCTCGGTGCCCGGAATCGGGGTCACGATAAACGGGTTGGCGTAGGCCATGCCTGCGCCCATCAGGCTGACGGCATAGTCAATGGTATTACCGATTTGCCCCAGGCTTTCGATGAACGGCTGTTCGGCAGCCGAGGCCGGCGGGTTGACGAAGCCGAGCATGAAGCCGCCCGTCACCTGAATTCCGCACTCGGTAAACATCTGGATGATCTCAAAGGTTGCCTGCTGAATCGCGTTGAAACGCGACTTGTTGGAGTTCACCAGGCTCTCTTCGTTGGCGCTCTCCACCGCAAGGTAAATGTTGTAGCAACCGTTGTCGGCGATTGAACGGATAAACGTCTTCGCCGTGAGACCGCCGCGAATGGCAGCGATGACGTTGCGGTAGTGCGGGCTTTTGAGTTCCTGCTCATCAAGTTCCGCCAGAAATCGCTCGCCCTTGTGCAGCAGCACCAGATTGAACAGGCTCAGCCCACCTTCCTCGACCCACGGCAAATGGTGTTTCTTCAACAGCTTGCCGACCTCCATAGCGTACAGCGGGTCATGCATCAAGTGATCGTCTTCGATCAACACTTCGGTCACGCCTTGTTTGACCAAATCCGCCAGATGCAGGTCGAACCAGTCCAGCCCCAATGCCCGCCAGGGGCCGTTGATTTTGGGGATATAGCAGAAGTTGCAATTGACGTTGCAGCCTATGGTGGAAAAGATCTGCGCCCAGGCGCCGGTCTTGCGCACCCGCGCACCGGAGGAATGATAGGGCTGCAAGTAGTTGTTCATGTTCAGGAAGCTGAAATCCGGCAACGGCATGACGCCCAGCCGCTCATCCAGATCCTGCCGGGCCGGGACAATGCTCAAGTAGCTGGATTTGCGAGTCGGTCGAACTAGTTGGCCACTGTAGCTGCGATAGGCAATGCCCGGCACCGCGTCGACATTGCCGCCTTCATGGGTGACCGCGTCGAGCAGCAGCGTGAAGGCGCGATCCGCTTCGTTGATCAGGGTGAAATCGAAAGGCGAGTCCAGCAAGGCATTCTGCCAGTCACCGCTGGAATGGGCACCGCCCGTCACCAGCAGCAAATTTGGATCGATGGATTTCACCAGGTCGGCCAGCGCCCGGGCGTTGCCCCATTGCACGGTGTAGTTGCACTGGATGCCGACAACGTCCGGTTGTGCATCTTCGATGATCTTGCGCATTTGCACATCGGTGAGGCCATAGCGGACCAAATGGCCCTGATCGACGTTCACCAGAGTGTTTTCCTGGGACCAGCCGGCGAATGGCGCGTCGACGATCTGCATGTCGTAGCCGGCGCGCTTGGCCACCGTGGCGATGCGCAACAGGCCAATGGGCGTGCCGGCGCGTTTCATTACTTCGAACGTGTCGATGCCGATGTCGGCAAATGCGCTGCCCAGCGGTACCGGCTCAATCAGCCGCGTGTAAGGCGGCACGAACAGCAACACACGTGGCGCTTCGCCATTTGCGCGGCGGCGAATGCCGCTGCGGCTGGACTTCAATGACGGTAGTCCCAGATGCTGGAGCGCAGGACGAGTGGGCGCCACGCTGAATCGTGGCAGGTCGCGTTCAATTCTTGTGGCGCCTTCAGAGGCAATCAGGTCCATCTCAAAGCTCCTTTACAACAGTGATGTCGGCGTTGGGCTGGCCTGTTTTCGAGGTGGCGATAACGGCGCCGACGATAATCAGCAGTGTGGGAATAATCAGGATCGGGCTGGCATGGCTTTGCCCTATGGCCACCAGCAGCAGGGTCGAGATCAGGGGGGCCAGATAGGAGAGAGCGCCGAGCATCGCCAGGCTGCCGTGCTTGGTGGCGTGGTCCCAGGCGAAAAACGCCAGGCCCACCGGCCCCAGGCCAAGGCCGACGATGGCCGCCCATTGCCCGGCGCTTGGAATGACCGCGGTTTCAAACGCCAGATGGCAGACCAGGCCGGCCACTGCGACGAGGCCACAGATGCCACCAATGATGCTGCTTGGCACGTCACTGAAACGGCGGTTGATCACCGAATAGGACGACCAGACCAGCGCGCAGGCGAAGGCGGCCAGGTAGCCGGCTACCGGCATGGCGGCGGCTTCATCCGAGGCGCGCTGTTGCATGATGAACGCCGTACCGGCCAACCCCAGCAGCGCGCCGAGTAACTGGCGTTTGCGCAGCCGTTCCCCCGCGCTGAAGGCCGAGAGCAGCACAATCAACAGTGGCCACAGGTAGGCAATCAGGCTCGCCTCGGCAACCGGGGCAGCCTTGAGGGCGAAAAAATACAGCGCGTGGTAGGCGAATATCCCTAGAAAACCGACCGCCCATACCGACCAGGGCTGACGCCAGCTGCGAAACCCCGCCATGCCGTTGCGGCCAAGGATGCACAGGCTCGCTACAAACGCGACGGCAAAACTCAGGGTCAGCAGTTGGAAGGGTGGAATGCCTTCGGTGAGGCTGGTCAGCAACGCCAGGCATGACCACAGGAACACCGCGATCACGCCGATGGCGGTGGCCGAGGCTGCGGCTCTGACAGACACCTGTGTTTTGGCAATGCGCGTCACTTCGGTCATCTACGCCCCGTCTGATTTATCCTTGTCGGTGGGGCAATCATAGAAAGGTCCGGCCGGGCGGGTATTGATGAGCACTGCTGAAGATTTGTTCAGGCCTGCCGGATTCACCTTACCCGCGAACTTCGTCGCACCGTGGCCGGCGTCAGGTCGCGGTTCTTTTTCAGGGCGTGGGTGAGTGCACTTTGATCGGCATAACCGACGCGGTGGGCGATCTCGGTGATCGACAGCGCGGTTTCGCACAGCAAGTCGATGGCACGGTTGAGACGCAAGGTGGCGATATGCGCAAAAGGCGTGCTATTCAAATGGCGAGCGAACAGCACGTAGAGTTGCCGCTCGCTGGTGCCTGCCACCCGTGCAATCTCGGTGGCGCTAAGCCGGCTGTCCAGATGGCTTTCGATGTAAGCGAGTGCCCGTGCCAGGGTGAACTGACCATGCTCAGGGATGATTCCGGGCGGCAGCGTCAGCGAAGACAGCAGCAAAGTACTCCAGGACTCCGCCACCTGAGGTGAACTGGTCAGCAAGGGCGCGCTGCGGCTGGCGTATTCGAGTAAATGGCGGATTTCCGGGCCTACTGGGAAAAAGCGTTTGTCGGCCTGGAGTCTGGTCGACAGGTCGAGATTCTTGGGTCCGCCGAACGTCGTGGCCGGCACGTCGAGTACCAGAAAGATATTGGCCTTTTGCGCCAGAAACGCATGGCGAGCACCGGCAGGAATTACCACGCCCTGACTCCAGTCGACCTTGCCGGCCCGACCGTCGACTTCGATGTCCATGGAGCCGGACTGCGGCAGCACGAGCTGATGAAAGTCGTGATCGTGCAATTCGACTTGGCCCGAATACGAACGAAGGGCCAGTGAAACCGCTGGGTTATCGTGACTGCCCATAGCGCCTCTCCGTTGGCTCAGGTTCACATCATGCCTGAGTCAGAGAACCCGGTGCCACTCCCGCGAGCGCTCAGGGGAGATGCGACGAGTCATCGGCAAGAACTCGTGCGGGACGCGGGCTGATTTCATCGCGGGCAAGCCCGGCGCCCACAGCGCAAAGCCCTGGCCAGGATAGGCCAGGGCTTTTTACGAATGACGACCCATGCGCCCATAGCGATATGGCACTTAGCCACTTTTCCAATTGACACCCCCTCCCCACTCCGTTAAAAACCCCGCCTTGCTTGCGTTTTTATCGAGACATGGATGTTGTCCAAACCCCCGCTGTTCAAATACCGCCGCTATTGGCTGGCGGTCATCATCGTGTTGCTGGCGATTCTTGATCCTTTCGGCCTGGCCAGTTCCAGCGACAAGGCGTCGGCGCAGTGGCTCAATCGTATGTTCGCCAGTCACTACCCGAGCCTTGGGCAGCAGCGGGTGGCGGTGGTGTTGATCGATGATGCCTACCTGATGCGCAATAACAGTTCGTGGCCCATGCCCTATGGCGAGCAGAGCAAGTTGTTCAAGCGCTTGCTGGCGTACAAGCCCCAGGCGGTGTTTGTGGATTTGCTTTATAGCCACGACCACTCGTTTGGCGACCCGACGCGGGGCAGCCAGTTGCTGGCGAATGTGTTTGAGCGTTATCAACGCCAACGCATCCCATTGTGGCTGGCCAATACTGGGTTGACTCGCGCAGAGGCGGGCCAGGCGAATACGCTGGCGCCGTTCATGCAGGTGAGCCAGCCGGCGCTGGTTGTATGGGAAGGGGTGGATGACAAGTATCCACTGGCGATGCGCACACATGCAGGGCTGATGGAAACTCCCGCCCTGTCGCTGTATCGAGTGTTCTGTGCCACGCAGCACTGCAAGCAGCCGCCGGTGGATGTGCAAGCCGCTGCGCAGCGCCAGCCCATCGCGGTGCAGTGGGGGCTGAAGCTGGCGCCCGAGCAGGCACGTATTGCCGATATCCGCCACTGCGCGCCGGCACGGCACTTTTTGCTGGATGGGGTGGCGCAGTTATTTCAGGCGGTGTTCTGGAAGCTCGACGACTCGGCCCAGGCGCGCTGCCCTTATACGCTGACGTTGTCGGCCAGTGACCTGGAGGTCAGCGACCCCGACGACCAGGCATTGGTCGCCGAGTTACTGCGCGACCGCCTGGTGTTGGTGGGCGCCAATATTGCTTCCACCGGGGACTTGGTGGAGTCGCCGGTACACGGCCAACTCCCTGGCGTTTACCTGCACGCCATGGCGCTGGACAACCTGATCAATGCGGGCATGGACTACGACCATGAACCGGCCAATTTCCCCCACCTGCCGTTCAATTGGCTGGACCTGCTGGAGCTCGGGCTGCTGGCGTTGATCGCCGTGCTCAAGGCGCTGCACGCACGTCGCCTGGCGGGCCATCGCACCTGGAGCCGGTGGCGGCGCCAGGAAATCTGGTTCTTTACCTCGCCGTGCCCGTCGTGGCTGTTGGTGATGTCGATGTTGGCGGGGGTCAGTGTGTTGCTGAGCCTCAATGACATCACCCCGGTCAACGTACTGGGCATTGTGTTGCTGTCGTTGGTGCTGTTCAGCGAGCGGATCGAAGCCTTCTTCGACCGCGATCGCTGAGTGCACCGCTCTGCTATCTGACTCAAGGAAACCAAGGATGAACAGAAGCCTCATCGTCTTGCTCGCCGCCCTCTTCACCCAGGGCGCCTGGGCAGAAACCCACAGTATCAAGGCGTTCCTCGCCGACCCGGTGACAGTGCTGGACGAGCAGGGCAAGCAACAACGTGAGCTGGCGAAAAAGGACGCGCCCACCCAGCCCCTGCCGGTATTGCAGTACAACCAGGCGCTGGACCTGGTGCAGGTAGAACTGGCAGGCCAGAAGGTGTGGCTGGACACCATGGATTTGCGCATCGAGCCCCCGCTGAACGTCGTCGACCTGCCCTGCCAGGGCCTGACCAAAAGCCAGGCCAAGGACAGCCGCAACAACTCCACCATCGGTTTTGGTGCCGGCTGCAATCAATAAAAGGAGCGTTGCGGTGAAGGGATATCTAGTAGCAGCCAGCCTGTTGGCCAGTTCGGTGCTCAGTGGTTGCGCCACCTTGAAAGGCGCAGACCAGGCGTTTATGAACCTGGTGGGGCCCTCGACCCAGTCCCGGGTTCAGGGCCATTACGTGGATAACAGCGACGTACGCCAGTATTACAAGCTCGACCCACAGCGCCAGAGCCAGCAGCGTTTGAGCTACGACGGGCGTGCGGTACCGGCCGCTGAAGCGCGCCAGCAGAACCTGGTGGATATCCCGATGCTGCAAGGCTACTTGCAGGGCATCGTCACGCGCTTGTCCAAGGGCTGGCCGGGGGAGTTGCCGCCGCTGCAGGTGAAGATCACCGACAGCTATGGCTTCGGGCCGTCGGCAGACCCCTACGGCAACCTGTTCGTGCCGCTGGGCATGCTGGACAACGTCGCCAGCGAAGACGAAATCGCCGCGATGCTGGGCCATGAAATGAGCCACGTATTGCTGCATCACCATGACCGCATGGCCGCTTTCCAGCAGCAGAAAGACATGTTCACCACCGTGGCCTCCACGGTCGCCTTGGCCACCATGGCTGCCGATACGGGCGTGGACCGCAGCTCCGGTACGATGAAACTGTTCAGTAAAGACCCAGCCGGCACCCAGAAGACCATCGGCAACACCGTGCTGTATACCGCCCTGGCCAATACCTTTTCCGATCAGGTATGGAGCACCGCCTGGGGCCGCAGCCAGGAAGACCAGGCCGACTTGCTGGGCACCGACTTGATGATCCGTGCCGGTTACGCGCCGCGAGCCGCCACCCATAGTCTGGAGCGCCTCAACGACTTCCAGGGCAAGCAGAAGCCCTTGCTCACGGGGTTCCTCACGGCGCGCAAGAATGCCATGCAGGATTCGCTGCAGCAGTTCAATCTCGACCAGTTCACCAAAGAGCTGGACGTGCTGGTCAAGGATGGCTTGACCACCGGCATCACCGCGACCAGCCAATACTTCAACCGCTCACATATGTCGGCCATGGACCGCGACACCGAGCTGCGCCAGTACTTGCAACGCGAGTATCGCCAGGAACGCCGCGCCCGGGTCAACCCGCAAAGCTGGTCGAAAATGAAGAATACGCCCCAGGTGGCGAAGGCTTTGCAGGGCTATAAAGACGCGTACTTCGCAATTGATGCCCTGGAAAAAAACAAGGTGCCGCAGGCTGACGCTTTCATCCGCAAGGCCCTGGCCTCGCCGGTAAAAGACCAGCCGAGCATTCGGCGCACCGCCTATACCGTGCGCCTGGCCCAGGGCAAAAACAGCGAAGCGGTGAAAGAGTTGCAGGCGATCAAGGACTGGTCCCTGGCAGGACCTTCCACCTATGACTTGATGATCAGCTACCACCTCAAGCGCGGTGACGGGCAATCGGCCCTGGCGATGATCGACAAGGCGGAACGCAACCTGGGCTCGGAGGAACTGTTTATTACCGAGAAGCTGTTGGCCAACCAGCAACTGCAGAATGCGCAGCAGGTGCAAAGCGTGCTGCGCAAATGCGAGCAGTACCCGACGCGCAAAGAGAACTGCAAAAAGCTCGCACCGGTCAAAGCCTGACGCCCCCGCGAGCGGACAATAAAAAACCCCGAACCAGTCGGGGTTTTTTATCGCCTGGCATCAGGCACGACATTTGATCAATTAGAAAACGTTGATCGGGTAGTCGGCGAACAGACGGATTTCGTTACCGCCTACGTTGTAGTTGCTGGCGTTGTTGGAAACGCGCAACCACGAGGCACGGGCACGCAGGCTCAGGTCTTTGGCTGGGCCGCTCTGTACCACGTACTTGAACTGGTTCCAGATTTCACGCTCGGTGCCATCGCCACGGCCAGTGCCGTCGTCGATGTTGGTGCCGCGCACGTAGGCAATGTTGTAGGTCAGGCCCGGTACGCCGAAGGTGGCGAAGTCGATGCCATAACCTGCTTGCCAGGAGCGCTCGTCCTTGCCGTTGAAGTCGGACCAGTAGGAGTTGGCCAGCAGGATGGTATTGCCGCCGTCGCCAATGCCGCCAGCGTTGCGGTAGCCACCGTACAGGTAGCCGGTGTCACCGGTGCTGCGCTGGTGAGCGAGGGTGAAGCTGTGCGCGCCAACGGCCCAGGTAGCGCCCAGGCTCCAGATCTTGTTGTCGCGAGCGTCCGCATCACCTTGGTTTTCCAGGGCGAAGCTGCGGTCCAGCTTGGTTTTGTAACCGTTGAAGTCAAACGTCAGCGACTGTTGTTCTGGCAGGGCCAGCACGTAGTTGACGTTGACGTATTGCTTCTTCAGCACGTCCTGCATGTCGGAGGCGTACAAAGCAGCCGACAGGCTTTCGGTGAATTTGTAGCTACCACCGATGTAGTTGATGCTCTTCAAACGGCCGCTGTCGCTGCCCTCGGCGCTCTTGCGAGCTTCCTTGGTGAAGTGACCAGCATCCAGTTGCAGGCCGGCGATCTCTTTGGAAACGATCGAGGTGCCCTCGTAGGTTTCCGACAGCAGACGCGAGTTGTCGTATTGCAGGACCGGCACGGCCGGCATCTGCTGACCGTATTTGATCACGGTGTTGGAGATACGCGCCTTGACGGCTGCGCCGCCTTTGGCCAGGTCGTTGGCGGCTTCTCCGCTGTCACCTTGCTTGAAGAAGTCGATACCGCCAGCGCCGCTGCGACCTTTACCACCATCCAGGCGGATAGCGTATTGGCCAATCACATCCACACCCACACCGACGGTGCCTTGGGTGAAGCCGGACTCGAACTTGCCGATGAAGCCTTGGCCCCATTCAGCTTTGTCCTGCTTGCCGTTTTTGTAGTCACGGCTGATGTAGGCGTTACGTGCTGCGATGTTCAGGTGGCTGTCTTCAACGAAACCCTTGGATTGCTCCTGGTCGTTTGCCATTGCTGTCGATGCGCTCAAAATCCCCAGAGCGATCAGACTCATCCGTTGCTTCAACATTTTCTTATATTCCTTATTACGGGTTGAGTACGCGCTGTGACACCAGGCTCCTGTTGCTTTTCTGGTGTCGACCTTGCCAGCAAAAAGAAGGCCCGCGGACGACTGAACTGCCGCGGGCCTTTTTTATTGGATTTAGTCATGGTGGTTAGCCACAGGCGTTGGGCGCAATCCTATGCGGGCGTTGAACTATGTGTCAATTTCGTGAATCGTCTGTATTTAGGCGATATTCGTCTAAGCGGCGGGCTAAAGCGGCGGGATGAAAGCGTTGAAAACACCTTGATCAGCCTTTGGAAACACATTAAGTAACAAATCCGCATGCAATGCGTTAGGGAATAGATAACGCGCGCAAATGCAAAGCATTACCATTCGCGCACAATTTTCCTGCCACGTCATTTGGATACACTCTCATGCCTGCCCCTCGCCTGACGCCCCTCTCCCTTGGGCTCTCTGTCCTGCTGTCTGCTGGTTTTGCCGGTGCGGCCACGGTCTTGCCCGAAACCTCGATCAGCGTGGAAGCAGACGAAGACGACCCACGGGTCAAAGAGACCAGCACCGCCACACGCACCGCGACGGCTGTTCGCTACGTGCCCCAGGCGATCGACTCAGTCAAAACCGAAAGCCTGCGCTCCTATGGCACCAACGAGCTGGGCCAGGCATTGAGCGGTATCCCCAACGTCAGCAGCGGCGCCGATACACGCTTCGACAGCGTGCGCATACGTGGTTTCGACGCCAGCAATGACTTCTATCTGGATGGCATTCGCGACGACAGCCAGTACGTACGTGACCTGCATAACATCGAGCGTATCGAAGTGCTCAAGGGACCGGCCGCCGTGCTTTACGGGCGAGGCGGCCAGGGCGGGATCGTCAACCGGGTGAGCAAACTGCCAAGCCCAGGGCAAAAGTCCAGCATCGAAGCCCAAGGCGGCAGCAACGATTTGCGCAGCCTGTATGCCGACCTGAGTACCGACCCCACCGATAACATCAGCCTGCGCCTGAACATGGGCAACCAGGACAACAACAGCTTTCGCGATGGCGTCAGCGGCAACCGCCAGTTGTTCGCGCCGTCGATGAGCTGGCAGCTCACTCCAGAGCTGAACTGGCTGGTGCAATACGAATACAGCCGCTACAACCGCACCCCAGACCGTGGCATTCCTGGTGTCAACGGGCGCCCGGCGGATGTGAGCCGCAGCACCACTTACTTTGATCACGGCGATTACATCGACGATAAGTCCCAGTCCCTGCGTTCCAGACTCGCCTACGAGCTCAACGCCGACTGGCAACTGCGCCACACCCTCGGCGTGTTCAAGCTCGACAGCGATTTCGACAATACCTACCAGACCGGCTATGACCCGAAAACCAACACCGTCAGCCGCCAACACTGGCAGCAGGACCTGACCACCCGCAACGTGTTCAACAACGTGGAGCTGGAGGGCGGTTTCGACACCTTTGGCCTGGAACACCGCCTGCTCACCGGTATTGAGCTGGGCAGCCAGCGCCGTGATCCGAAGCTGTACTCCGCTCGCGATGGCAAGACGGTGCCGAGCCTGGACCTCAACCAACCCAATCGCCGCCTGAGCCACACCGGGAGCATGCGACTGTCGAGTAACAACCACACCGAAGTCGAAAGCCGCGCCCTCTACATACAGGACCAACTGCGCCTGAATGACCAGTGGCAACTGCTGGGCGGGCTGCGTTACGACCGCTTCGAAGTGGACACCACCAACAAGCTGCTCGACATCCAACAGAACGTGAAAAGCCACAGCACCAGCCCGCGCGTCGGCCTGGTGTGGACGCCCCTGGAGCACCACTCGTTCTACGCCTCGTGGAGCAAGACTTTCACCCCAGCAGGCGGCGGCCTGATCGGCATCACGCCGAACGCCACCGGCAACGTCAACGACCTGAGCCCGGAGTTGACCAAGCAAAAAGAAATCGGCGTGAAGAGCGACTGGTTCGATGAGCGCCTGAGCACCACCCTGGCTGTGTACGAGCTGGAACTCTACAACCGCCGCACCAGCGACCCGCTGGACCGTACCATTACCCTGCTCACCGGCGAACAGCGCTCACGCGGCGTGGAGCTGACCGCCACCGGCAAGATCGTCGACAACTGGTATGTGCGCGGCGGCGTAGGCCTGCAAGATGCCAAGGTCGAGAAGGACAACAACGGGTTTGAGGGCAAACGGATCAGCGACGTGGCCAAGCGCAACGCCAGCCTGTTCATCACCTGGAAGCCGGAGATGGGCTGGTACGCGGAAACCGGTTTGACCCTGGTGGGCGATCGTTACGCCGACAACCTCAACACCGTGGTGTTGCCTGGTTATGGTCGCTGGGACGCGCTGGCCGGGTTCCGTCAGAAAGAATGGGACGTGCGGGCAGCATTGAACAATATCGCTGATAAAAACTACTACGCCTCGGCGACCAGTGCGGCGCAGATTCAACCAGGCGAGCCGCGAAGCCTGGTGGTCACCGGTACCTACAGCTTCTGACACGCCTCATGGGAACCAAAGCCTGCTCCCACACTGGTTAGGCATTGCCCACAACATCAGCGCCTGGCACAGATCCCTGTGGGAGCGGGCTTGCCCGCGAAAGCGGTGTGCCAGTCACTGAATGTTTAACTGAACCACCGCCATCGCAGGCAAGCCAGCTCCCACAGTTGGTTTCAGGTGTTCTTTAGTTGCTCATTACCTCGCACAACGCCTGCACTTCATCCTCCGTGAACAACCCCAACGGGTAGCGCTCACTCATCACACTGCGCAAGTCAGACGCTTGTCTGGCCTGTCGCGAGCCGTTCGCCTTCAACCAAAGGGCCAACGCATGGATGGCGTCTGCGTCGACCCGCAAAGGGTGGAACGTACGCGTGTTCATCAGGTGGACATCGGCATTCATTTCAGCGCTCTCTCCTGCTGCGTGAGCGGCTAACTTACTCAAGGTTTGTGACAGAACTGCACGGTCATCCCCCTTGGGCCACTGTAACCACAGCGATACAAGAGCTATGCCAATGTGCCCTGTTCACCGGCATGCAGACATGAAAAAGCCCGCGACCGGGCTGGGTCGCGGGCTTGTGGGGAACACTGCAAACGCGCGTTGCTCGTACGCCATCAAGGCGCTGTTACAACTGCACTCACTTTCGCTGCGGAGCTGGCTGCTGTTGGGTCAGGCAATGGATATTGCCCCCGCCCAGTAACAATTCGCGGCCCGGCACCATCACCACTTCATGTTGTGGGAACAGGTTCTGCAGGATTTGCTTGGCCTGATCGTCCAACGGGTCATCGAAACTCGGCGCGATGATGCCGCCATTGACGATCAGGAAGTTGACGTAGGAACCGGCCAACCGCACGGTCGGATTACGCTCCTGGCTACCGTCAACCAGGTCTACCCCGGCGCATTCCTCCTCAGTGGCATACAGCGGACCCGGGATCGGCATTTTATGCACGATGAACGAGCGGCCCTGGGCATCGGTGCTGCGTTGCAGCACGTCCATGGCTGCGTGGCAGCGTGGGTAGTTCGGGTCTTGCGGGTCATCGGTCCAGGCCAACAGCACTTCGCCCGGGCGCACGTAGCAGCAGAAGTTATCCACATGGCCGTCGGTTTCGTCGTTGAACAGGCCATCCGGCAACCAGATGATCTTGTCTACCGCCAGGTTATCGCTGAGCACCGCCTCAATGGCCGCACGATCAAGGTGCGGGTTGCGGTTGCGGTTCAACAGGCATTCTTCGGTGGTGATCAGGGTGCCTTCGCCGTCGACATGAATCGAACCGCCTTCAAGCACAAAGCCTTCAGTGCGGTAACGCGGTGCGCGCTCCATCTCGAGGATCTTGCCTCCCACCTGGGAATCGCGGTTCCACGGTGCATACAGGCCGCCGTCAAAACCACCCCAGGCGTTGAAGTCCCAGTTCACACCCCGTACTTCTCCACTGCCGTTGATCACGAAAGTGGGGCCGGTGTCGCGAACCCAGGCGTCGTCATTGGACATTTCCACCAGGCGGATATTGGGTACGTCCAGGCGGGCACGGGCGTTTTCGTACTGGCTGGCGGAGACCGCGACGGTCACCGGCTCAAAACGTGCGATGGCCTTGGCCACCGTCACATGGGCCGCCTGAGCAGGCTTACCGCCCAGGCGCCAGTTGTCTGGGCGCTCGGGCCAGATCATCCAGGTCTGGGTCTGGGGCGCCCATTCGGCAGGCATGTGAAAGCCATCGGCGCGAGGTGTGCTGTGCAAGGTGGTCATGGCGATCAGGGCTCCGAATGGGGTCAAGGGCAACTTTATAATGGATAAAAATCGGCTTTAACAGACTAAAAACATGATAGATGCTCGGGTCTGCAAAAAATAGCCGATAACAATCGATAAATCACAGTTGCTCATCCAGCACTTTCGACAGCATGTCCACAAAGAAGTCCACACTGCGTCTGGACGTCACCATCGGCGGCTTGATTTTGAGGATATTCAGATAATCACCGGTAGGCTGCATGAAAATCCCCAGTTCCCGCAGCCGGTCACACAACAAGGCGGTTTCTGCAGTCGCAGGTTCGAGGGTCTGGCGATCGCGCACCAGTTCAAGGCCCAGATAGAAGCCCGAACCGTGCACGGCACCGACGAGCGGATGGCGATCGATCAATTCCTCCAACCGTGCCTTGAAATGCCCACCTACCAGTTGGGCGTTTTCCCACAGCTTTTCCTCTTCCATCACATCCAGCACCGCCATGCCGATCCGGCAACTGACCGGACTGCCTCCTGATGAGGAGAAGAAGTAACCCTCGGCTTCCAGCGCCTCGGCAATTTCTCGGCGGGTGATCACTGCACCCAACGGCTGGCCGTTGCCCATGCCTTTGGCCATGGTGATGATGTCAGGCACCACACCTTGCTGTTCAAACCCCCAGAAGAAATGCCCCATGCGGCCGTAACCCACCTGCACTTCATCGGCGATGCACACGCCTCCCTGGGCACGGACCAGGCCATACACCTGTTGCAGGTAACCCGGTGGCAGGGAGATGCCGCCGGCATTGCCGTACACCGGCTCACAGATAAACCCGGCCAATTGACGCTGGCTCGCGGCGATTTTCGCCAGGTTATGCTCCACGCTTCGTACATAGTCCGGCGCGCTGTCCGGCCCGCGGAATTCACCGCGGTAGGTATTGGGCGCGGTCACCGGGTGTACCCAATCCGGGCGGCTGCTCAAGGCCTGGGGGTTATCGGCAATCGACGTGGACACGGCATCCGCCGCCACCGACCAGCCGTGATAGGCCTCCAGCACACTGAGCATGTCGCGCCCGCCGCTGTAGGCCCAGGCCAAACGAATCGCCAGGTCATTGGCCTCGGTGCCGCTGTTGACCAGGAACACCCGGTCCATGCCCTCCGGCGCCAACGCCAGCAGGCGCTCGGAGAACTCGGCAACCGCCGCGTAGTGAAACCGCGAGTTGGTGTTGAGCAACGACCACTGCCGAGCCGCCACTTCAGCCATGCGCGGGTGGCCATGGCCCAGCACGGCCACGTTGTTGAGCATGTCGAGGTACGATCGGCCCTGCATATCGATCAGGTGGTTACGCCAGCCGCGCTCGATACGCGGTGGGTCGGCGTAGTAGTGCTTCTGGGAGCGGGCAAAGCTGGCATCACGCCGGGCCAGCAGGGCTTCTGGGTCCAGTTCCGGCTCCGCATCACAGGCCAGGCCCAATAGAGCTGCGGGTGACGGGCACAACGCCTGCCACACCAACGCCCGGGAAGGTGTGCAGAACAGCGGTGGCTCAAGGTCGGCGCGGCACAACTGCACAGTCAACGGCGCATGAACCTCGCCCAGCACCTGCCCTTTGACCAAGGTTGCGCCCGGCTTGAGTGATGTGCGCACGCCCCACAAGCGCAGGCTCAGGCCGCTGTCGTGCAAACACAGCAAGCCGTCGGTACCTTCGCGCAGCATTCCCGCAAAGGGTGCTTCCAGCACCGTGCCGTGGGGCAGATGTAGTTCGACATGCAGGGGGAAGGTCTCGGGCTCTAGCGCACTGTCGGGGCGGGTGCGCGACAAGCGGTATTGCCCATAACGACTGGCCGCCAGCCCATGCACCGTCGCTGCTTGATCCAGCAAGCGCCGATCGATGCCGGGAGTCTCCCAATTGCCAGCCTCGAAATGCGGGCTGAGTACGCCCAGGTCGATCAGCGCAAACTCGCGGCCCACCAAGCCTGGCAATAAAGGCGCGAAGTCTTGGTTGGCGACGGGCGGTAATGTTTTGCCGACGCTGCGCAGAATAGCCGCTTGCATGAGTTCGAAGGGCACCGACGTGGCGATATGGAAGATTTCCCACTCGTGTTCGGCGTTTTTCTTTAGATAAACGTTGTCCGGGTCCAGGCGTTGCTGCTGCTCACTGCTGAGCACCAACACCGCCGCGCGAGCGACGATCAACGGCCACAACACCTCCAGCTCTTCGCGCTGCAACGGCGTGACCGCGTGGCAGGCCTGGATCGCCGGCAAGAGAGCAAACGGATCACCGTCGGCATGGTGCAACAGCGCCGCGCAGGTCACCGAGAGATCGGCAATTCGCCAGGTGTGCACCAGATCGCCGAAATCGATCACGCCTTGTATGCGCCAGTGCCGCTGGGCATCACGCTGCCACATCACGTTGTCGTCGGTGATGTCCATGTGCACCGCTTGCCAAGGCAGGTGTGCCGCCAACGGCTGGACATGCGCCTCGACCTGCCTGGCCACTTGCTCCAAAGCAGCACGCTGCGGCAGGTCGGGCAAGGTTGCCAGCAGGTGGGTGATCAATGCTTGCGCGTGGCGCGGGTCCCATTGCAGGGTGCGCGCAAGGCCTGGGTGCTCGAAATCCGCCAGCGCGAGGCTCATCTGCCCGCACAGCTCACCAAAGCCTTCGATCACGGTGCGGCTCAGGTGGGGTAAATGCGTCAGGGGCTGGCCGTCGATGTAGTCCAGTAGCCGCAGGTGCAGGGTTTGGTCATCGACGTTGACCGTCAGCAACTCCTCACCCGCCAAGGTCTGGATGACCTTGGGAACACGCAGGCCGGCATGCGCGCCCAGGCTGTTGAGCGCTGCGTGTTGGGCTTGAAGTTCAACCGCGGCGTAGTCACCCCGGCAGATTTTCAAAACGAAGCGGCCCCGTGTGCTGTCAATTCGATAGTTGAGGTCTTGCTGACTGCCCAACGAGTGTAATTTGCCCGCCATACCATAGTGCCGCTCGAGCAGGCATGCTGCTTGCTCGGGGGTTACTTGTGGGCAAGGCAAGCTGGCACGGTGGGTCAACGTGGCTAACGACATTGTGACGACCTTTGTTTTTTCAGGCGTCTATATCGCCATTGTTCAGGGGCACAAGGCAACCCCCCAGTAATACAGCGCTTGCACCACCCGGCTCGCACCACTCAAGCTATGCTTCATCCGCATAATGTCTATCTAAGGAAAGGGCCCTCCGATATGCGCATTCTCGTTACTGGCGGCGCTGGCTTTATCGGCTCAGCCCTGATCCGCCACCTGATCCAGCACACCGAGCACGAGGTGCTCAACCTGGACAAGCTGACTTACGCCGGCAACCTCGAGTCGCTGACCAGCATCGCGTCCAACAGCCGCTATGAGTTTGTCCAGGCCGATATCATCGACCAGGCCACCGTCAGCGCCTTGCTCGCACGCTTCGAACCCGATGCGATCATGCACTTGGCGGCCGAGTCCCATGTCGACCGCTCCATTGACGGCCCGTCGGATTTTATCCAGACCAACATCGTTGGCACCTACAGCCTGCTGGAAGCCACGCGAGCCTATTGGCAGAAGCTGGCAGAGCCGGCAAAAAGCGCATTCCGTTTCCACCACATCTCCACTGATGAGGTGTATGGCGACCTGCACGGCGTGGACGACCTCTTCACCGAGACCACGCCTTACGCACCGAGCTCGCCGTATTCCGCGAGCAAGGCAGCGTCCGACCACCTGGTACGCGCCTGGCAGCGCACCTATGGCCTGCCGGTGCTGTTGACCAACTGCTCGAACAATTACGGGCCGTTCCATTTCCCCGAAAAATTGATCCCGCTGGTGATTCTCAACGCCCTGGCGGGCAAGCCACTGCCGGTGTATGGCGATGGTCTGCAGGTGCGTGACTGGCTGTTCGTCGAGGATCATGCCCGTGCGCTGCTCACAGTGGTCACCACTGGGGTTGTGGGCGAAACCTACAATATCGGCGGCCACAACGAACAGAAGAACATCGACGTGGTACGTGGCATCTGCGCCCTGCTGGAAGAACTGGCGCCGCAACGCCCAGCCGGTGTGGAGAAATTCACTGACCTGATCACCTTCGTCAAGGATCGCCCAGGCCACGACCAACGCTACGCCATCGACGCCAGCAAGATCGAACGCGAACTGGGCTGGGTCCCGGAAGAAACCTTCGAGACCGGCCTGCGCAAAACCGTACAGTGGTACCTCGATAATCTGGAATGGTGCAGCAGGGTCCAGGACGGCAGTTATCAGGGAGAACGATTGGGCAACACCGACTTGAAGGATCTAATCGCATGATGAAGGGAATTGTATTGGCTGGCGGCTCCGGCACTCGCCTACACCCCATTACGTTGGGAGTGTCCAAACAGCTGTTGCCGGTGTATGACAAGCCGATGATCTACTACCCGATATCCGTGCTGATGCTCGCAGGCATCAAGGACATTCTGGTGATCTCCACTCCGGTAGACCTACCGCAGTACCGAAACCTGCTGGGAGACGGCAGCCAGTTTGGCGTGCGTTTCACGTATGCCGAACAGCCTTCCCCGGACGGGCTGGCTCAAGCATTTATCATTGGCGAAGAGTTCATCGGTGATGACGCGGTGTGCCTGATTCTGGGGGACAACATCTTCCACGGCCAGCATTTTGGCGATCAGTTACGCACCGCAGCCGAGCGCTCCTCGGGCGCTACTGTTTTCGGCTATTGGGTGAAAGACCCGGAGCGCTTCGGTGTGATTGATTTCGATAAAGAGGGCCGCGCCCTTTCCATCGAAGAAAAACCGGCAAAGCCCAAGTCACCGTATGCCGTGACCGGCCTGTACTTCTACGACAACGACGTGATCAAGATCGCCAAGGCGGTCAAGCCTTCGCCACGCGGCGAGCTGGAGATCACCGACGTCAACAATGCCTACCTTCAGCGTGGCGATCTTCACGTTGAACGCTTCGGCCGTGGGTTCGCCTGGCTCGACACCGGCACCCATGACAGCCTGCTGGAAGCCTCGACCTACGTTCAGACCATCGAGCACCGCCAGGGCTTGAAAGTGGCATGCCTGGAAGAGATCGCCTATGAAAATGGCTGGATCGATCGTGATTATCTGCTGGAGCGCGCCAAGTACTTTGGCAAGACCGGCTACGGCCAATACCTCTACTCGCTTGCCGGAGAGACCCAGTGAATGTAGTTGAAACCACACTACCCGGCGTACTGATCCTCGAGCCAAAGGTATTCGGCGACGAACGCGGTTTCTTCTACGAAAGCTTCAATGCGCGCGCCTTTGAAGCAGCCACCGGGCTCAAGCGTAATTTCGTACAGGACAATCACTCACGCTCGCAAAAAGGCGTGCTGCGAGGTTTGCACTATCAGCTTGAACACACTCAAGGCAAGCTGGTACGTGTTACCTACGGTGAAGTGTTGGACGTAGCGGTCGACATCCGTCGCAGCTCACCCAACTTTGGCCAGTGGGTGGGTGTCCGCTTGTCGGCACAGAACCATCGCCAACTCTGGGTGCCGGAAGGCTTCGCCCATGGTTTCGTGGTGTTGAGTGAGTACGCAGAGTTCCTGTACAAAACCACCGACTACTACCAGCCAAGCGCCGAGCGCAGCATTCTCTGGAATGACCCGACGCTGGCCATCGACTGGGAGCTGGCCGAACCGCCGCAACTCTCCGCCAAGGATCAGGTCGGCAAACTGCTGATGGAAGCTGACTTGTTCCCATGAAAATCCTCATCACCGGCCAACACGGCCAAGTCTCCCAGGAGCTGCAACAGCGGCTCAAGGGCCTGGGCGAACTCCTCATCCTGGGCCGCGACCAGCTTGACCTGGCAGACGCAGACCTTATCCGCCAGCAAGTACGCACCCATCGCCCTGACCTGATCATCAACGCGGCGGCCCACACCGCTGTCGATCTGGCCGAGAGCGAGCCGGACGCTGCGTTCGCCATCAATGCCATCGCCCCCGGCATCCTCGCCGAAGAGGCCAAGGCGTTGGGCATCCCGCTGATTCACTACTCGACCGACTACGTGTTCGACGGCACCAAACCTGCCCCGTACACCGAAAGCGACACGCCAAACCCATTGGGTGTCTACGGCCAGAGCAAGCTGGCGGGCGAGCAGGCGATTGCGGCTGCAGGCGGCGAGTACCTGATCTTGCGCACCAGTTGGGTCTATTCCAGCCACGGCAAGAACTTCCTGCTGACCATGCAGCGCCTCCTGCAGGAAAAACCGCAGATGCGCATCGTGGCCGACCAGATCGGTGCACCGACCTGGGCCGGGACTATCGCCAACAGCACCCGCGTGCTGATCGAGCAGTGGCAGGCCGGTAAGGCAGGGGATTGGGGTGTTTACCACCTCACTGCCCAGGGTGAGACTTCATGGTTCGGCTTTGCCCAAACCATTGGCGAGCAACTGCGCGCCGAGGGCAAGGCCTGCGCCGAGCTGGAGCCGATCCCTTCCAGCGCCTACCCGACCCCCGCCAAGCGCCCGCTGAACTCGCGCCTGGACTGCACCCGCCTGCAACAGCAATGGCACGTCAGCCAGCCCCAGTGGCAAGACGCATTGCACGAGTGTCTTGCACAGCAGCACTAGGCATAATGCGCCTGTACCCACAGGCGCGACTTCCATGACCCCACCCCTTCCGCGAAGACCCCGCTGGCGCAGCCTCGCCCTGCTGGCTCTGTGCCTGGCACCGCTGTTGTGGCCGCTGGAGCATTTGGCCGAGCGCTATTACCGCAGCGAGCTGGCCGGGCAAAACCGCCAGACCCTCGACCTCTACGTCGCCAACTTGCTGGGCACCCTGCACCGCTACGAAATACTGCCGCAGATCCTCGGGGACTTACCGGCCCTGCGCACTGCATTGGGCGCGCCCCACGTCAGCACCCACCTGGTCAATGCCAACCAGTTGCTCAAGGACGTCGCCGCCCAGGCCGGGGTAGAGGTGATGTATCTGATGGACACCACCGGCAAAACCCTCGCCGCGTCCAACTGGGACAAACAAGACAGCTTTGTGGGGCGCAACTTTTCCTTCCGTCCGTATTTCAGCGAAGCCATGGCCGGGCGCCTCGGCCGGTTCTTCGGCCTGGGCACTACCTCGGCCAAGCGCGGCTACTTCTTCGCCGCCGCGGTGCGTGACGGCGATACCATCATCGGCGTGCTGGTGGTGAAGGTCGACCTGGACCACACCGAAAGCCTGTGGGGCAATACCCCGGAACAATTGCTGGTCACCGACCACAACGGCGTGGTGATCCTCACTTCGCGCCCGCAATGGCGATTCCGCGCCACGCGGCCACTGACCGCCGAAGAACGCCAGGCCATCATTGCTATCCAGCCCTACCCCACCCGCGACCCGCAGCCGTTGAGCCTCAGCAGCAGCGCTTGGCTGCGCCAGTCCACGGCTATCGCCGAGACCGGCTGGAACGTGGAAATCCTCGCGCCGCGCTCGCTGATCAACCGTCCGGTGCGCACGGTCGTCGCCGTGGGCGGTGCCACGTTGTTGGTGCTGATGCTGTTGCTGGGGTTGCTGATGCAGCGCCGCCGGCACTATCTGGAACGCATCGCCTTCGAAGCCAAGGCCCGCCGCGAGTTGGAAATGCGCGTGGCCGAGCGTACCAGCGACCTGGAGGGCCTTAACCGGCGCCTTAAACAGGAAGTGCTGGAGCGCGAGCATGCCCAGCAAGAACTGGTGCGCGCCCAGGATGATCTGGTCCAGGCCGGTAAACTCTCGGCGCTGGGCACCATGTCGGCGAGTATCAGCCATGAATTGAATCAGCCACTGGCGGCGATTCGCAGCTATGCCGAAAACGCCGAGATCCTGCTCGACCATGAGCGCACCAACGATGCCCGCGGCAACCTCAAGCTGATCAGTGAATTGACCGGGCGTATGGCCTCGATCATCGCCCACTTGCGCGCCTTCGCCCGCCGTGACCGTCACGCGCCGGAGAGCGTGGCCCTGCAACCGGCACTGGATGACGCCCTGGCATTACTGGCCAAGCGTCGGCGTTCGATGGAGGTGGAGTTGATTCGCGACTTGCCAGAGGCGACCTTGTGGGTGCAGGCCGGTGAAACCCGTCTGCGCCAGGTGCTGGGTAACTTGCTGGCCAATGCTCTGGACGCCCTCACCGAAAAAGGCCCGCCACGCAGACTCTGGCTGAGTGCCGAAACCACGCCCCAAGGCGTCAACCTGTACATTCGCGACAATGGCCCGGGCTTTTGCATGGAAGCCCTGGGCCGCGCCAGCGAGCCGTTCTACACCACCAAGACGCGCACCCAGGGCCTGGGCCTGGGCCTGGCGATCTGCGACACCCTGATGCGCGCCTTCGGCGGCGAACTGTTGTTCGCCAACCACAAGGAGGGCGGCGCGCTGTTAACCTTGAAATTGCGCGCCGGCTCGCCGGGCGTCAGTCTGCAACCGTCCGAGGACCGCAGTGTATGAGTATCGACAACTCGATTCAGGTGGTATTGATCGACGACGATCCACACCTGCGTCAGGCCCTGTGCCAGACCCTGGACCTGGCCGGCCTGAAAGTCCTGCCCCTGGGAGAAGCCAACGGGCTCACCGCACGCCTGTCCCGCGACTGGCCGGGCGTGGTAGTCAGCGACATTCGCATGCCCGGCATGGACGGCCTGGAACTGCTGGCTGAACTGCACGGCCAGGACCCCGACCTGCCGGTGCTGCTGATCACCGGCCACGGCGACGTACCGCTGGCGGTGCAAGCCATGCGTGCCGGCGCCTATGACTTCCTGGAAAAACCCTTCGCCAGCGACGCGCTGCTCGACAGCGTGCGCCGTGCCCTGGCCCTGCGCCGGCTGGTGCTGGACAACCGCAGCCTGCGCCTGGCTCTCAGCGACCGCCAGCAACTCAGTACGCGCCTGGTAGGGCACTCGCCACAGATGTTGCGCCTGCGCGAGCAAATCGGTGCACTGGCCGCGACCAAGGCCGATGTGCTGATCCTCGGCGAAACCGGAGCAGGCAAGGAGGTCGTCGCCCGCGCCCTGCACGACCTCTCAAGCCGACGCAGCGGCCCGTTTGTGGCGATCAACGCCGGGGCGCTGGCGGAATCGGTGGTGGAAAGCGAACTGTTCGGCCATGAACCCGGCGCGTTTACCGGCGCGCAAAAGCGCCGCATCGGCAAGTTCGAGTTTGCCAATGGCGGCACGCTGTTTCTGGATGAAATTGAAAGCATGAGCCTGGATGTACAGGTCAAGTTGCTGCGCCTTTTACAGGAGCGCGTCGTGGAACGCCTGGGTGGCAATCAGTTGATCCCGCTGGATATCCGCATTATCGCCGCCACCAAGGAAGACCTGCGCCAGGCCGCCGACCAGGGCCGCTTCCGTGCCGACTTGTATTACCGCCTCAATGTGGCGCCGCTGCGCATCCCCCCGCTACGAGAACGGGGCGAAGATGCGCTGATGCTGTTCCAGCACTTCGCCGACGAGGCCAGCAGCCGCCACGGCCTGCCCTTGCACGAACTGCAACCGGGCCAGCGCGCGCTGTTGCTGCGCCACAGCTGGCCAGGCAATGTGCGGGAACTGCAAAACGCCGCGGAGCGTTTCGCCCTCGGCCTGGAGTTGGCCCTGGATAACACCCAGGATCACCCCGCGGCCGGTGTGCTGACCTCCACACCCGGAGGCCTGAGCGAGCAAGTCGAACAGTTCGAAAAAAGCCTGATCGCCGCCGAACTGACCCGCCCCCACAGCTCTGTGCGCAGCCTCGCCGAAGCCCTGGGCGTACCGCGCAAAACCTTGCACGACAAACTGCGCAAACACGGCCTGAGCTTCGCCGACAGTGCCGGCCAGAGCGCCGATGACGAATGACATCGTCCACCTACAAAGAGGCCGCCATGAGCCGTGATAGCCGTTACCTGGAATCCATCCTCCACCACGACATCCCACTCACCCGGGAAATGGGCCTCAGGGTGCTCGACTGGCAACACGACCAACTGCAACTGCACCTGCCCTTGCAAGCCAATATCAACCACAAGAGCACCATGTTCGGCGGCAGCCTCTACTGCGGCGCGGTGCTGGCGGGTTGGGGTTGGCTGCACCTGAAGCTGCGTGAAGCCGGGATTGAAGACGGGCACATCGTGATTCAGGAAGGTCAGATCAGCTACCCGCTGCCGGTGACCCAGGACGCGACAGCCATTTGCGCGGCGCCGGATGAAAAGATTTGGAAGCGCTTCGTGGCGACCTATCAGCGCTATGGGCGGGCGCGGTTGGCGCTGGAGACGTGGATTGTGAATGAGGGCAGTGCAGAGCGTGCCGTCGTCTTTACCGGCCAATACGTCCTGCATCGCTAGCAGCCATGACAAAAAACAACTGTGGGAGCGGGCTTGCCTGCGATAGCGGTGGATCAGCCAATACCTGTATGACTGACACTCCGCCATCGCGGGAAAGCCCGCTCCCACATTTTGCTCTGCAGTGGCCTTAAGATCTGGCCAGGGTCAACAGCCGCTCACGCCACGCCGCCTTGGCCGGCAACGCCAGAAAGAACGGGTTCAGCAACGACTCCCGCGCCGGGTAACTGAACGGCTTGCCATTCAACTCCAATACTTCACCCCCAGCTCCTTCCAATACACCCTGGGCCGCTGCGGTATCCCACTGCGAGGTCGGCGCCAGGCGCGGATAACAATCGGCACTGCCCTCGGCTAATAAGCAAAACTTCAAGGAGCTGCCGATATTCGCCAGTTTCAACTCGCCCAAGCCTTCACTGAGGCCATTGAGCAGGCGCTCCTGCTCAGGGCTGGTATGACGACGGCTGGCCACCACCGTAAAGGCCTCACCCGAGGCCGGGGCCTGGCGTACTTGAATCTGCTTGGGCGCTGCATTGACGTCCGACCGCCAAGCCCCCAGGCCCGCGCCGCCGAAGTAGCAACGGCCAGTGGTCGGTATCGACACCACGCCGAACACCACGCGGCCCTGTTCGATCAATGCAATATTGACGGTGAACTCTTCACTGCCAGAAATGAATTCCTTGGTGCCATCCAGAGGGTCTACCAACCACCAGCGCTGCCAGCCGGCACGCACGCTCTGATCGATATCGGCGTCCTCTTCAGACAGCACTGGAATGCTTGGGTCCAGCGCGGTGAGGCCTGCGAGAATGAGATGATGGGCAGCCAGGTCGGCAGCCGTCACGGGAGAATCATCCGCCTTGGACGTCACGGCTACCTCGGCACGCCAGTACGGCAGGATGGCTTCACCCGCCTGCCGAGCCAGTTCAATGACCGGTGCGATAAACGGGTGGCCTAAAAACAGTTCGCTCATGCGGTGAACGCTCCACGCTGGGTCAACAGGTCTCTCACCAGATACAGCGCAGCCAGGGCGCGACCTTCGCTGAACTGCTCGTTTTGCGCCAGCGCCGACAGCTCACGCAGGTTGACCCGGTCTACCCGCATTGGTTCGGGCTCATCACCTTCAAGACGCTCTTCGTAGAGATCGGTAGCCAACACCACCTGGATCTTCTGGCTCATATAGCCGGGCGACAATGACAGCTCGGTGATGTGCTCCAACTGCCGTGCACCGTAGCCGGCCTCTTCCTTGAGTTCGCGGTCTGCCGCTGCAAGCACGTCTTCGCCGGGCTCGATCAGGCCTTTGGGCAACGACAATTCATATTCGTCAGTGCCGCCGCAGTATTCTTCCACCAGCACTGCATGATCTTCATCGATCATCGCCACAATCATCACGGCGCCATAGCCCGTGCCACGCCCGACAAGACGCTCATAGGTCCGCTCAACGCCATTGGAAAAGCGCAATTGCACTTCCTCCACGCGGAACAAACGGCTACTGGCGACTATTTCGCGGGCGAGGACAGTGGGTTTCTGGCGCATAAACGGCTCCTTGGCGTGATCGGGTTACTATACCGTGGCTTTTCCGATTGTCTGTGTCGGATATTTTTACTTACATGAGACCCCACCATGCCCTCTCTGCCCTGGCACGCCATCGACACCGTCCTGCTGGACATGGACGGCACCCTGCTCGACCTGCATTACGACAACCACTTCTGGATGGAACACCTGCCGCAACGCTATGCCGAACTGCACGGCGTAAGCCGAGCCATGGCCGAGATGGAGTTGCAGCCACTGTTCGAGCGTAACGCCGGACAGTTGCAATGGTATTGCCTGGATTTCTGGAGCGCCGAGCTCAAGATCCCGGTGCGCGAGCTCAAATTGGAAACCGCCCACCTGATTGCCCTGCGTCCGGATGCCGATACCTTCCTGGCGGCGATCAAACAGGCCGGCAAGCGCGTGATCATGATCACCAACGCTCATCGTGATTCGCTGTCATTGAAGTTGGAGCGCATTGAACTGGCGCCGTATTTCGAGCGATTGATCAGCTCTCACGACTACGGTTTCCCCAAGGAAAACCCGCAATTCTGGGAGGCCTTACAAGCGGATATCCACTTTGACCCGGCCCGTAGCCTGTTTATAGATGACACTTTGCCAATCCTGCGCAGTGCCCGGGATTTCGGCGTGGGACATTTACTGGCAGTGAAAGAACCTGATAGCAAAAAAGGCTCAAAGGACACCGCAGAATTTGCGGCCGTCGGGGATTATCGAGAACTCATCGCCGGGCTTTGATCAAGTGTGGGAGGGAGCAAGCCCCTCCCACATTTTGTTCTGCGTATTACTCAGGGATGCGCAGTGTCTGGCCCGGGTAGATCTTGTCCGGGTGCGACAACAGTGGCTTGTTAGCCTCGAAAATCTTGTTGTACTTATTCGCGTCGCCATAGACCGTTTTAGAGATTGCGCTGAGAGTGTCACCGCTTTTCACAACAACAAAGCGTGAAGCCACCACGACTGGACCACTGACAGTAATCTGGTCATCCACACTTGCCACGCCGGCAATGTTACCCAGCGCCAACAGGATCTTCTCTTTCTCTTCCTGCGTGGCCACTTCACCGGTCACCGTGACCTTGTCGCCATCCACCGTGGTCTGCACGTTTGGATTACCCAGGCCCACCTTGCTCACATGCTCCTTCAACTGCTCACTGGCGTTCGCATTACCCGGCGTCAACAGGTCGACAATCTTTTCGCCGGCTTCTTTGATAAAGCTAAAAATACTCATGGTGCGCTCTCCTTGGGATTTAATTTCCAGATGCCCAAGACTAGACCAGTCCTGCCGACTTGGGTTCCAGACTGGCTAAAGACTCAAAAGTATCCAACTCACCCCTGCTTGGAATAAGCCCGACGAAAACGCGGGTGAACCTTGATCGACGCCCTCTATCAATAGATCAATACTGGCGATTAGACGTGACCCTTTGTCGCGCCTAGTCTAAACACTGATCAATCCGCCGGTGGTACTGCCCCATGAACGCCAAGCGCCCTCACTGCGCGGCGCCCGCTCTCGAATCGACCGCGCCCGTCGCCAGCCAGAGCTATCACTATTGCAATCTTGAACACACTGAAGTCGCCAGCACTGCGCTGGCCGAAGAAGTGGCGTTGGCGATTGCCTACAACGATATCAGCCAGGCGGTGATGCTGGTGACGCCTACGGACCTGGAAGACTTCATTGTAGGCTTCAGCCTCGGCAGCGGCATTATCACCGACGTTAACGACATTTATGACCTGAAAATCAGCGGGTCAGGCGCAGCCCAGTACGCCCAGGTACAGGTTTCCAGCCGTGCGTTCTGGAACCTCAAGCAGCAACGCCGCCAATTGGCGGGCACCAGCGGCTGCGGCCTGTGTGGCGTGGAAGCGGTAGAGCAAGCATTGCCCGACCTCCAGGTACTGCCCGGCGCGCCCTTGCCGCCGGCGCAGTGGCTCGACGGCCTGCGCCAGCGTATCAGCGCATTCCAACCCCTGGGCCAGCACAGCGGCGCCGTGCATGCGGCGGTTTTTATGAACAGCCAGGGGGAATTGCTGATGGGTCGCGAAGACATCGGCCGGCATAACGCCCTGGATAAATTGATTGGCGCGTTGATCCGCCAAAAGATTCCGACCGACGGCGGCCTGGCGATTGTTACCAGCCGCTGCAGCCTCGAATTGATTCAGAAAGTCTTGCGCGCGGGCATCCAGACCCTGGTCAGCCTGTCGTCGCCCACCGGCCTGGCCCTGCAATGGGCACGCCGGCACAACCTCAACCTCATCCACCTGCCGCAAAAAAGCGCGCCACGGGTCTATAGCCCTGCGATGGAGCACCAGCCATGAGCCTTCACCACCAAGCCGACCAGACCCCAACCCCACGCTACAAGCCCTATAAAGGCCCAGCCGGTGGCTGGGGCGCCCTGATCAGTGTGGCGCAAGCCTGGCTGACCAGTGACAACGCCCTCAAAAACCTGCGCATGATGCTCAAGACCAATCAGAACGGCGGCTTCGACTGCCCGGGCTGCGCCTGGGGCGACTCGCCGGAAAGCGGCATGGTCAAGTTCTGCGAAAACGGCGCCAAGGCGGTCAACTGGGAAGCCACCAAGCGCCGCGTCGATGCGGCCTTCTTCGCCAAGCACAGCGTCACGGCGTTGCTGGAGCAAAGCGACTACTGGCTGGAGTACCAGGGCCGCCTGACGGAGCCAATGCGCTATGACGCCGAGACCGATCGCTACCTGCCCATCAGTTGGGATGCCGCGTTCGACCTGATCGGCAAGCACCTCAACGCGCTGCCCAGCCCGAACATGGCCGAGTTCTACACCTCGGGCCGCGCCAGCAACGAAGCCGCCTACCTGTACCAGTTGTTCGTACGCGCCTTTGGCACCAACAACTTCCCGGACTGCTCGAACATGTGCCACGAAGCCAGCGGCGTAGCCCTGGCGCAGAGTGTCGGCGTGGGCAAAGGTACCGTAACCTTTGATGACTTCGAACATGCCGATGCCATTTTCGTCTGGGGCCAGAACCCCGGCACCAACCACCCACGCATGCTTGAGCCGCTGCGCGAAGCGGTGAAACGCGGCGCTCAGGTGGTGTGTATCAACCCGCTGAAAGAGCGCGGCCTGGAGCGCTTCCAGCACCCGCAACATCCGCTGGAAATGCTCACCAACGGCGACAAGCCGACCAACACCGCCTACTTCCGCCCGGCGCTGGGTGGCGATATGGCTATCTTGCGTGGCATGGCCAAGTTCTTGCTGCTGTGGGAACGCCAAGCCCTGGCCGAAGGCAAGGAAGCGGTGTTCGACCACGACTTCCTCAATGAGCACACTGCCAACGTCCTGGAATACCTGGGTCAGATCGACGACACCTCGTGGGAGGAGATCGTCGAGCAGTCCGGCCTGACCCTGGTGGAGATCGAGCAAGCGGCACGCATGTACGCCAAAGGCAAGAATGTAATCATGTGCTGGGCGATGGGGATTACCCAGCACCGCCACTCGGTGCCGACTATCCAGGAAATCGCCAACCTGATGCTGCTGCGCGGCAATATCGGCCGCCCAGGTGCCGGGCTGTGCCCGGTGCGTGGCCACAGTAACGTACAGGGCGACCGCACCATGGGCATCAACGAACGCCCACCGGTGGCGTTTCTGGACGCGCTGGAGCGTCGTTTCCAGTTCCAGGTGCCTCGCGACAATGGCCATAACGTGGTGGAAGCGATTCACGCCATGCTTGAAGGCCGCTCCAAAGTCTTTATCGGCCTGGGCGGCAACTTTGCCCAAGCCACGCCAGACAGCACGCGTACCTTTGAAGCGCTGCGAAATTGCGACCTGACCGTGCAGATCAGCACCAAGCTCAACCGCAGCCACCTGATGCACGGTAAAGATGCGTTGATCCTGCCGTGCCTGGGCCGCACCGACATAGACATCCAGGCCGACGGCCCGCAAGCGGTGACGGTGGAAGACTCGTTCAGCATGGTCCACGGCTCCAACGGCCAACTGCAACCGCTGTCGAAACTGATGAAGTCCGAGCCGGCGATCCTGGCGGGCATTGCTGCCGCCACCCTGGGCAGCAAGCCCGTGGATTGGAACTGGCTTGTGGCCGACTACGGGCGCATCCGCGACCTGATCGCCGACACCATCCCAGGCTTCAAGGACTTCAACGAGAAAATCAAACATCCAGGCGGCTTCTATCTGGGCAACTCCGCCGGCGCACGCCGCTGGAACACTCCATCAGGTCGCGCCAACTTCCGCCCGAACATCTTGCCCAAAGACCTGATCCACGAACGCACCCACGCCACGGGCCGAGTGCCGGACCTGATCATGCAGTCGATGCGCTCCCATGATCAGTACAACACCACCATCTATGGCCTGGACGACCGTTATCGCGGAGTCAAAGGCCAACGTGACGTGCTGTTCGTCAACGAAGCCGACATCATCCGCCTGGGCTTCAAGCCGGGGCAGAAGGCAGACATCGTGTCGCTGTGGGAAGACGGTCGTGAGCGCCGCGTGAAGGGCTTTACGCTGCTGGCATTTGATATTCCGGCGGGGCAGGCGGCGGCTTACTACCCCGAAGTGAACCCGTTGGTGCCGTTGGAAAGCACTGGCGACGGTAGCCATACGCCAACGTCCAAGTTTGTTGCGATTCGCTTGGAAGCGGCGAGTGACAGTGGGTTGATCATGGCGCGCTCGGCCTGACTCGATCCGAGATATGTGTTGCTTGAACTAACGCTTTCGCGGGCAAGCCCGCTCCCACACTGGGATGGGTTCAACATTGAGACTGTGTGGACCGATCTGATGTGGGAGCGGGCTTGCCCGCGAAGAGACCAGCACAAGCACCGCACATTCTGCAGGCACAAAAAAAGGCCGCTTTTGCATAAAAACGGCCGTTCCGAAGTAGCTAAAGACCCGTAAAAACGACTTAAGTTCCCCATACAAAACAGCAACTTAGCAAATTGTATACAACCTCTGCCGCCGGTCGGATTTCGATTGTCAGCGCCTCGATACAACCTCAGGATCGCGCCGTCATCCCTTGAGGTTTCCCTGAATGAAGTTCTCCTCGATTCTCTTGTTGTCCCTTGGCCTGGTCAGTGGCGCAGCCATGGCAGGCGGCACCACCGAAGCCGGTGTAGGCGGCGCATTGGGTGGGGTACTAGGTTCTGTTGTCGGCCAGCAGTTGGGCGGCAACACCGGTTCGACCATTGGCGCGGCCCTGGGCGGCGCAGGCGGTAGTGCAGTCGGCGCCGACAAACGTAGCCGTGGCGAAGCCGCCATTGGTGGCGCACTGGGCGCAGCCGGCGGTAACGTCGTAGGGCGCAGCGTTGGCGGCAGCACCGGTGCACTGATCGGCTCCGCAGCCGGCGGTGGCGCGGGCGGCGCGCTAGGCAACTACATGGGTAACGAAAGTGATCGCGACAGCCGCCATTACCGCGATCGCGACCGTGATGATCGTCGCTACTACCGCGATGGCCACCCAGGTCGCGGCCATGCCTATGGGCATCGCAAGAACAAGCATCGTTATCGCGACTGATAAACCCGCGCTCTGACGAACACATCCGATGTGGGAGCCGGGCTTGCCCGCGATAGCAGTGAATCAGGTTTAGACGTACTGCCTGATACTGCGCCATCGCGGGCAAGCCCGGCTCCCACATTTGGTCTGTATTGCTTGTAGGTGCGTCAAACCAGCAGCCGCTGCATCGCTTCGCGCAACATTCCCGGAATCGGCACTGGCTGGTTCGAGGCTCGGTCCACAAACACATGGACAAAGCGCCCCGCCGCACGCGCCTCCTCCTCGCCCGCCTTGAATACCGCCAGCTCATACTGCACCGAGCTATTGCCCAGCTTGCCCACCCGCAGACCGACCTCAATGCACTCGGGAAAAGCGATCGAGGCGAAGTAATCGCAGGCCGAACTCACCACAAACCCCACCACTTCACCGTCATGAATATCCAACCCGCCCTGTTCGATCAGGTAGGTATTAACGGCTGTATCGAAGAAGCTGTAGTAAGTGACGTTATTCACATGGCCGTAGGCATCGTTGTCGTGCCAACGCGTGGTGATCGGTTGGAAGTGGCGGTAATCGTCGCGCACAGGCGTTGAGTCAGGCATCGGCAAGTCTCATCAAAGTTGATCCAATTGAGCATGGGCCCAGTCGCGCACCTCGGCGTAGGGGTAGTCTTCCAGCGCAGCAAAACCGGGAATGCCTCGCGCCTTCAACTTGGTAAACAACGGTACGCTGATACCGCCAAGGAAACGCGTCAAACGCTCCGCATTCGGCAAGTGCCCCGTGTGCTCATGATGCCTGTGGATAAAATCACCGCACAGCCCCATGAAGTTTTTATCCACAAGCGGCGGCAAGCTCGGCGGCGCCGGCAGATGGGCGACCTGGCCGTGGCATACCGAACAATGCCCGCAACGCCGGGGCGCATTATCATCACCAAAGTAGTGCGCCAGACGTTGCCCCAGGCAGTGGTCGGTGGCGAACAGGTCGAGCATGGCGTGAATCCGCGCGACCTCCGTCACCTCATGCTGCTTGAAGCCTGTGTATAACTCGGCGCTTAACGCGTGGGGGTCGAAATGGGTGTCGAGCAAACTGTAGACCTCAGTCATCTGCTTGCTTTCGAGCTCGATCAGGCCCTGCTCCTGAAAATAATCCAGTGCCTTCACCACCCGACTACGCTCGGCATTGTGCTGTTGATAAAGCGCATCGAAATCGACCGTCGCCCAGGTTTTAGCGCGCTTGCACACCTGGATGATCGCCGCGACAAACTGCTGCCGCTCGCCGGAAAAACGCGCCAGCAAGGCTTCGGGTTCGATCAGGTATTTGAAACGGTATTCCGCATAAAACGCATAGCGCGGCGCGATCACGCCCTTGAGCTCCAACTGCACCAGGAGCGTCTTGAGCGGCAACTCGCGAATATTGCTGTGGTCCGACAGCGACCTGAGCAGGAACTCCCACTGCCCTTCACTACGCGCGGCCTGCAATTCCTCCAGTACGCGCAAAATGCCGTCCTGCTCCGGCGTATCACCGTACACGAAGTTTTCCAGCACATTGAGGCTGTCGCGGTTGGCCAACACCAGGCAATCCGACGGCTGCCCGTCACGCCCTGCGCGGCCGATTTCCTGGCTGTAGTTCTCGATTGACTTGGGCAGGTCGAAGTGCACGACATTGCGGATGTCACTCTTGTCGATGCCCATGCCAAACGCGATAGTTGCGACAATGCAATTGGAACGCCCGCCCATGAAACGCTGCTGGATACCTTCGCGTTTTTCATGGGGCAGCCCCGCGTGATAAGCCTCGGCCTGAATACCGTGGCGGTTCAGATGCTCGGAAATCTGTTCGGCGGTTTTCTGCAAGGTGACGTAGACAATACTCGGCTGGTTGGCCCGCGCTTTCATCCATTCCAGCAGCCTGCGGCGTTTGTCGTGGCCGCTGACCGGTTCCACCAGCAGGTTGAGGTTGGGGCGATAGAAGCCCGTGGTCACTACATCTTCGGCAGCAATGGCGAACTTGGCCTGCATGTCGGCGATCACCTGGGGCGTGGCCGTGGCCGTCAGCAACAGCGCCTGAGGGATGTTGAACTGGCGCTGGTAGTCCGGCAGCTTCAAATAATCCGGGCGGAAGTTGTGGCCCCATTCGGAGATACAGTGCGCCTCGTCTACCACCAGCAACGAGATCTGCACGCTGTTCAGGAAATTACGGAAACGCTCGTTCTTCAAACGCTCCACGGAAATCATCAGAATCTTGAGCTCGCCCGATCGCGCACGGGCCATTACATCATTGGCCTCATCACGGCTCTGGGCCGAGTCGATACTGCCCGCCGAAATGCCATGGCGCTGCAGGAAACCCAACTGGTCCTGCATCAACGCCAGCAACGGCGACACCACCAGCGTCAGGTGCGGCAGCAACACGGCCGACAGCTGGTAACACAAGGATTTGCCCGACCCCGTAGGGAAAATGGCGGCGGCAGATCGCCCAGCCAGCACGGCGCTGACCGTCTCTTCCTGGCCCAAGCGAAAGTGTGGGTAACCAAAGACCTGCTGGAGGGTGTCGTGCATAAGGCTGTCACTCCATTGACCGCTGAGTTGGCTCAAAAACATAGCCCGGGATTCTCAGCGAATCGAGAAAGGTCGCGAGGAAAAAAGAGACAGGATGATACACAGAGGGAAGGATGGCTCAGGGCCGAAGTGGGACTTTTCCGAGAAAGTAACAAGACGCAGCAGATACAAATGTGGGAGCTGGCTAGCCCTCTCCCACATTTCAAAACCGTGCTACTGCTGAATCAGCGGTTTTGCACCCGCTCGATCGCCGTGTCATACACCGGGTTGGCCTTTTGCTCCTTGGCCAACTGGTAATGACGCAGCGCATCCGGGAACTGCCCGGCCGCTTCATAGATGCGTGCAATGTTGTAGTAGGCACCGGCACGCACAGTCGCGGCATTGGTACCGGTGGCCAGGGCGATAGCCTTGCGGTTGGCCCAGATCGACTCCGCGGTATTGCCGGCTTTCTGATACGCCAGGCCAAGGTTGCCGTAAGCCTTGCCGAAGCTGTTATCCAGCTCGATGGCTTGACGGAAGAAGTCGATGGCCTGGTCCAGGTTACCGGCCTGGTAGGCCGCTTCGCCCTTGAGGTTCAGCTTCTTCGCATCGGCCTGTACCGACGAGCTCACTGTCACGGCGGTGACGGCCACGCTGTCGTCCAGCAAAGGCTTGACCTCGTTGAGTACATCTTCGGCGCCAACTCTCACGCCGGTGAAGGTGTTGATGTCCTGGAAGTCGCCACTGCCGGTCATGCGGAACACGGTCCACAGGTTGCCCGTGCGGTTCTGCGGCACATAGTAAGTGCGCACCAGGGATTGCCCCATGTACACGAACACCTTGGCCTCACTGTTGGACAATTCGCTGGAAGTGGGAGAGCCGCTGTTGGAATAGTCGTGCACGGCATAGACGTAGCTTTCGCCGTAATGCTTTTTCTGCAGGGTGATGGTCTCCGGGCCAAAGCTATCGGTGTCATCCACGTCCAGTTCGGCGTCGGTGCCCTTTTTATTGTTGAAGAAGATGTTATTGCCAGGGAAGATCATATGGGAGTCGAGGTCGCGCGGAGCCTTGCCCCAGGTCAACACCACACGCAGGCCGTCGAGATTTTCCATCACCGGGCTGATGGCATAGGTCATGCCTTTGCACGGGCACTTCACCACCAGGTTGGAATAGCCAGGCTTCTTGATGATCAGCAGGTTGCTGGCATCGTCAGCCGCTTCACTGGTCAGCGTTACCTGGCCTTGCGCGTTGGTACGGCCCACCACGTTCTGCGCGCCATTACGTTGCAGCAGCACTTCGGCATCGGCGATTTTCTGGTCCTTGACCACCGCGCTGAGCACTTCAATCGGCAACTGCTCGGCCTGGGCAGAAAACGCCACCGCACACAAAGATATCGCCGAGGCGACACGAAGCAAACCCATGCTTAACTCCCTTTAAGTAGTGGGCGGAATCGCCCTGCAAGATTTTGCGGTGAAACATACGCTGAAATGAGCTCGCTGGCAGATTTTTTATACAAGTTGTGACGGGCGTTTTATCCCGCCTACCGAGCTACGCATTGCGCTACAATCAAGCCTTGCTTTCCAAGAGGACGCAGCGATGAGCGAACTGACGTTTGAGCAAAAACAGGATCACTATCACAAGATCCGGCGTTCCAATTACTTGGCCAGTCTGCGCCTGGAAGGGTTCGATACCCAACCGACCGACGTCGACAAACCCCTGCCGACACGCGAAGCCGTCCTTGCCAAGTACCGCAACACCTCTAGCTGATGCTCGACAAATACGGGGTGGGCCAGGCCCCATACTGCTACCCCGGTAGCAGCACTCTGCGCAACCGCCTCCATTTGCTCGATGAGGCACGCCTGCACCAGGCCGAGCGGGAATTATCCGAAATCGCCGTAGGCAACCTTCCACTCTTTCCGCCGCCCTACGACCTTGATCGCCTGTCACCCGCTTCTCATCGACACTCAAGCATCAGCCAAAGACATCCAATCCGCCGCCCACCAGCGTATCCGCGCCGCCAGCGACTGATTGGAAACTTTCTCTTGCCTGACCTTCGAACACGCTGACCTCAAAGACATTTCCCACATCATTAATGCGCTGTACCTGCTCGTTCAGGACGGCTGTGATTTGTTGGAAGCCGCGCAACACGTTCAGCTGCAACCTGAACAAGCGCAAGTCTAAGCAACACCTGTGTAGGAGCGAGCTTGCTCGTGAAAATCGCCAACGATGACGCGGTAAATCAGAAAAAACGCGGCGCCCTTGAGTTTTTCGCGAGCAAGCTCGCTCCTACAACTGATCAGCTTTACCCATCACATCGTTGCAAGCCATAAATGCCGGAGGCTTTTGTAAGATACTGCCAAACGTCACGCCATCCGTTTCCCAAACTGCTTCAAATACCCGTTCAACCCTCTATACCAGTTACGCGTAGCCGACTGAACATAACCTCCTATCAACTGTCTCGGAAAAAACCGTGAACATCGAAAGGACTCAATATATCGGCCACTATGGCATCACTTTCACGGTAATTCGACTCACCGTGATGCCAAGCAATCGACAAGAGCTAGCCACACTTTGCTTGCTGGAAGCAAAAGCTTCAGCGATAGAGGTCCGCTTGCGGCTTCAGAAGTTGTACGAAAGGATGCTCGCCCGAGATCTACCCTGCGTCATGACAGTGGCCGTCTCAAAGCCACTGACCAGGAAGCACGCAGATAGCTTGAACAATCGGAACAACCTCATAAAAGAAATCATTTCTGGCGCAGTTGCAGCCCCTGTCGGGATCATATCCAGCAAAGCAGAATCGATAGTCGAGAACGCTATCAGCGATTTGATTTCTCGCAGGATCCGCAACTTTCACAGCGCAGACATCGTCATCGGCCTGGATGCTCAGGTCAGCGGTGGCATAGGCCCGCAGCGCTCAAGTGTCTCAATGCATGTGCACTCCAGATGAACTTTAGTCAATGGCTTTACCTACAAACAGCGCTATTGTTCGCTCTCCATCTGCTGCTGTATTACAAAATCACTGACGGCACGTTAAGAACGCGTTTCGCCGTTACCTTCATCGTAACGGGACTGCTTCTGTTGTTCTGGCTACCCTACATCGCCATTGTCCTGAACATTCAACTTCTTCCCCTGGCCTTGTTCTTGATAGGCTTGGTTCTCTTCATCACGCGAAACAAATACCGCCTGCAACGTGACAGGCCCCCTCACCCACTCCTGCGTGCCCCCACCATGAACCTGGCCCCCAACTTCCCAGAAGACCCTGCCATGCAGCAACTTGTGCAATTGCTGCATGAAGAAATCGGCTTGCCAACACACAAGACCATTGGCTTGCACACCTCACTGAACTTCGACCTCGGGTGCGATGGTGCTGAGGCCAAGCAATTCATGGAGGCGCTGGAGCAGGATTTTGGTGTCGACCTGAGCGACTACGACGCTTATCGTTACTTCCAGCCGCCGGTGTTCGACGTGTTCCTGAAGCGTCGCGCCAAAGGCCGTGGTGACAAGATTCCGCTGACCATCGGCATGCTCTACCTGGCGATCAAGACCCACCGCTGGGACACGCAGACGCTGGAAAACCTGAGCTGAATCCAATGAAGGATTTTTTGTAGGAGCGAGCTTGCTCGCGAAAAACTCACAGGCGCCGCGTTCATTCAGCAAGCACGCGTTATCGTTGACGTTTTTCGCGAGCAAGCTCGCTCCTACAGTATTAGGGCAAGCCTGCTCCCACACTGGATCTGCGCTAATCTGGCGAGCCGTATAAATAACAAGGACCTTACATGGACGTAACAATGGGCCTGCTGGCCGCCCTGCTCTGGGGCGGCACGGACTTTCTGGTGGGCCTCAACGCCCGAGCCGTTGGCGTAAAACGCGCGGTGTATTTCGGCCAAGCCCTCGGTTTTTTGATCATGACCCTCCTGCTGGTCATTTTCCCAGCCTTCCTTTTCAAATCCCTTGATGCACCGTTAAGCGTTTGGCTCCTGGGCGTCGCCGCCGCTCTGCTGACGGTGTCCGGCGCCCTTGCGCTGTCCAAAGCCTTTGCCTTGGGCAAAGCGGCCATCGTCGCGCCATTGGTGACGTCCTATGGGGTCGTGACCACCTTGCTGTCCTGGGCCAGCGGTGAACACATCAGCCTGATACAACTGGGCTGCATCGCCCTGTGCGTGATCGGCGTTGTGCTGTCCAGCATTCACAAGGACAACGGTACGCCTCACAACAACCCGCGCCTGTCCATTGCCTACGCCATGTCCGCCGCAACCCTGTACGGCACCAGTTTCTGGCTGCAAGGTCGCTACACACTGCCAGCGCTGGGGCCAATCACCATGTTGTGGCTGGGTTACCTGGTGGGCTTGTGCGTGCTGGTGGTGATGGTGCTGAAGATCAAGGATGGCTTGAAGATCCCGCCGCTGAAAAATTGCGCGACGTTGACCGGTGCGAGCTTGATGAACCTCGGCGGGTTCTCGGCATTTTCGTGGGGCGCGATGGCCGGCTCGGTGTCGGTGGTGACGGTGATCAGTACGCTCTCTGGAGGGATCGCGGCGATCCTGGGGTTTGTATTTTTCAAGGAGCGTTTGTCAGCGGTGCAGGTCGCAGGCGTTGTACTGGTGCTGGTCGGTGCAGTGGTACTGCACATCGCCGACTAATCGCCCATAAAAAAGCCGCCTAAGAGGCGGCTTTTTTACAACGGCGAATCTTACAACTTAGGACCCGCCGCCTTGATCGCATCGCTGACTTCAAACTTCTTGAAGTTTTCGATGAACAGGCCAGCCAGCGCTTTCGCTGCTTCGTCGTAGGCAGCCTTGTCAGCCCAGGTGTTGCGTGGGTTCAACAGGCCGGTTTCAACGCCCGGTACGGCCAATGGCACGTCGAGGTTGATGGTGTCCAGGTGTTCGGTTTGCGCACCGATCAACGCACCGCTCTGGATCGCTGCAATCACGCCGCGAGTGGTCGGGATGTTGAAGCGTTTGCCGACGCCGTAGCCGCCGCCGGTCCAGCCGGTGTTGACCAGGTAGACCTTGGAGCCGAAACCACGGATACGCTTGATCAGAAGCTCTGCGTATTCGCCAGCCGGGCGTGGGAAGAACGGCGCGCCGAAGCAGGTGGAGAAGGTCGACTTGATGCCGCTGCCCGAACCCATTTCGGTCGAGCCCACCAGAGCGGTGTAGCCGGACAGGAAGTGGTAGGCCGCTTGTTCTTCGCTGAGGATCGACACAGGCGGCAGTACGCCGGTCAGGTCGCAGGTCAGGAAGATCACCGCGTTTGGCTCGCCGCCCAGGTTCTTCTCGGAACGCTTGGCAACGTGCTCCAGCGGGTAGGCGGCACGGCTGTTCTGGGTCAGGCTGACGTCGGCGTAGTCGGCGTGCTTGGCCTCGTCGATCACGACGTTTTCCAGCACAGCGCCGTGCTTGATAGCTTTCCAGATAACCGGCTCGTTCTTCTCGGACAGGTCGATGCACTTGGCATAGCAACCGCCTTCGATATTGAACACCACGCCTTCGCCCCAGCCGTGCTCGTCGTCACCGATCAGGTAACGGCTTTCGTCGGCGGACAGGGTGGTCTTGCCAGTGCCGGACAGGCCGAAGAACAGGGTCACATCGCCTGCTTCGCCAATGTTGGCGGCGCAGTGCATCGGCAGCACGTCGGCAGCCGGCAGCAGGAAGTTCTGCACCGAGAACATGGCTTTTTTCATTTCACCGGCGTAACGCATGCCGGCAATCAGTACTTTTTTCTGTGCGAAGTTGAGGATCACGCAACCGTCGGAGTTGGTGCCGTCACGCTCTGGCACGCACTCGAAGTTGGCCACGTTGAGCACTTGCCACTCTTCACGACCGGCCGGGTTGTACTGGGCCGGGTTGATGAACAGGCAACGACCGAACAGGTTCTGCCAGGCAGTCTGGGTGGTCATTTTCACGGCCAGGTAGTGGTCTTCTGCAGCCCCTACGTGAACATGGGAAACGAAATGCTCTTGCGCGTTATTGAACGCCTCGACGCGAGCCCACAGGGCATCGAACTTGTCGGCCGGGAACTTGCGGTTGATCGGGCCCCAGGCGATGGCGTCCTGGGTGGAAGGCTCTTCAACGATGAAACGGTCAACCGGCGAACGACCGGTGCGGTGACCGGTTTCTACGACCAGCGCGCCAGTATCGGCAAGCACGCCTTCACCGCGCTGCAGGGCTTCTTTGACCAGATCGTCAACACTCAGATCGGTGTATACGGCGTTATTGGCTTGCGTCATGAGGTTCCCCGTCGGCCTATGGCCGAGTGCTCCAAACGTTTTGTAGTAGAAAGTTGCGCACTACTACCGCGAAAAAAGTGGGCCGGATTATGCCAGAAAAGCCCAAAAAGAGTAGGGCCCTCCCGTCAGAACACCTCTAATCCGGCGTTTGTCAGGTGATTTACCTGTGCTTAAACGTTTTAGTGGCGGGTGTCGGAAGGGGTGTCGCTGCCTGCGCCGGCGAACAATTGCGCTACATCAGCCGCGTCGAACAGGTAGCGCTGGTTGCAGAACTGGCAGTCGATCTCGATATGGCCGCCATGTTCCACCACCAGATTTTGCGCATCTTCCAGGCCCAGGCTGACCAGCGCGTTACCGGAACGCTCGCGCGAGCAACTGCAGTGAAAATGCAGGCCCTGTGCGTCGAACAGGCGCACGGCCTCTTCGTGGTAGAGGCGGTGCAGGATGGTTTCGTTGTCCAGGCCCAGCAGTTCTTCGGCCTTCAAGGTGTCGGCCAAGGCGATGATATGCCGCCAGCTTTCGGCACGATCATCCTCATCCTTGATGCGATCGGCCGGCAGTTGTTGCACCAGCAAACCACGGGCGCGCTTGCCGTCGGCGTTAAGCCAGAACTTGGTGCCCACTTGCTGGGACATAACGAAGTAGTTGGTGAAGCATTCCGACAGGGTCTGGCCGTCGAGGTCGACAATACCCTGGTACCGCTGGCCTTCAGTCGGGTCGACAGTCAGTGCCAGGACGCCGTTGGGCATCAGGTCGGCCAAGGTGGCATCTGCGGCAATCTGGTCAGCCTCGTAACGGGCCAGGCCACGGATCTCGCGCTCGCTCGAGCACTCGATCATCAACATGGGCACTGGCCCTTCGGAACGAGCCTGCAAGATCAGCAAACCGTCGAACTTCATGGTGCCCACCAGCAGCGCCGCGGCGGCCATCAACTCGCCGAGCAATTGCGCGACCGGCTCCGGATAGGCGTGTTTGGCAAGGACTTCGGCATAGCTGAGCTCCAACGAAACCATCTCGCCGCGGGCATCGCTTTCATCGAAGATGAAGCGTTGGGTGAAGTCGGTATCCGGTAGATCAGTCATAGGTCTGGGTATCTGAAGTGATGACAAAATGATTACAAGGTTTATAAAATTAAACGCTTTAGCACCATCTTGGTGCGACTTCTCCTGAATTCAAGGAGCTGAATAGAGCGATGAGGGACAGTTTATGAACAATCCGGGTTTGTTCCAAGCCAACTGGAACCTCCGGCGATGGGCTCTTTGCAATCTACTCGCTATCGGACTGCTGTGTTTTTGGCTGTGGCCCACGGGCCAGATGCTCTGTGTGATTTTCGACGAGTGGCTGTTTCATCTGCTCAATGGCCCATTGGCCACGAACTCGACCTGGCTACATGTGTGGGCCGTGGCCAGCCTGCGGCCGTTTGATGCAGTGGTCGGCGTGATTTTGCTGGCGCTGTTGATCCGCGGCGACTGGGTGTTCAAGGCCGTACAGGTGCGCCAGGCGTTTTTTGGCTTCCTCGGCATTCTGCTGCTATTGCTTTTTATCCGCATGCTGTTCTCCAAACTCGCGGCGCACATGGGCTGGCAGCACAGTAGCCCGTCGATGGTCATCAGCGGCGCGATTCAAATGAGCGACTTTTTCCCAGGGCTGGAGAAAACCTGGGAATTGAAGGACCGCTCGAGCCAGAGCTTCCCCGGCGACCATGCTTCGGTGCTATTGATCTGGGCGATGTTCATGAGCGTGTTCGCCCGGCGCATCGGCCAGGTGCTGGTGATCTGGGGCCTGGCGCTGCTGTTCATGATGCCGCGGCTGGTAGCCGGCGCGCACTGGGGCCAGGACGATTATATCGGTGGCGTACTGCTGGCGCTGTTGGCGCTGGGGTGGGGGTATTACACGCCGTTTGCGGCGAAGGTGTCGGGCGCTTTGTTGCGAATGACGGCGCCGCTTTTCGGGCTACTGAGCAAGTTGCCCGTTATTGGGCGGTTGAGTGTCATGCGCACAACTCCGTAACCCCCCAGGGCTAAAAGTGGGAGCGGGCTTGCTCGCGAACGCGGGGTGTCAATCAATGCATCTGTGCCTGACCCACCGTATTCGCGGGCAAGCCCGCTTCCACATTTGATCGAGTTTGCATGGGCGACTCGTGCAATCAATCGTCATTGCCGCTGCCGCGAAACTTGAACAGATCGCGGCGCTGCTTCTTGCTCGGCTTGCCGTCAGTGGTCAGGCCTGAAGCCCCTGCCTTGCGCATGGCCGCAGCGTTTTCGCGCTTGGCGATGCTGGCTTCGGTCTCGGCATACAGTGCCTGCGCTTCAGGCGCGCCCCGGCGGACGATGGAAAGCGCCTGTACTACGATGGTTTTTTCATCAAAGCCTGTACGAATCTGAAACTCGTCGCCGACGCGCGGCTCCTTTCCCGGCTTGCAGCGCTCGCCGCGATGATGCACCTTGCCGCTCTCGATAGCGGCCTTGGCCAGAGCGCGGGTCTTGTAGAACCGCGCTGCCCACAACCACTTGTCCAGCCGGACCTTCTCTTCCTCTTCCTGCTTTTGAGCCACTTGAATTCCTCGCTCTGAAAAATGTCGCAACTTTACCGTTGAAACCCTTCGACGCATAAACCCCAAGGCTCACCTAAGATACGCCAGGTAGCACCCTGTTTTCGCGAGGATACGCCGTGACCGACTTTCCCCTCTCACTCACCTCGCCCAACCAGCGGTGCGTGGGTTGCCAGCAAAGCGAGCCTCTGGGGTTCGATTTCGCGTTCGCCTACCAGCCTATCGTAGACCTGCGTGACCATTCGATCTTCGCCAACGAAGCCTTGGTGCGCGGTCCCCAGGGAGAAGGCGCGCTGTCGGTGCTGGCTCAGGTCAACGAAACCAATCGCTACCGCTTCGACCAGCGCTGCCGGACCAAGGCCATCGCCGGTGCCGCAGCCCTGGGCATGCAGACTCACCTTTCCATCAACTTCATGCCCAATGCTGTATATCGTCCGGAACTGTGTATCCGCAGCACTCTGGAGGCCGCCCGGGCGCACAATTTCCCGCTGGACCGGCTGATTTTCGAGACCCTGGAAAGCGAGCACGTAGATAACTATCGCCATTTGACGAATATTCTGCGTGAATACCGCGAATTCGGCTTCAAGACCGCCATCGACGATTTCGGCGCGGGCTATTCGGGGCTGAACCTGCTGGCCGATTTCCAACCTGACTTGATCAAGCTCGACATGGCGCTGATTCGCGATGTCGACCAGGATCGTGTCCGTCAGGTGATCGTCCGGGGGATTGTCACAATCTGTGAGCAGTTGGGGGTTACTGTCATCGCCGAGGGCATCGAAAGTGCCGGCGAGCGCGACTTCCTGTCCGACTGCGGAATATTTCTGATGCAGGGCTTCTGGTTCGCCAAGCCTGCATTCAAAGCGTTGGCTGAGGTATCTCCTCAAGCCTGGGCGAATTGACCGGTTAACCATATTGAAGACATTTGACCATTTGACCGTTGTGGGTCTGCGTGAGTGGGTGGCACTTCCCGACTTGGGAGTGGCGGGCCTGCGGGCGAAGATCGACACCGGTGCCAGTACCTCAAGCCTGCACGCCACCGATATCGAGCCCTTTGAGCGCGACGGTGAAAAGTGGGTGCGTTTTACCGCGCACCTGGGCAGCGTGGTGCAACTACGTCACCGCCGCTGTGAAGCGCCCCTGGTGACGATGAAAACCATCAAGAGCTCCAACGGCCATGCACAGGTGCGCTACGTGATCAGCACTACCCTGGCCCTGGGTGATCGGGTATGGCGGGTGGAGTTCACCCTCGCCTGTCGCAAAGCCATGCGTTACCGCCTGCTGCTGGGCTCCAAGGCGCTGATTGACGGCCAGTTGGTGGTCAATCCAGGCCTCAAGTACGTTCAAGACAAGCCGGTGTTCCCGGTCTCCACTATTTCTGCCCCAGGTGCTGCATGAAGATTGCTGTGCTGTCGCGAAACCCGCGTCTGTATTCCACCCGTCGCCTGGTCGAGGCCGGCACTGAACGTGGCCATGAAATGGTGGTGATCGACACGTTGCGTGCCTACATGAACATTGCCAGCCACAAGCCGCAGATCCACTACCGGGGCAAACCCCTGGAAGGCTTTGATGCGGTAATCCCGCGTATCGGCGCTTCGGTGACGTTCTATGGCTGCGCGGTATTGCGCCAGTTTGAAATGATGGGGGTGTTTCCGCTGAATGAATCCGTGGCCATTGCGCGCTCGCGGGACAAGCTGCGCTCCCTGCAACTGCTGTCGCGCCGGGGTATCGGTTTGCCGGTCACCGGTTTTGCCCACTCTCCGGACGACATTCCCGACCTGATCGAGATGGTCAATGGCGCACCGCTGGTGATCAAGGTACTGGAAGGCACCCAGGGCATCGGGGTGGTGCTGTGTGAAACAGCAACGGCGGCGGAGTCGGTGATTGAGGCGTTCATGGGCCTCAAGCAGAACATCATGGTGCAGGAGTACATCAAGGAAGCGGGCGGCGCGGACATTCGCTGCTTCGTGGTGGGCGACAAGGTGATCGCAGCCATGAAGCGCCAGGCCAAGCCCGGTGAGTTCCGCTCCAACCTGCACCGTGGCGGCAGCGCCAGCCTGATCAAGATCACCCCGGAAGAGCGCATGACCGCGCTACGGGCGGCCAAGGTGATGGGGCTGAGCGTGGCGGGTGTGGACATCCTGCGCTCCAACCATGGCCCCCTGGTGATGGAAGTAAACTCATCGCCTGGCCTGGAAGGGATCGAAACCACCACCGGTAAGGATGTGGCGGGGATCATCATTCAGCATCTGGAAAAGAATGGCGGGCCGAATATGACTCGGACCAAGGGAAAGGGCTGAATACCCACACCTGCCACACGCCGCAAACCACTGTGGGAGCTGGCTTGCCTACGATGACGCCGGTACATTCAACATCGTCGTTGAATGAACTACCGCTATCGCAGGCAAGCCAGCTCCCACATTTGCATTCATATTGCTTGTTAGACAGCGTCTCGAGGCAGCATCAACCCCAGCGGCAGCCGCACCCGCGCTTCCAACCCGCCGCCTTCACGGTTGCGCAACTCGACATTGCCGCCATGCATCGACGCAATCCGCCGCACAATCGCCAACCCCAACCCGGTGCCCTTGCCTCCTCGGGCGCGGTCACCACGGGTGAAGGGGTTGAAGATACCCTCCAGCTCAGCCGGGTCGATTCCTGTGCCACGGTCCATCACGCTCAGCACCACGTAAGGCGCGGCACTGTCGCCAGAAACGTACGCCGCCACTTCCACATCGGAACCGGCATGGTGCAAGGCGTTGCCAATCAAGTTGTTCAGCAGGCGCTTCATCGACACCCGGCGTAATGCGAACGGCTGGATCGGCTCCAGGCGCGTGCGCACCTGCTCACCATTCTGGTTATAGGGCGCAACCACCTCACGCACGAGGTCGGTGAGGTCGACCTCCTCGACCACTTCATCCCGCCCGTCACGGATGAACGCCAGGAACTGGTCCAGAATAGCGTCCATGTCCTCGATGTCGCGCACCATGTCATCGGTGAGGTCGGTATGGTCCCCCATCAACTCCAGGGACAACCGTAATCGCGTCAGTGGCGTGCGCAAGTCATGGGACACCCCCGCCAGCATCAACTCGCGTTCGCGCCCGGCCTGTTCGACATCTTCTGCCATCTGGTTGAAGGCGCCGTACACCTCGGTCATCTCACTGGGCGTGTCGCTGACCGGCAAGCGCACACTGCGCCCCTGGCCCAGTTGGCGAGCGGCAAACACCAGGCGCTTGAGGGGTTGGTTGAGCTGGCGGACGAAAATCCACGCGGACGCCGTTGAAAGCAAGCCAATGGCCAGGAACCAGCCCAACACGTTCCAGATTTTTTGCCCCCTCAGCGGGTGCGGATAAAGCGGAACCTTGATCCAGGCATCCCCCAGGCTTGGCGCTCGCACCCACAGCGCAGGCGAAACATGCATACGCAGCCGCACCTCGGTGTCGGCACCCAACTCGGCCTGCATCTGGCGCTGGTAGATCTCGCTGTAAGGCCAATGCTGCTCGCCTTCAGGCACACCAGCGCCGTCAACCCGCGTCAGCGTCGACGCCTTGGCTACTTTTTCGCGGTTCTCAGGGTCTACCGCCCAATAGCCACGCAACGTCAGGGCGACACCATGGCTGTACTGCCGGTCCACCAGCACGTCTTCGTTCATCAACAGATAAACCAGCGTGAGCGCCTTGGAAAACAGAACGACAATAAGCACCAGCCAGAGGGTGCGGGAGAAGAAACTTTGTGGGAACCACAGCGGGGTTTTCATAGATGAAAGCTGCACACCTTGCAGGAACGAGCGGCGCTCGCAGAATTGCAGACGCCGGGCATCCCGTCGCCCCTCATGGAGTCAAACGCCAGGATACCCGCCCCTGCAAATCATCGGTCACTTGGTTGCGGTGCCATCCGGCACAAACACATAACCCACACCCCACACCGTCTGGATATACCGCGGCTTGGACGGGTCTGGCTCGATCATCCGGCGCAATCGGGAAATCTGCACGTCGATGGAGCGCTCGAGGGCGTCCCATTCCCGGCCACGGGCCAGGTTCATCAGCTTGTCACGGGTCAGCGGCTGGCGAGCGTTCATCACCAGGGCCTTGAGCACTGCGAATTCGCCGGTGGTGAGCATGTGCACTTCTTCACCGCGCTTGAGCTCACGGGTGGCCAGCGACAATTCGTAATCGCCAAAGGTGACGCTTTCGTCTTCGCTGCCCGGTGCACCCGGTACCGCCGGTGCCTGGCGACGCAACACGGCCTTGACCCGCGCCATCAGCTCATCGGGGTTGAACGGCTTGGCCAGATAGTCATCAGCGCCCAGCTCCAGCCCCTTGATGCGGCTCAGTTCATCGCCCTTGGCGGTGAGCATGATGATCGGGATCTGATTGTTCGCACCGCGCAGGCGCTTGCAGGCGGTGAGGCCGTCTTCACCGGGCAACATCAGGTCGAGTACGACCAGGTTGAAAACTTCACGCCCTAACAGACGATCCATCTGTTCGGTGTTCGGCACCGCGCGGGCACGATAGCCCTTGGAGTTGAAAAAACGCTCCAGCAGGCTGCTCAGCCCCGGATCGTCATCAACGATGAGAATTTTTTCGCCTTCAGCAGTTTGTGCGGTGCTGCTCATTGGATGCTCCTCTTATCTCGGCGCGCATTATGGCGTAGCTGCCGTTATACGCACCGTGTGCATTGTTAGCAGATTTTTCATCTACTGCCAGCGAACCCGCGCCCTACAAGCTGCGGCGCAGTAGCCCCCAAGGGCGGAACGCTGGTTATAATGCGGCGCCTCCGTGCAGGGCAACGTCAGATCGTTACCGTTTGCTGCCGGGCTTTTTTTACCCGCTTGTCGTGACTTTTTCGATTTCGAGGGTCAATAGCCAGCCTCTTGACCCAGGCAGCGGCGCCAGTCGGGCCGCTCAACCAGCCTCGCCGAGCCTTGTTTTTACGGGCCGGCGCGCTGATTTTAAGAATTTCAGGTGGTTTTATGGACAGCATCAACAGCCGCATCGCCGAGGAACTCGGCGTACGCCCACAACAGGTCGAAGCGGCCGTCGCTCTACTGGATGAAGGCTCCACGGTGCCCTTCATCGCCCGTTACCGAAAAGAAGTAACCGGCAGCCTCGACGACACCCAACTGCGGCACCTGGAAGAGCGCCTGCGCTACCTGCGAGAACTCGACGAACGGCGTATCAGCATCCTCGCCAGCATCGAGGAACAGGGCAAGTTGACCCCGCAACTGGAACGCGACATCAAACTCGCGGACACCAAGACCCGCCTCGAAGACCTTTACCTGCCGTACAAACAGAAACGTCGTACAAAGGGCCAGATCGCCCTGGAAGCCGGCCTGGGTGATTTGGCCGATGGCTTGTTCAACGACCCATCGTTGACCCCGGAAACCGAAGCCGCGCGCTTCATCGACGCGGAAAAAGGCGTCGCCGACGTCAAGGCCGCCCTCGAAGGCGCCAAGTACATCCTGATGGAGCGCTTCGCCGAAAACGCCAGCCTCCTGGAAAAACTGCGTACCTACCTCAAGCAGGAAGCCATCCTCAGCGCCCGCGTCATCGCCGGCAAAGAGGAAGAAGGCGCCAAGTTCCGCGACTACTTCGAACACGACGAGCCGCTCAAAAGCATGCCGTCCCACCGCGCCCTGGCGATTTTCCGCGGCCGTAACGAAGGCATTCTCAGCTCCGCGCTGAAAGTCGGTGACGAGCTGCCGGGCACCATGCACCCGTGCGAAGGCATGATCGGTCAACAATTCGGCATCCAGAACCAGAACCGCCCCGCAGACAAGTGGCTGGGCGAAGTGGTGCGCTGGACCTGGAAGGTCAAGCTCTACACCCACCTGGAAACCGACCTGCTGGGCGAATTGCGCGACGGCGCCGAAACCGAAGCGATCAACGTGTTCGCCCATAACCTGCACGACCTGCTGTTGGCCGCACCGGCTGGCCCGCGTGCCACCCTGGGCCTCGACCCGGGCCTGCGCACCGGTTGCAAGGTCGCGGTGGTCGACGCCACCGGCAAGTTGCTGGACCACGCTACCGTGTACCCACACGTACCGCACAACAAGTGGGACCAGACCCTGGCGATCCTGGCCGCCTTGTGCGCCAAGCACGCGGTGGACCTGATCGCCATCGGCAACGGCACCGCCAGCCGCGAAACCGACAAGCTGGCCGCCGAGCTGATCAAAAAATACCCAGCCATGAAGATGACCAAGGTCATGGTCTCCGAAGCAGGCGCTTCGGTGTACTCGGCGTCGGAGCTGGCCTCCAAGGAATTCCCGGACCTCGACGTGTCGATCCGTGGCGCAGTGTCCATCGCTCGTCGCCTGCAAGACCCGCTGGCCGAACTGGTGAAGATCGACCCTAAATCCATCGGCGTCGGCCAGTACCAGCACGACGTGTCGCAACTGAAGCTGGCACGCGGCCTGGATGCGGTGGTGGAAGACTGCGTAAACGCCGTGGGCGTAGACGTGAACACCGCTTCGGTGGCACTGCTGGCGCGAATCTCGGGCCTTAACGCGACCCTGGCGCAGAACATCGTCAGCCATCGCGACGAAAATGGCGCGTTCAAAACCCGTGCTGCGCTGAAAAAAGTCGCACGCCTGGGTGAAAAAACCTTTGAACAAGCGGCCGGCTTCCTGCGCGTCATGAACGGCGATAACCCCCTGGACGCCTCGGCAGTTCACCCGGAGGCCTACCCGCTGGTGCAACGCATTGCCGCCGAAACCGACCGCGATATCCGTTCGTTGATTGGTGATGCCGCGTTCCTCAAGCGCCTGGACCCGAAGAAGTACACCGACGAAACCTTCGGTGTGCCGACCATCACCGATATCCTGCAAGAACTGGAGAAACCGGGTCGCGACCCGCGCCCGGAGTTCAAGACCGCCGAGTTCCAGGACGGTGTCGAAGACCTCAAGGACCTGCAACCGGGCATGATCCTAGAAGGCGTGGTGACCAACGTGACCAACTTCGGCGCGTTCGTGGACATCGGCGTGCATCAGGACGGTTTGGTGCATATCTCCGCGCTTTCGGAGAAGTTCATCAAGGACCCACGTGAAGCGGTGAAAGCCGGTGACGTGGTCAAGGTCAAGGTCATGGAAGTCGACATCCCACGCAAACGCGTCGGCCTGTCGATGCGCATGAGCGATACCCCCGGCGAGAAAATCGATGGTGCCCGTGGCGCTCGCCCCGGTTCGGCGCCGCGCCAGTCGCAGAACAACGCCCCGCGCAAGGAAACCACCACCGCCGCGCCAAGCAACAACGCCATGGCGTCGCTGTTTGCCAACGCTAAACAGTTGAAGAAGCGCTGATGGAAATTCCGGCCGGTTTGACCCAGAGCGCATTCAGCGAACTGATCGGCTGCCGCCTGCAACGCCTGGAAGAGGGCGTTGCCGAGGTGGCCCTGACCCTGGAGCCGCACCTGCGCAACCGCGCGGGCAAGCTCCATGGCGGGGCGATTTTCAGCCTGGTGGATATAACCATGGGCCTGGCCTGTTCCAGCGCCCATGGTTTCGACCAGCAGAGCGCCACCATCGAATGCAAGATCAACTATATTCGCGCTGTGGAAGACGGTGAGGTGCTGTGCACCAGCCGGGTGATCCACGCCGGTCGCCGCACCCTGGTGGTCGAGGCCGACGTGTATCAGAGCGAAAGACTTGTCGCAAAAGCACAGGGCACGTTCGCTGTCCTATAGCTCCCCACCCCCGATTTGAGTTAATTTCGGCGCTGCGATAACAGCGTCGGAATTTTCTCGCTGCGCTGTAGCCCAATTCATGGAGTGAAGTCGGCAGATTCAGAGCGGGTCAAATCGACTCAAAACCAGGCGATCACGCCAGTTTCAACTTCACCCTTGTAGACCGTCCTGCCCACCCCCATATTGGGGCGACTGACGCGTGAAGGAATCCAACTTGAGCGAACTTCTCAACCGCCGCCTGGCCCTGCTCGGCAAGCGCGAACACCTCTCCCTGCTAGAGCAATGCTTGCACGGCATCGAGCGCGAATGCCTGCGCGTCACCAACGAAGGTCGACTGGCGCAAACGCCGCACCCCGAAGCCCTGGGCGCCGCGCTGACCAATGAACAGATCACCACCGACTACTCGGAATCGCTGCTGGAGTTCATCACCCCTGCCCTGCCGAACCCGGCCGATACTCTGAGCAGCCTGGACAAGATCCATCGCTTTGCCTACACCAAGCTGGGCAGCGAATACCTGTGGAGCCCCTCGATGCCGTGCCCGTTGCCGGCCGAGGAAGATATTCCGATTGCCTACTACGGCACCTCCAACATCGGCCAGCTCAAGTACGTGTACCGCAAGGGCCTGGCCCTGCGTTACGGCAAGACCATGCAGTGCATCGCCGGCATCCACTACAATTTTTCCCTGCCGGAAGCGTTGTGGCCGTTGCTCAAGGAAACAGAAGGGTTTGTCGGCACCGACCGTGACTATCAATCCACGGCCTACATCGCGCTGATCCGTAATTTCCGTCGTTACAGCTGGCTGTTGATGTACCTGTTCGGTGCCTCGCCAGCCCTGGATGCCGGCTTCCTGCGCGGACGCTCGCATCAGCTTGAAGTCCTCGACGCCGACACGCTGTACCTGCCCTACGCCACCAGCCTGCGCATGAGCGACCTGGGGTACCAGAGCAACGCCCAGGCCGGCCTGACGCCGTGCTACAACGATTTGGCCAGCTACACCGACAGCCTGCGCGAAGCGGTGGCAACACCCTACGCGCCCTATGTAGAAGTCGGCACGCACAAGGATGGCGAGTGGGTGCAGCTCAATACCAACATCCTGCAGATCGAAAACGAGTACTACTCCAACATCCGTCCCAAGCGCGTGACCTACACCGGCGAGCGGCCGATCCAGGCGTTGATGGCGCGCGGCATCCAGTACATCGAAGTACGCTGCCTGGACATCAACCCGTTCCTGCCGATGGGTATCGACCTGCCAGAGTCGCGGTTCCTCGACGCATTCCTGCTGTACTGCGCGCTGAACGACAGCCCACTGTTCGCCAACAACGAGTGCGGCAACGCCACCTCCAACTTCCTCAGCGTGGTCAAGGAAGGCCGCCGTCCGGGCCTGCAATTGCAGCGTGACGGCCAGCCGGTGGACATGAAGGAGTGGGCGGCCGAGTTGCTGGAGAAGATTGCCCCGCTGGCCGCCCTGCTCGATCAGAGCCATGACATCACCGAGCACAGCGAGGCATTGGACGCCCAGTTGGCCAAGGTCAAGGACCCATCCCTGACGCCGTCGGCTCAGGTATTGGCAGCCATGGCTGAGCGCAAGGAAAGCTTTGCGCAGTTCTCCCTGCATCAAAGCGAAGTCCATGCCGAATACTTCCGCAAAGAACCTTTGGCGCCTGAGGAACAAGCGCACTTTGAAGAACTGGCCCGTGCGTCGCTGGCGCAACAGGCAGAGCTGGAGCAGAACGAAGTAGGCGATTTCGATGTGTTTGTCGGTTCGTACCAGGCAAGCATCCTCGCCATCAGCAACTAACCTAAGGCTCGCTCCCCCTGTGGGAGCTGGCTTGCCTGCGATAGCGGTGGGTCAGCAACCCACCTGTTGACTGATACACCGCTATCGCAGGCAAGCCAGCTCCCACATTATTCTGCCAGCCTGAAAACAGGCTTCGCCATTTACTCTCATAAGCTAATTCGAAAAAGTTATTTATTTTCGAATTCTTAGATCATTTAGTCTCCTCTCACGCCGACCCTCGGCCGCCTGATTGAGGAGCTTCCCTTTGAAACTGCTGACCCCTCTGCGCCTGTTGGCCGCATTGTCCCTGGCCGGTGCCAGCCTGTTTGCCCAGGCGGCGGACGTGACCATTGCGTATCAGACCACCGTGGACCCGGCCAAAGTCGCCCAAGCCGACGGCGCCTATGAAAAAGCCACCAACGCCAAGATCGACTGGCGCAAATTCGACAATGGCGCCGACATCATCGCCGCCATCGCGTCCGGCGACGTGCAGATCGGCTACCTCGGTTCCAGCCCGCTCACCGCCGCGATAACCCGTAAAGTCCCGGTGCAAACCTTCCTCGTCGCCACCCAGATCGGCGGCGCCGAAGCCCTGGTGGCGCGTAACGGTTCGGGGATCAACAGCCCTCAGGACCTGGTCGGCAAAAAAATCGCCGTGCCCTTCGTTTCCACCGGCCACTACAGCCTGCTCGCCGCCCTTAAACACTGGAACATCGACCCGGCCAAAGTCACCATTCTCAACCTCGCCCCGCCGGCCATCATTGCCGCCTGGAAGCGCGGTGATATCGACGCCACCTATGTCTGGGACCCAGCCCTGGGCGTGGCCAAGGAAACCGGCAAGGTGCTGATCACCTCCGGGGAGCTGGCCAAGTTCGGCGCGCCGACGTTCGATGCCTGGATCGTGCGCAAGGACTTCGCCGAGAAGCACCCAGAGATCGTCACCGCCTTCGCCAAGGTCACTCTGGATGCCTACGCCGCCTACCGCAAAGACCCACAAGCCTGGCTCGCCGATTCCGGCAACGTCGACAAACTGGTGAAACTCTCCGGCGCCAAGGCCAGCGACATCCCCTTGCTGCTGCAAGGCAACGTCTACCCGTTGGCCGCCGACCAAGTCACCCTGCTGGGCGCACCGACCACCAAGGCCGTCACCGACACCGCTGCGTTCCTCAAGGAGCAAGGCAAGGTCGAGGCCGTGCTGCCCGACTACGCCCCTTATGTCAGCGCCAAGTTCATTACCAACTGACCCAGGAGTTCACTGCGATGGCCTTGCTACAACTGGAGCGCATCAGCGCACAGTACCCAGGCGCCCCGGAACCGGTACTGTCCGATATTTCACTGGAGCTTGGGCCCCAGCAATTGCTGGTCGCCCTGGGCCCGTCCGGCAGCGGCAAGACCTCGTTGTTGAACCTGATTGCCGGCTTCGTCGAACCGTCTGCCGGGCGTATCACCCTCGATGGCGTGCCGGTCAAAGGCCCCAGCGCCGAGCGCGGCGTGGTGTTCCAGGACGATGCCCTGCTGCCCTGGCAGGACGTGCTGGCCAATGTGGCTTTCGGCCTGGAACTGGCCGGCGTGCCCAAGGCGCAGCGCGACGTGCGGGCGCGTGAAATGCTCGCGCTGGTGGACCTGGCCGGTTTCGACAACCGCCGCATCTGGCAACTCTCCGGTGGCCAGAAGCAACGCGTCGGCCTGGCGCGTGCGCTGGCGGCCGACCCGCGTGTACTGCTGATGGACGAACCCTTCGGCGCCCTGGATGCCTTCACCCGTGAACAGATGCAGGAGTTGCTGCTGCAAGTGTGGCGGCGCACGGCCAAGCCGGTATTCCTGATTACCCACGACATCGAAGAAGCGGTGTTTCTGGCCACCGACTTGATCTTGCTGGCGCCCAACCCCGGCCAGATCGTCGAACGCTTGCAGCTGGATTTCGGCCAACGTTACGCCGCCGGCGAATCAGCCCGCGCAATCAAGTCCGACCCGCGCTTTATCGAAACCCGTGAACATGTGCTGGGCAAAGTGTTCTCCCAACGGCAGGTGTACGCATGAGCAGCTACGAACTTCCCGCCACGGCCACCGAGCCTGCGACACATCCCGTGATCCCGCTGCGCCGTCGCCTGAGCACGCGCTGGATCAGCCTGCTGACCCTGGCGGCCTTGCTGGCCCTGTGGTGGGCGGTGACCGCCACCGGTTTGATCGAACCTTTGTTCCTGCCGCCACCGTCCGCCGTGTTGCAAAAAGGCTGGCTGCTGGCAACCACCGGCTACATGGATTCCACTTTGTGGCAGCACCTGGGCGCGAGCCTCAGTCGCATCGGCCTGGGCCTGGGCTTTGCAGTACTGACCGCCGTGCCGGTGGGGATCGCCATCGGTGCCAACCGTATCGCCCGTGGCATTCTCGATCCGCTGATCGAGTTCTACCGGCCGATTCCGCCCCTGGCCTACCTGCCGTTGATCGTGATCTGGTGCGGCATTGGCGAGCTGTCCAAGGTGCTGCTGATCTACCTCGCTATCTTCGCCCCGATTGCCATCGCCACCGCCACTGGGGTGCGCACCGTCGACCCGGCCAAATTGCGCGCGGCGCAGTCATTGGGCGCCACCCGCGCGCAACTGATTCGCCATGTGATCCTGCCCAGCGCCCTGCCCGATATCCTCACCGGTGTGCGCATCGGCCTGGGCGTGGGCTGGTCGACCTTGGTGGCGGCCGAGTTGATTGCCGCCACCAGCGGCCTGGGGTTCATGGTGCAGTCGGCGGCGCAGTTTCTGGTCACTGATGTGGTGGTGCTGGGCATCCTGGTCATCGCCCTGATCGCCTTCGCCATGGAAATGGGCCTGCGCGCCCTGCAGCGTAAATTAGTGCCCTGGCATGGCCAGGCACACTGAGTGAAGAACCCACAATGAGCAGCCTGACCGTTACCCCATTAAGCTCCGCCCTGGGCGCCCAGATCGGCGGCGTCGATATCACCCAGCCGCTGAATCCCGAACAGCGCGACGCCATTGAACAGGCGTTGCTCGACTATTCGGTGCTGTTCTTCCGTTACCAGCCGATCACCCCTGCGCAACAGGCACGGTTCGCGGCAAACTTTGGCGACCTGCACATCCACCCGATCTACCCCAACGTGCCGGAACAGCCCGAAGTGCTGATCCTCGACACCGCCGTCACGGATGTGCGTGATAACGCGGTGTGGCATACCGACGTGACGTTCCTGCCCACGCCTGCTCTGGGCGCAGTGCTCAGCGCCAAGCTGTTGCCCGCGTTCGGCGGCGATACATTGTGGGCCAGTGGGATTGCGGCTTATGAAGCACTGTCTGAACCGCTAAAGCGCTTGCTCGATGGCCTCACCGCCACACACGACTTCACCAAGTCGTTCCCGCTGGAGCGCTTTGGCAACACCGCCGAGGACCTGGTGCGCTGGGAGGCAACCCGCAAGAAAAACCCGCCGCTATCGCACCCAGTCGTGCGCACGCATCCGGTGAGTGGACGTAAATCGCTGTTCGTCAGCGACGGCTTCACCACCCGAATAAATGAACTGGAACCGGCCGAAAGCGAGGCCATTCTCAAGCTGCTGTTCGCCCACGCCACCCGCCCGGAATTCACCATCCGCTGGCGCTGGCAGGAAAATGATGTGGCGTTCTGGGATAACCGCGTCACCCAGCATTACGCTGTGGATGACTACCGGCCGCAGCGGCGGGTGATGCACCGGGCGACGATTCTTGGGGATGTGCCGTTCTGACGCTTGGCGACAGATCGTTCCCACGCTCTGCGTGGGAACGCCTCCTGTGACGCTCTGCGTCACGACTTTAAAGCGGACGCCGAGCGTCCGGGGCAGCATTCCCACGCAGAGCGTGGGAACGATCACCCAGTGGTATAAGGTTATTCAGCGGTGGATGGCTTTTCCCACAGGTTGATCCCACCTTCCTGCGCAAACCGATCAATCTCCGCCAGTTCTTCTGCACTGAAGCTCAAGTTCTTCAACGCCCCGACGTTCTCGATAATCTGCTCCGGCCGGCTTGCGCCGATCAGCGCACTGGTTACCCGTGGATCACGTAACGTCCACGCCAGCGCCAACTGGGCCAGGCTCTGGCCACGGCGCTTGGCGATTTCGTTCAGGCCGCGTACATGGGCGATGTTGGCTTCGGACAGGTGCTGGGCCTGCAACGAGCCACCACCCGGACGATTGACCCGCGCATCGGCCGGTACCCCGTTGAGGTATTTATCGGTCAACAAACCCTGGGCCAGCGGCGTGAAGGCGATCACCCCGGCGCCGAGTTCTTCAGTGGTGTCCAGCAGGTCTTTTTCCACCCAACGGTTGAGCAGGTTGTAGGCCGGCTGGTGGATCAACAACGGCACTTTCCACTCGTTGAGCAACGCTGCGATTTCGCGGGTTTTAACCCCGGAGTAAGACGAGATACCGATGTACAACGCCTTGCCTTGCTGCACGGCGGTGGCCAGGGCGCTGGCGGTCTCTTCCAGGGGCGTGTCGGGGTCGAAACGGTGCGAGTAGAAAATATCCACATAATCGACGCCAAGGCGTTGCAGGCTCTGGTCCAGGCTCGCCAATACGTATTTACGCGAACCGCCACCCTGGCCGTAAGGACCGGGCCACATGTCCCAACCGGCTTTGCTGGAAATGATCAATTCGTCGCGGTAGTGCTTGAAGTCTTCACGCAGCAACCGGCCGAAGTTGATCTCGGCGCTGCCGTAAGGCGGGCCGTAGTTGTTGGCCAGGTCGAAGTGGTTGATACCCAGGTCGAACGCCGTGCGCAGCAATGCGCGCTGGGTGTCGATCGGGGTGCTGTCACCAAAGTTGTGCCACAACCCCAGGGACAGGGCTGGTAGCACCAATCCACTGCGGCCTACGCGGCGATAAGGAATAGATTCATAGCGGTTTTCGGCAGCAATGTACGTCATCGAATCCTCTCTTGATCTAGGGCAAATAAGGCCCGGGAATAGGCATATTCCCGGGCCTTTTAAGCAGCTGAATCGCTTAAGTCTGCCTCTTCCTTTTACAGCAAAGACCTACTTGAGAGGAACGCTATCAGCGCACCATGTGCAAGAACTGCAGATGGCGCTCGTACTGGTCGAGGATGTCATTGATGATCTGCTCCTTGGTGTAGCCCACCAGGTCATAGTCCTGGCTGCCCTCACTCAAGTGCACTTCGGCCCGATAGTAGCGGCGGTTGTTGATCTCTTTCTTGCCAATGCCGCCCAAGGCGAACGACGGTGTGAAATAGCCACGCATCTGCACCTGGTAGATGAACGGACGTTCTTCGCCATGGCCGATTTCGAGGCTGACGCTGTCGTTGGACGGGTCGGGCTGGGTCACCACCGTAAGGCCCTTCTCGACAAACACTGCGGTCACTTCTTCAATCGCCGGGCGCACCGTGGTGTCGAGGAAACGGTATACCTCATCGCGGGATGGGAAATGCACCGCCTGGCTCAAACGCTGGCGCCAGCCGCCTCGGCCTTTGCGCGAAGCGGAGATCGGTGCCAGGGAATGCAACTGCGCGATCTGCTTTTGCGACTCCAGGTAGAACGCCTTGTGCAGCCCCCACATCATCAGCAGCAGGATCAGCGAGAAGGGCAGCGAGGTCAGTACCACCGCAGACTTGAGCGAGTCGATACTGCCGGCGAACAGCAAGGCACTGGTGACCAGGGCGGTCATCGCGCCCCAGAACACACGCAGCCACTTCGGCCCGTCTTCATCCGCGTTGCCGCCTTTGGACGAGAGGGTGGACAGCACCACAGTGCCGGAGTCAGCCGAGGTCACGAAGAACACAAAGCTGATGAACACCGTGACCGCGATCACCGTCTTGCTCCACGGGTAGGTTTCCAGCAGCAGGTAGAGGCTCATCGATGGGTCATCTATCGCCGACTGGCCCAGTGCAGCCATGCCATGGTTGAGCACCTGGTCGATGGCGCTGTTACCGAAGATCGACATCCACGCCAGGGTGAAGCCCAGTGGAATCAGCAGCACGCCAAACACGAACTCGCGGATGGTACGACCACGGGAAATGCGCGCGATAAACAGGCCCACGAACGGCGACCATGCGATCCACCAGGCCCAGTAGAACACCGTCCAGCCGCCCAGCCAGTCGCTCGGCTTGTTGTAGGCGTACACATCAAAACTCTTGGTGGGCAGCGCCCCCAGATAGTCACCGATGTTCTGGATCAAGGTGTTGAGCAGGTGCTGGGTAGGCCCGGCGAACAACACGAACAGCAGCAGCGCACAGGCCAGCAGCATGTTGATGTCGGACATCACCCGCACGCCCTTGTCGACGCCGGCCACGGCCACGATGATCGCCGCGCCCATCATCAGGGTGATCAGGCCCACCTGGATCCACTGGGTATGGGCAATGCCAAACAGGTAGTCCAGGCCAGAGTTGAGGTGCAGTACGCCAAAGCCCATGTCGGCGCCCAGGCCGAACACCGTGGCAATGATGCCAAAGCCATCCACGGCGTAACCGATAGGGCCATTGATGCGCTTGCCGATCAGCGGGTACAGCGCCGAGCGCAACGCCAGCGGCAGGTTATGCCGGTAGGCGAAATACGCCAGGGCCATGCCGACAAACGCGAACACGCCCCAGCCATGCAGGCCCCAGTGCAGGAACAACACCTGCATGGCCTGGCGCGCCGCATCGGCGTTCATTGCTTCGCCCTGGGGCGGCTGCACCAAGTGCGTCAACGGCTCCGAGACGCAAAAGAAAAACAGCGTGATGCTGATCCCGGCGGCGAACAACATGCCGGCCCAGGACAGGTAACTGAATTCGGGCTCGTCGTGGTCGGCACCGAGTTTTATCTTGCCGTAGCCCGATAGCGCGGTGACCACCACGAAGACCAGATACAGCGTCATCGCCAGCATGTAGTACCAGCCGACCGTGTTGGCCGCCCAGTTTTGCGCCGCCAGCAGCCAGGCACCGGCCTGTTGCGGGATAGCGATGACCGTGATGCCGAACAGCAGGATGACGGTGGCGGCAAAGTAGAAAACGGGCGCATTCATGCGCACCATGCCGCTGGAAGGGGTGGACGATGCACTCATGAACGATGCACCTCAAGGTTGCGGGATATGGCTGTAAAAAACGGACTCAGCAAAGGTAAGCCTCCTGTTGTGAGCGGGCAGCGAACCACCGGTTTAACTTGAACGAACGTTCAAGTTAAACATGAATAGGCGGTCTTGGACTAATCGCAGGGCTGAGTGGTAGGTGTTTCCTACACTAGCTCAGGGATTGGTATGACGCGTGGAGGAGACGAATCGTTCAGCAACCCGACGGTGAAATACATACGAAATGTGGGAGCTGGCTTGCCTGCGATAGCGCTGGGTCAGCCACCCATCTGTTGACTGATACACCGCTATCGCAGGCAAGCCAGCTCCCACACTGACCGGCGTTTGACTCAGGTATTACTTCTGCGCCCCATCATCATGCTGCAAGTTCGCCTGGGTGATATTCGCCCCGGCCGGCACGCTGCGGGTCAGCCACACATTGCCGCCGATGGTCGAACCCTGGCCAATGGTGATCCGCCCCAGGATCGTCGCCCCGGCGTAAATCACCACATCATCTTCAACAATAGGGTGACGCGGGTGGCCTTTCTGCAATTGCCCATCTTCATCCGCCGGAAAGCGTTTGGCGCCCAATGTCACGGCCTGGTAGATGCGCACGCGCTCGCCGATGATCGCGGTCTCGCCAATCACCACGCCTGTGCCGTGGTCGATAAAGAAACTCGGGCCGATCTGTGCGCCGGGGTGGATATCAATACCGGTGGCCGAGTGGGCGATTTCCGCACTGATCCGCGCCAGCAGCGGCAGGCCGGCGCGGTACAGGTGGTGGGCCAGGCGATGATGGATCACCGCCAGGATGCCCGGGTAGCACAACAGCACCTCATCCACACTGCGTGCGGCCGGGTCGCCGTGGTAGGCGGCCAGTACGTCGGTGTCCAGCAGGCTGCGCAAGGATGGCAACGCCAGCGCGAAATCCTGGATCAGGCGAATGGCGTGGGCGTTGACTTCGCTGTCGTCCTCACCGCTCTGGCGCGCGGCATAGCGCAACTCCAGGCGCGCCTGGGCGAGCAAGGCGTTGAGCGCGACGTCGAGGGTATGGCCCACGTAGAAGTCTTCGCTTTCTTCGCGCAGGTCCGCCGGGCCCAGGCGCATCGGAAACAGGGCGCCGCACAAGGCCTCAAGAATCTGCGCCACCGCCTCGCGGGACGGCAACTCGCGGCCACCATGCTCGCCACTCAAGCGCCCATTGCGCGTTCGCCACTGGTCGCGGGCGCCGCGCAGTTGGCTGACGATGGTCTGCAATTGCCAATGACTGGAACGCTCACTCACGGTATTCACTCCTGACAAAATGGCCATCACTTTACGGTATGCACCTAGGCAGCTCTTAAGAACCAATGGTGTGGAGCTAAGAACCTTTAGTCATAAGCGATTGGCGGTTGCCCGATGAAAAGTGCCTACCTATAGTCCCCCCATCACTCAGCCACCGTGCGTAACCATGATCAAACAACAGCTCGACCGTTTTAACCGTCTGGAACTACTGGGCAGTGCCACGGCCCTGGAAAAACTCGAGCGGCTGTCGGCTTGGCTGGGCAGGGACATCTACGTCAAACGTGATGACACCACGCCGCTGGCCATGGGCGGCAACAAGCTGCGCAAACTCGAATACCTGGCCGCCGACGCCATCGCCCAGGGCGCCGACACCCTGGTCACCGCCGGCGCGATCCAGTCCAACCATGTGCGCCAGACCGCCGCGCTCGCCGCCAGGCTTGGCCTGGGCTGTGTTGCCCTGCTGGAAAACCCTACCGGCACCGACGACCCCAACTACCTGGGCAACGGCAATCGCCTGCTGCTGGAGCTGTTCGACGCCAAAGTGGAGCTGGTGGAAAACCTCGACAACGCCGACGACCAACTCAACGCCCTCGCCGACCGCCTGCGCAGTAACGGCAAGAAGCCGTACCTGGTGCCTATTGGCGGTTCCAATGCACTCGGCGCGCTGGGCTACGTGCGCGCCGGGCTGGAGTTGGCCGCGCAAATTGAAGACAGCGGCATTCAATTCGCCGCCGTGGTGCTCGCCTCTGGCAGTGCGGGTACCCACAGCGGCCTGGCCCTGGCCTTGAGCGAAGCACTGCCGCAGCTGCCAGTGATCGGCATCACGGTGTCGCGCTCCGAGCAAGCGCAATTCCCGAAAGTGCAGGGCCTGGCCGAACGCACTGCCGAGTTGCTCGGTGTGGCTATCCCCGACGCCTTCAAGGTCACCCTGTGGGACGAGTATTTCGGGCCGCGGTATGGCGAGCCAAACGCTGGCACCCTCTCGGCGATCAAACTTTTGGCCAGCCAGGAAGGTCTGTTGCTGGACCCGGTGTATACCGGCAAGGCCATGGCCGGTTTGCTCGACGGCATCGGGCGCCAGCGCTTTGAAGAGGGGCCGATCATTTTCCTGCATACCGGTGGCGCGCCGGCATTGTTTGCCTATGACTCAGTATTCAACTGATTGAATACTGTCGATGTGGGAGCTGTACATATTTCTAAAAAGAATATGAAATGGTATTTTTATTATTTTCAAGACTTAAAAACCCACCTTATCATCGCGCCGAAGGCGAAGACGCGCTTCGCGCTTTAGGGCAGGATACGACTACCGCGTCACCTGCTTCGCTCACCATAAAAAACACAGGGGCTCTCCATGACTATTTCTGCATTTCGTCGCACGCTGTTGGTTGGCACTTTGGGCCTCGCGCTTGGCGCTGGCTGGTTGGGCCAGGCGGTTGCCGGCGAGCAATTGAACACCATCAAGAAGGCCGGCGAGATCAAGATCGGCCTGGAAGGCACCTACCCGCCGTTCAGCTTTGTCGATGAAAGCGGCAAGCTCAGCGGTTTCGAAGTGGAACTGTCCGAGGCGCTGGCCAAGGAGCTGGGTGTCAAGGTCAAGCTGCAAGCCACCCCTTGGGACGGCATCCTCGCCGCGCTGGAATCCAAGCGCCTGGACGCGGTGGTCAACCAGGTGACCATCTCCGAAGAGCGCAAGAAAAAGTACGATTTCTCCAAGCCTTACACCGTGTCCGGCATCCAGGCGCTGGTGCTGAAAAAGAACGTCGACTCGATCAAGAAAGCCGACGACCTGGCCGGCAAGAAAGTCGGTGTGGGCCTGGGCACCAACTACGAACAATGGCTCAAGGACAACCAACCAAAAGCCATTATCAAGACCTACAACGACGACCCGACCAAGTTCCAGGACCTGCGCATCGGCCGTATCGACGCCATCCTGATCGACCGCCTGGCCGCCCTGGAATACGCCAAGAAAGCCCCCGACACCGCCGCTGCCGGCGACGCCTTCTCCCGTCAGGAATCCGGTATCGCCCTGCGCAAAGGTGAGCCCGAGCTGCTCGATGCGGTGAACAAGGCTCTGGACAAACTGCGCGCCGACGGCACGTTGAAGACGCTGTCCGAGAAGTACTTCAACGCTGACGTCACGCAATAATGGAAGCAGGTTTCCAACTCGCGCTGGAATCCGCGCCCTTTCTGCTCAAGGGCGCGTACTACACGGTAATCCTCAGCCTGGGCGGGATGTTTTTCGGCCTGCTGCTGGGCTTCGGCCTGGCCTTGATGCGCCTCTCGCGCTTCAAGCTCTTGAGCTGGACCGCCCGGGTCTACGTGTCGTTCTTTCGCGGCACGCCGTTGCTGGTGCAGCTGTTCCTGATCTACTACGGCTTGCCACAAGTGGGCATCGAACTGGACCCGATCCCGGCCGCCATGATCGGCTTTTCGCTGAACATGGCTGCCTATGCGTGTGAAATCCTGCGGGCCGCCATCGCCTCCATCGAGCGTGGCCAGTGGGAAGCGGCTGCCAGTATCGGTATGACCCGTGCGCAGACGTTGCGCAGGGCCATCCTGCCCCAGGCGATGCGCACGGCGTTGCCGCCTTTGGGTAACAGCTTTATTTCACTGGTCAAGGACACGGCGCTGGCCGCCACCATCCAGGTGCCCGAGCTGTTCCGCCAGGCCCAACTGGTGTCGGCACGTACCTTCGAAATTTTCACCATGTATCTGTCCGCGGCCCTGATCTACTGGATCCTGGCGAGCATCCTGGCGCATTTGCAAAATCGTCTGGAAGACCGGGTCAACCGGCATGACCTGGAGTCTTGAAGCATGATCGTGGTTGAAAAATTGACCAAGCAATTCAACGGCCAGGTGGTGCTCAACGGCATCGACCTGGAGGTCAAGGAAGGCGAAGTGGTCGCGATCATCGGCCCCAGCGGTTCGGGCAAGACCACCTTCCTGCGCTGCCTGAACTTCCTCGAAGAACCCACCAGCGGCCGTATCAAGGTGGGTGACATCGAGATCGACAGCAGCAGGCCGCTCAACCAGCAACAGGGCCTGGTGCGGCGCCTGCGCCAGCATGTGGGCTTTGTGTTCCAGAACTTCAACCTGTTCCCCCACCGCACCGCGCTGGAAAACGTCATCGAAGGCCCCATCGTGGTCAAGAGGATGCCACGGGAAGCGGCGGCCGAACTGGGGCGCAAGCTGTTGGCCAGGGTCGGCCTGGCGGGCAAGGAAGCGTCGTACCCGCGGCGCCTGTCCGGCGGCCAGCAACAGCGTGTGGCGATTGCTCGCGCATTGGCCATGGAGCCGGAGGTGATCCTGTTCGACGAACCCACCTCGGCCCTCGACCCGGAACTGGTGGGCGAAGTCCTGGCGACCATTCGCAGCCTGGCCGAAGAAAACCGCACCATGGTCATCGTCACCCACGAGATGAGCTTTGCCCGTGATGTGGCCAACCGGGTGATCTTTTTCGACAAGGGCGTGATCGTCGAACAGGGCGAAGCCAAGGCGCTGTTTGCCAACCCCAGGGAAGAACGTACCAAGCAGTTCCTGAGCAAATTCCTCGCCCACTGACGCCTCCCAGTGTAGGAGCGAGCTTGCTCGCGAAGAACGTTAACGATAACGCGGTGAATCAGATTGACCGAGTTGCCTGGGCGTTCTTCGCGAGCAAGCTCGCTCCTACAACGGGTTGCAGGTTGAGCGTGTAAAAGCCCCCGTCGCAAGCGCCTTAAAATCCCCCTCCCCGTCAGACCCGTCTGAATCTCGCCAAACCCGCCGTTTAGCCCTTTGCCTCCATTGACGCTCCTTGGCCAACCCTCTTATCTAGCGCCTTGAGGATTGGATCCTATCCCGGCTACTGACTGAATCGTGCCTTTCGAACCCCCTTGCGCCTGTGCGTCCAGGTTTCGGAACGATTGCTGCTGGCTGCATCAAGGAGATTACTTATGACACACACTCAAACCCCGGCCACGCTCAGTGCCCCAAGGCTTCCCCAGGCTATTGGAAACGGCATCAGCGCCCTGGCCTCCGCCCACTTGCAGGTCGATATTTCACCCTACCCGAGCATGGAAGAAGGCGACCTGATCGAACTGTTCTGGAACAACTGCTTCGCCGCCTCGCGCAAGGTGACGGCCTGCAGGATCGGCACGTGTACCCACTTATGCGTACCGCAGAGCTTTGTGCAGGACGGACCGGCACGCGTCCATTACCAGGTCTTGCAGATCGGCCATGGCCCGATGCGCTCGGCGGTGACGCTGGTGCGGGTCAAGACCAGCTATCCGGGCGGTCAGCCTTCGCCGCGCCTGAACCCTGAAGGCGACACTGAAAACCAGAATCTGGCGCCCGTGAACTTGCCCGAGACGATTCGCCGCCACGGCGTCAACAGCAGCCAGGTAAGGCGCGGCATTCCGCTGACCATCGAGCCTTACCTGAACATGAGCACGGGCGATGCCATTACGTTGCGCTGGGGCGATGTACGCTTGGACCTGCCCCGCATCCAAGCCAACAGCGTCGGCCTGGCGGTGCAGGTGTGGGTGCCGCCCCACGTGATTGTCGAAGCCGGCGACGACTGCCGGTTGGAAGTCACCTACTGCATTCTCGACCGCGTGGGTAACAACTCCCGCTGGGCGCCCGCCCGCACGCTGCGCATCGCCGCCTGCACACCGCCCCGCCCTGCCTCGCCCGCACCGGGATATCAACCGCGTCGCTTCGGTTCACCCTGTGAACCGGGGTGACAGCCCTTCTATGCATATTTCTAAAAGTTAGTTTATTTAAATAATTAACACGCTTAGGGTATATGCACCGGACCACCGGACATTCCTGATTTTTCTGTTTATTTCATTGAATGCGAGGTCGGTATGGTCAGAATTACCCCGGTGCGCAACGCCAGGGCATTGCGTGCAGCCAAGGAGCGGCGCTGATGTCTAACTTGGCTCTAACATCCCCCCAGAGCGATCTGGACGTAGCCCCCCTGCTGTTGCCCGCCACGGTGCTGCGCAACGACGCCCAGGCGCTGAGCGCCGCCCACGAGCTGGCCCAGGCTGCACGCCTGCACGCCGCCCAGCGCGACCAGCAACGCAAACTGCCCTGGGCGCAGCTCGAACAGTTCACCCGCAGCGGCTTGGGCAGTATTTCCATTCCCCGTGAATACGGCGGCCCACAGGTGTCGTTTGTGACCCTGGCCGAAGTCTTCGCGATCATCAGCGCAGCCGACCCGGCACTCGGGCAGATCCCGCAGAACCATTTCGGCATCTTGTACGTATTGCAGGGCACCGCGAACGAGCGTCAGAAAAAGCAGCTGTTCCAGAGCGTGCTCGACGGCTGGCGCATCGGCAACGGCGGCCCGGAACGCGGCACCAAAAATACCCTGGAGCTCAAGGCACGCATTACGGCCGAAGGTGATGGGTACGTGGTCAGCGGCCAGAAGTTCTACTCCACCGGCGCACTGTTTGCTCACTGGGTCGCCATAAAAGCGTTGAACGATGACGGCAAGCAAGTCATGGCCTTCGTGCGGCGCGGCAGCGAGGGGCTGCGCATCGTCGATGACTGGTCGGGCTTTGGCCAACGCACCACCGCCAGCGGTACCGTCTTGCTTGATCGCGTGGCCGTGGAGCCGGGCCTGGTCATCGACAACTGGCGCCTGGGCGAAAGCCCGAATATTCAGGGGGCCGTGTCGCAACTGATCCAGGCCGCCATCGACGCTGGCATCGCCCGAGGCGCCCTCGACGATGCCATTGCCTTCGTGCGTGAACGCTCACGCCCGTGGATCGACGCCAAGGTCGAACGGGCCAGCGACGACCTGTATGTGATCGCTGATATCGGCAAGCTGAAGATCGAACTGCACGCCGCCGAAGCCCTGCTGCGCAAGGCCGGCCAGGTGCTTGACCAGGTCAGCGCCGCACCGATCACCGCGCAGTCCGCCGCCCACGCCTCGATTGCCGTGGCCGAGGCCAAGGTGCTGACCACCGAAGTGGCGTTACAAGTCACCGAGAAGCTCTTTGAACTGGCCGGCAGCCGCGCCACCCTGGCCGAATTCAACCTTGACCGTCACTGGCGCAACGCCCGGGTGCACACCCTGCACGACCCGGTGCGCTGGAAGTACCACGCCATCGGCGCCTATCGGCTCAACGGCACCTTGCCGGCTCGTCATTCGTGGATTTAACCAACCAGAACACTTTTTCCACGAGCTTCTGGAGAAACTCATGACCCTTTCTCACTCCGTCGCGGTCATCACCAGCGACGAACAAGCGCTTATTGTCGCCAGCGATCTTGCTGAAGACTTGCGCCGCGACAGCGCCCAGCGCGACCGCGAACGCCGCCTGCCATTGCCTGAACTGGACGTGTTTTCCCGCTCTGGCCTGTGGGGCATCAGCGTGCCCAAGGCCTACGGCGGCGCGGGCGTGTCCAACGTCACCCTGGCCAAGGTCATCGCATTGATCGCCCAGGCCGATGGCTCGTTGGGCCAGATTCCGCAAAACCATTTCTATGCCCTCGAAGTACTGCGCGTGAACGGCAGCCCCGAACAGCAGCAACGCCTGTACGCCGAGGTGTTGGCCGGCCAACGCTTTGGCAACGCCTTGGCGGAGCTGGGCACCAAGACCGCCCACGACCGCATTACCAGCCTCACCCGCGACGGCGACGGTTTTCGCATCAACGGGCGCAAGTTCTACGCCACCGGCGCGATCTACGCCCAGCGCGTCCCCACTTCGGTGGTGGATGCAAATGGCGTGCAGCAACTGGCCTTCGTACCGCGTGACAGCGAGGGACTGACGGTGATCGACGACTGGAGCGGCTTCGGCCAGCGCACTACCGGCAGCGGCTCGGTAGTGTTCGACAACGTGTGGGTCGCGGCGCAAGACGTGGTGCCGTTCCAGAGCGCTTTCGAACGCCCGACCACCGTCGGCCCGCTGGCGCAGATCCTCCACGCAGCCATCGACACCGGCATCGCCCGCGCGGCCTTTGAGGACGCCTTGCATTTTGTGCGCACCAAGACCCGCCCATGGATCGACGCCGGCAACGACAAGGCCACCGAAGACCCGCTGACACTCAAGAGCTTCGGCCACCTGAGCAGCCGGCTGCACGCCGCCGAAGCCTTGCTGGAACGCTCGGGTGAATTCCTCGACCGCGCCCAGGCCGACAGCAATGCCCAGACCGTCGCCGCAGCCTCCATCGCCGTTGCCGAAGTACGCGCTCTGAGCACCGAGATCTCCCTGGCGGCCGGCAGCACCCTGTTCGAACTGGCTGGCAGCCAGGCGACCCTGGCCGAACACGGCCTGGACCGCCACTGGCGCAACGCCCGGGTGCACACCCTGCACGACCCGGTGCGCTGGAAATACCATGCGGTTGGCAACTACTACCTCAACGATGAAAACCCGCCGCTGCGGGGGACCATCTGATGAGCAAAAAAAAGATCCTGCTCAATGCTTTCAACATGAACTGCATCGGGCACATCAATCACGGTTTGTGGGCTCATCCACGAGACAACTCGACCGAGTACAAGACCCTCGAATACTGGACTGAACTGGCGAAGATCCTTGAACGCGGGTTGTTCGACGGTTTGTTCATCGCTGATATCGTCGGCGTGTATGACGTCTATCAGGACTCCATTGACGTGCCCCTCAAGGAGTCGATCCAGCTACCGGTCAACGACCCGCTGCTGCTGGTGTCGGCCATGGCCGCCGTCACCCAGCACCTTGGCTTCGGCCTTACCGCCAACCTCACCTATGAGCCGCCGTACCTGTTCGCACGGCGCATGTCGACGCTGGATCACCTGAGCCGTGGCCGGGTGGGTTGGAACATTGTCACCGGCTACCTCGACAGCGCCGCCAAGGCCATGGGCCTTACCGAACAGGTCGAGCATGACCGGCGCTACGACCAGGCCGATGAATACCTGCAGGTGTTGTACAAGCTCTGGGAAGGCAGCTGGGAAGACGACGCGGTGCGCAACGATCGCCAAGCGCGGGTGTATGCGCAACCGGGCAAGGTGCACAAGGTAGAGCACCACGGCGAGTTCTATCAGGTGGAGGGTTACCACCTGTGCGAGCCCTCGCCGCAGCGCACGCCGGTGCTGTTCCAGGCCGGCAGTTCCGAGCGCGGCTTGCTGTTCGCCGGGCGGCATGCCGAGTGCGTGTTTATCAGCGGGCAGAACAAGGCCGCGACCAAGCGCCAGGTGGACAAGGTGCGCGCCAGCGCAGTGGAGGCTGGGCGCAACCCGGACGACATCAAGGTGTTCATGGGCCTGAACGTCATCGTTGGCGCCACTGAAGCTTTGGCCTGGAACAAGCACGCCGAGTACCTCAGCTACGCCAGCGCGGAAGCCGGCGTGGCGCACTTCTCGGCCTCGACCGGGATTGATTTTGCCCAGTACGCGTTGGACGAACCGATCCAGTATGTCAAAAGCAACGCGATCCAGTCGGCCACCCAGAACCTGCAGAACAACGACTGGACCCGGCGCAAATTGCTTGAACAGCACGCCTTGGGCGGGCGCTATATCACCCTGGTGGGCTCGCCTGAACAGGTGGCCGATGAGCTGGAATCCTGGATCAGTGAAACCGGGCTGGATGGTTTCAACCTGACGCGCATTGTGACGCCGGAGAGCTATGTGGATTTCATTGAGCTGGTGATACCGGAGCTACAACGACGGGGCTCGTACAAGACGGAATATGCGCAGGGAACGCTGCGGGAAAAAGTCTTCCACGACACGGCTCGCTTACCCAACCAACACACCGGCTCTACCTACCGCCACATTGTTTGATCGTTCCCACGCTCCGCGTGGGAATGCCTCTTGGACGCTCTGCGTTCGCTTGTGGGACGCGGAGCGTCCCTGGCGGCATTACCACGCGGAGCGTGGGAACGATCTCGCTACCTAAGACCTTATGACTGGAAAACCACTATGAAAAAGACATTCCTAAACCACCCAGTCAAAGCACTGGCCCTGGCCTTCGGCTTATTCAGCTCGGCGGTATTTGCCGCCGACGCCCCGCTGAAAATCGGCACCACCGCTGCCTTCGCCATTCCGCTGGAAGCCGCCGTAGAAGAGGCCGGCAAGCAGGGCCTGAAGGTCGAACTGGTGGAGTTCACCGACTGGATCGCGCCCAACGTCAGCCTCGCCGCCGGCGATATCGACGTGAACTACTTCCAGCACATTCCCTTCCTGGAAAACGCCAAGGCCGCCGCCGGGTTTGACCTGGTGCCGTATGCGCCAGGCATCATCAATAACGTCGGGCTGTATTCGAAAAAGTACAAAAACTTCAACGAGCTGCCCGCAGGCGCCAGCGTGGCGATTGCCAACGACCCGATCAACAGTGGTCGCGGCCTGCAACTGCTGGCCAAGGCCGGGCTGATCACCCTCAAGCCGGGTGTGGGCTACAAGGCCACCGAAGAAGACATCGTCGCCAACCCGAAAAACATCAAGATCCTGCAAGTGGAAGCGGTACAACTGGTGCGCGCCTATGACGACGCCGATCTGGTGCAGGGCTACCCGGCGTACATCCGCCTGTCCAAGACCTTCGATGCCGAGTCGGCACTGTTGTTCGACGGCCTCGATCATCCGGAATACGTGATTCAGTTCGTCATCCAGCCCAAGAGCAAAACCGACCCACGGGTGATCAAGTTCGTCGATATCTACCAACACTCGCCAGTGGTGCGTGCGGCCTTGGACAAGTCCCTCGGCAAGCTCTACCAGGTCGGTTGGGAAGCTAAACCATGAGTGCCGCCAACGCCCGATTGCACGATCTGGCCCCTGCGCCCAGCCACGCCGAACAGACTGAACTGCACCCGGACTTGAACCGCGCCCATGTGCGGTTCATCAACCTGGGCAAAACCTATGACGGCACGGTGCATGCGCTGCAAGGCATTGACCTGGCGATCCAGCGTGGCGAAGTGTTCGGCATCATCGGCCGCAGCGGCGCCGGCAAGTCATCGCTGATCCGCACCATCAACCGCCTGGAACAACCCAGCAGCGGACGGGTGCTGATCGACCAGGTGGACATCGGCAGCTTCGATGAAGACCACCTGGTGGCGCTGCGGCGACGCATCGGCATGATCTTCCAGCACTTCAACCTGATGTCGGCCAAGACCGTGTGGCAGAACGTCGAGTTGCCGCTCAAGGTCGCCGGTGTACCCCAGGCACAACGCGCACGAAAGGTGCATGAACTGCTGGAGCTGGTAGGCCTGCAAGACAAACACAAGGCGTACCCGGCGCAGCTGTCCGGCGGGCAGAAACAGCGCGTCGGCATCGCCCGCGCGCTGGTGCACGACCCCGAGATTCTGCTGTGCGACGAAGCCACCTCGGCCCTCGACCCGGAAACCACCCAGTCGATCCTTGGCCTGCTGCGCGAGATCAACCAGCGCCTGGGCCTGACCATCGTGCTGATCACCCATGAGATGGCGGTGATCCGCGACATCTGCGACCGCGTGGTGGTGCTGGAGCACGGGCGTATCGTCGAGCAGGGCCCGGTGTGGCAGGTGTTTGGCGATCCGCAACATGAGGTCAGCAAGACCCTGCTCGCACCGCTGCAACACGGCTTGCCGCCAGAGTTGCAAAGCCGCCTGCAACCCACGCCCGCCTCGGCCGACGCCGCACTGGTGCTGCGCCTGCAGTTCGCCGGCAGCGACACCCTGGAGCCAGACCTCGCGGCACTGTTCAGTGCCCTCGGCGGCCGTGTGCGTTTACTGCAAGGCGGCGTGGAACGCATCCAGGGGCATGCCTTGGGGCAACTGCTGCTGGCGGTGAATGGATCGCCGCACAACGCCGAAGAACTGCGCAAACGCGCGGCCAATTGGGCACAACAGGTGGAGGTGCTGGGCTATGTGGTTTGATCGTTTAGTGCAGGGCGCCATCGACACCTTGTTGATGGTGGGGGTGTCATCGCTGATCGCGCTGCTGGTGGGCATTCCGCTGGCGGTCTTCCTGGTCACCAGCGACAAGGGCGGCATCTACCAGGCACCGGCCCTTAACCGCGTGCTGGGAGCGTTCGTGAATCTGTTCCGCTCCATTCCGTTTCTGATCCTGATGGTGGCGCTCATCCCGTTCACGCGCCTGATCGTCGGCACCACCTATGGCGTCTGGGCGGCAGTGGTACCGCTAACCATCGCCGCCACACCGTTCTTTGCACGCATCGCCGAAGTCAGCCTGCGCGAGGTCGACCATGGCCTGATCGAAGCCGCGCAGGCCATGGGTTGCCGCCGCTGGCACATCATCTGGCATGTGCTGTTGCCAGAGGCGTTACCCGGCATCGTCGGCGGCTTCACCATCACCCTGGTGACCATGATCAACTCATCGGCCATGGCCGGGGCGATCGGCGCCGGTGGCCTGGGCGATATTGCCTACCGCTATGGCTACCAGCGCTTCGATACGCAGATCATGCTCACGGTGATTGTGCTGCTGGTGGTGCTGGTAGCGGTGATCCAGCTGAGCGGGGACCGATTGGCGCGGGTATTGAACAAGCGCTGACGTCACGGGCACTCATCCAATTGGGCAACGCTGGCACGGGGCACGAAGGTGATGGTTTTTTCCTTGGCCTGCCAGGGCCGCACGATGTAGCTGCCATCCGAGTCGGCCATCACTCGCAGTTTTACGCTGCGCTTGGGGTTGTCGGCGTCTACCAGCGCGCCGGGGACCTTGGCCTCTGCCGCCCAGGTCATCAAGGTACAAACACGCCCTCCCGAGGCGGAGCCTTGCAGCGGCAGGCCACCCAACTTGGCCCCGCTCGCCGGGATCAGCCCGAGTAAAACGATGAGCGCAAAGGCCACCAATGAGGCGAACGCCACCGGGTTTTTCTGGACGCGCATGCGCACCACCAAGCAGGCGGCGCTCCCCTGGATCAGGAACAGCACGGCCATTTCGGCGGCCATGAACGGCGCAAAGAACACGGCGCTGTCGGAGTACTCGCTGAAGGCGCGGGAGACCGGCACCGTCACCATCAGAATGACCACCATTTGAACGACCCCGGCGCCAGCACTGGCCAGCCAGAACTCGCCGGACAACTCACGCAGGGCAACATCGGCGGGGCGCGCACGAATGATGATGCCGACATAGGCCACTACCGCCGCCATGATCGCCACGATCCAACTGAGCGTCAGCAAAAGCCCACTTTCGGCGTTCACGGACAGGTATACGGCGGACATCCAGAACACAAACATCACCAACAGGCTGGCCGCCCAATGTCCCAGTAACCTCCTGTGCTGGGCCGTCTCTTGCGGCGACTGCGGGCTGAGATTGAGTTGATCACTCAGGCGCACACCGGTGCCGTTCAGGCGCGTGAATAAGATGAACGTGGGCACCAGGATCGATGCACCCATCATGCCGATCACAAATACCAACATGGCGAACATCGCTGGCAATGCGGTGAACGCCGACGCCGACAAGATACTCAGCGGCACCTTTTCCATCTGGATGTACTGGTACAGGTACAGGCCTGCCACCGAGAGAATCCCCACCGTCAGCGGCCAGGCACGCTCATTGAGCCAGAACAGCCCATTGCTCAATCTCGTGGCGTATTGGTCGACCTTGTTCGGTGCGGTGTCGTTGCCAACGGGTGAACATTTTTCCTCTTCCATGGATGTGTAGCCCTCTGCAAATGAGGGCCGAATCTTACCCACAATTTCCCGTGGCGGTCTGTCGGATGCGCGCACTGCGACCGCCGTGAAGCGCCCTACAGCGGATACACGGTTTTCAACTGATGAATGGGCCGGGGTATAGTCCCCCTACCTCAGCCGCAGCCGTGCGCCATGCCATGAAACTTGCTCCCGACGACCTCAACCAGATCACCTCCACCACCCTGGGCCACTACAACAAGGTGGCCGAAGACTTCCGTGAAGGCACCCGCGATCACGATGTGAGCCAGAACATCGACGCGCTGTTGCGGCATATCCAGGGCACGCCGCCGTTCACCGTGCTGGATTTCGGCTGTGGGCCAGGGCGGGATTTGCAGACGTTTACGCGCATGGGGCATATCGCCGTGGGCCTGGATGGCTCCGAGCGTTTTGCGCAGATGGCCCGCGAAGACAGTGGCTGTGAGGTGTTGCAGCAGGACTTTCTCAAGCTGGACCTGCCCGCCGAACGCTTCGATGGGGTGTTTGCCAATGCGGTGCTGTTTCATATTCCCAAGCAGGAGTTGCCCCGAGTGCTCAAAGAGCTGCACGGCGCGTTGAAGCCTGGGGGCGTGCTGTTCAGCTCCAACCCTCGGGGTGAGAACCAAGAGGGCTGGAGTGGGCCGCGGTATGGCTCTTATCACGACCTGCAGGCGTGGCAGGCCTTGCTGAACGCGGCAGGGTTTGAAGAGCTGGAGCATTACTACCGGCCGGCCGGGTTGCCGCGGGAACAGCAGCCTTGGTTGGCGAGTGTGTGGCGTAAACTTTAGTACTGCATCGCCTGTACCTGCCTCATCGCAGGCAAGCCAGCTCCCACCTTTGGAATGCATTCCCCTGTGGGAGCGGGCTTGCCCGCGATGGCGCCGTAACGGGCAGCGTTATTTCACCTGATACACCACCGGCTCCTCCCCCTCCACAAGCACCGTCACACTGCGCCCGGCATACCCCTGTTTTTCCACCGCCGAGAAATTCGCCACCAGCCGCGTCCCATCGGCGAAGGTGGTTTGCTGCAGCTGTTTGTCCACCGTCAGCCAACGGAAACCAGTCATTTCCTGGGTCGCCAAGCGCTGGTGCAACGGCCGGAAGAAGCGGTCCTGGCGCTGAATAATCGGCAGCCGCGCCTTGAGCGTCGCAGCACTGAGGTGGTACAGCGGCGGCACGTTGTAGAGCAGTTGGGTCAGTTCATTGTCGCCCTGCACATTGCTCAGTTTGAGGCTGTCGAACAGCCAATGATGGGTGGTGATCACCGAGCCGTGGAACACCGCCTGATACAACGGCAGGCGCATCGTCGGTTCGAAATACAGCGTGCGAAACGGCTCCTTCAACGGCACCGATTTGAAGAACACCGCCGGTTGCTCCGTGGGGTACCAGTTGCCTACGAAGTACGGCGACTGCGGGTCATGGGTCATCTCGCGGTCACCCCAGCCGATCACCGGGGTCTGCATGCCGTGGGCAAACAGGATGCCCTGGGCGGTGATCGCGTTACCGTCTTCGGAGCCTGTGACCAGCTTCGGCACGGTGTTGATCCAGCGGGAGGCGTCGATATTGCCTTCGGCGTTTTGTGCCTGGGTCATGCTGGCGTTGCTGCGATAGCTGTCGAACAGCATGCTGGTGGCGTAAGCATCGAGAAACCAGGCATTGAAGCCAGCCTTGGCGTGTACCGCCTTCACCCGCGCCTCCAGCAGCGGCCGGACACACCGCGGGTCGGTGTAATGGCCGGACTTCTGGAAACCGGTTTTCAGCTTGCCGTCTTTCAACACGATCGCGCAGTCGCGATAGGCCTTGGCGCCCAAGTGGGCAGTGGTCCAATCGGGGTTTTCGGTGGCGGACAGGGCCGTTTCATAGGAGTCGTAAGGCGCCATCAGAAAACCGGCTTCCACCCCCGCGCGAATCGCTTCGGGATGCCAGAGGCCACCCTCCCAACCTTCCCCCAAGGTCAGCAGAAGACGCTGCAGCCCGGCGTCGCGCAGGGTTTGAATCGTGCTACTGCCCCAGGTTTGCGGGCTGTCACTCAAGGCCCCCGCAAAGTCCACGGCCAGTTCACTGCGCAGCTCACCATAGCGGGCGGCAAGGCGGGTCATGTCGGGCTCTTCCACCTGCCAGGCCTGCCGGGCCTTGGTGTTGATCGCCGCGTTGAGACCGCGCAGCAGCACGGTTTGCTCATAGCGATTCAAGGGAGTGGACTGCGCCAGCAGCTGTGCGCTCTCTTTGTCCATCAGCGTCTTGAGTTCATGGCTGCGCAGCCGTTTGATCAATGTTGGCCAATCACGCACATCGCCCAGAGCCAGCAGGCCGTTGTCCCAGAGGTACACATGGCTGGCGCCCAGCAGCTTCTGGGCTTCGGGTGTTTGCCGCAGCTTGTCCGCCAACGGTTCATAGCGGCCCTGCTCCACCAGCCACTGGCGGTAGCGCTTGGCGCCAGCCAATGGGTCGGCATCGCCCAGGTACAGCCGCAGCGTCATCGGCGCATCAGGCGCCAGCGAGGTGAATTCATGGGCCGCGGAGAGGGCCAGGCCGTTGCCGTCGGCTTGCCATTGCAGGCGGTTGTTGTAGGGGTTGGTCAACAGCCAGTTCAACGTGAAGCCACCGTGATCCACGCCCCACAGCGGCAGGCTCAGGTCCTGGGTGGTATTGAACTCACCCCGCTCCAGCAGAAACGTCTTCCAGATGGCATTGCCGGCAGGCACGTAATGCCCCTCGGCCAAGGGCCAGATCAACCCTCGCCCCACGGCCTCGGCAGGCTGGCGCAGCAGGGCCAGTTCACCGGGCTCGCGGGCGTTGATGGTCAGGGCCAGGTCACGCTGTTGCAGGCGGGCGCTCAGGCGATAGGCGCCGTTGTCCCATTGCCAAGTGGCTTGGTCAGGCGTGTTCTGCAATTGGCTGACGGCATGCGCGGCCACACCGCTGGATGCCTGCACCGAAGCCTGGCCTGCGGGTGTCACGCGCAGCGCCAGGGTGGCGGGGTCGAGTTCGACGCGCCAAAAGGCGTTTTCCAGTACGGTGGCGGCGAAGGCAGGCGGTGCAAGGAGCAACGCGCAAAACAGCAAGGTGAAACGCAGGCACTGCATGAGGACCGACCTGGGTTTGGAATGAGGACCAGAGGGTACAACATGCAAGGGTCCGCCAGGACGACGTCGGGATTTTTCAGAAGCTTCACACAGCCTCAGTCAGTTAAGGCTCTTTTGTAGGAGCGAGCTTGCTCGCGAAAAACTCACAGGCGCCGCGTTTACTCAGGAAGCACGCGTTATCGTTGACGTTTTTCGCGAGCAAGCTCGCTCCTACAGAATTAATCCTGTTGTGGCTGATGTTCCTGTTTCGGCTCGCGGATCTTGTACCAGGCCACATACAGCGCCGGCAGAAACAGCAACGTCAGCAACGTCGCAATGATGATCCCGCCAATCATCGCGTAGGCCATCGGCCCCCAGAACACCTCTCGTGCAATCGGTATCATGCCCAGGCTCGCCGCCGCAGCCGTCAGCAGAATCGGTCGACGCCGGTGTTCGGTGGCTTCCACCACCGCATCCCACGGCGTGTAGCCGGCCTCTTCGTACTCGTGGATCTGTGTGACCAGAATCACCGAGTTGCGGATGATGATGCCGATCAGCGCCAGGATCCCCAGGATCGCCACAAAGCCCATGGGCGTTCCCGTGGGGATCAACGCCAGCACCACGCCGATCAGCCCCAGTGGCGCGACGCTGGCTACCAGGAACATCTTCTGCACGCTGTGCAACTGGATCATCAGGAAGGTGGCCATCAGGAACAGCATCAACGGCACTACCTTGGCGATAGGTCCCTGAGCCTTGCCACTTTCTTCCACAGTGCCACCGGTGGCGACTTTATAGCCCACCGGCAAGCCTTCGCTGAATTTCTCGATGGTCGGCGCCAATTGCTTGACCAGGTCGGTCGGCTGCATCTCATCGCGCACCGCGGCCTTGATGGTAATCGTCGGCTTGCGGTCACGACGCCAGACCAGCGGCTGCTCCAGCTCGTAACGCACGGTGGCGAACGCCAGCAGTGGAATCGAGGTGCCGTTGGGCGTGACGATCTGCAGGTTCTGCAAGGTTTCCGGCGTACCGCGCTCGGCATCCTCGGCGCGGCCGACCACGTTGATCAGGTAGATATCGTCGTGCACCTGGGTCACCGCCGCGCCGCTGACCACGCTGTTCATCAACTGCGCCACGTCTTCCGACGAAAGCCCCAGTTGCCGCGCCTTGTCTTGGGCGATGTCGACGCGCAGCACTTTGCCCGGCTCGTTCCAGTCGTAGATGATCTCGCCCAGGTGGGTGTTCTGATCCAGCAAGGTCGCCAGTTCAATGGCGTGTTTGCGCACCTGGTCGATGTCTTTGCCGGACACGCGGTACTGGATCGGCCGCCCTACCGGCGGGCCCATTTCCAGCGGCTGCACGTAGCTGCCGATACCGACAAAATCATCGCGCAAGCGTTGTTGCAGGCGGGCGATCAGGGCGCCACGCTCTTCCAGGCCCTTGCTCACAATCACCAGTTGCGCGTAGTAGGGGTTTTCCAACTGCTGGTCCAGCGGCAGGTAGAAACGGATCGCGCCCTGGCCGATGTAGGTGCTCCAACGGGCGATATCGGGGTCGTCCTTGATGATCGCTTCGAGGCGGTCTACCGCCTTGCGCGTCTCGTTGATCGAGGCGTTTTGCGGCAGGTTCAGGTCGACGAGAATTTCCGGACGGTCCGACGACGGGAAGAACTGGTTCTGCACAAATTGCATGGAAAACACCGAGGCCACGAACAGCGCCACGGTGATACCAATCGCCCACCAACGGTTGCGCATGGCCCACAGCATGCCGCCATTGAAGGCACGGCCAATGCGCCCCGGCTCGGCGTTGTGCGGTTTCACATTGGCGCTGAGGATATGCACGCCGATCACCGGCGCAAACAGCACCGCCACCACCCACGACACCAGCATCGCCACGGCAATCACCGCGAACAAGGTAAAGGTGTACTCGCCCGCCGAACTGGCGTTGAGGCCAATCGGCACGAAGCCGGCCACGGTCACCAGCGTGCCTGTGAGCATCGGGAAGGCCGTGGAGGTATAGGCGTATGTCGCCGCCTGTTCCTTGGTTTCGCCTTTTTCCAGGCGCGTGATCATCATCTCCACGGTGATCATCGCGTCATCCACCAGAAGGCCGAGGGCGATGATCAATGCGCCCAGCGACACGCGCTGCATGGTGATGCCGCTGTATTCCATGAACACGAACACCAGCGCCAGCACCAACGGAATCGAGCACGCCACTACCAACCCGGCGCGCATGCCGAGGCTGATAAAGCTCACCACCAGCACGATGATCACCGCCTCGAACAACGCGCTGGTAAACCCGCCGACGGCTTCTTCCACCACTTCGGCCTGGTCGGACACCTTGTGCACGCCGACGCCCACCGGCAGGTCGGCGGTCAGCTCGTCCATGCGCCCGTGCAGGGCCTTGCCGAACGACTGGATATTGCCGCCCTTCTGCATGGCGATGGCCAAGCCAATCGCTGGCTTGCCGTTGAAGCGAAACATCGGCCGCGCCGGGTCCACATAGCCACGGCTGATGTCGGCAATATCCGCCAGCCGGTAGAAACGGTCATTGAGGCGCAGGTTGACGTTGGCCAGGTCTTTCTCCGAGGCGAACTGCCCGGAGGTGCGCACCGAAATCCGCTCCGGCCCAGCCTCGATCACCCCGGCCGGCGTTACCGCATTCTGCGATTGCAGGCTTTGCACGACCTGGCGCTGATCAATCCCCAGGGCCGCGAGTTTGCGCGTGGAGAAATTCAGGTAGATCACTTCGTCCTGCTGGCCGATCATTTCGACCTTGCCCAGCCCCGGTACCGAACGGATTTCGGCGCGCACCTGCTCCACGTAATCACGCAGCTGACGCATCGACAGGCCATCGCCGGTAAAGGCATACACCGAGCCGAACACGTCACCGAATTCATCGTTGAACGACGGCCCCTGCAAACCCTGGGGGAAGGTGCCGCGGATGTCGTCGATCTTCTTGCGAACCTGGTACCAGATCTCCGGGATGGCCTTGGCACTGGTGGTGTCCTTGAGGAACACGAACACTGTGGACTCGCCGGGCCGGGTGTAACTTTTCACGTAGTCGAGGGAGTCGAGTTCCTCGAGTTTTTTCTCGATGCGGTCGGTGACCTGCTTGAGGGTTTCTTCCTGGGTCGCGCCCGGCCAGCGGGTCTGGATCACCATGGTCTTGATGGTGAACGACGGGTCTTCTTCACGGCCCAGGTTCATGTACGAGAACACGCCCATCAGCAGCGCGACGAACATCAGGTACCAGACGAAGGACTGATGCTTGAGGGCCCAGTCGGATAAGTTGAAGCTCCCTTTCATCGCGGGCTGTCCTCGTCGATTTTGACTTTTTGCCCGGATTTCAGGCTGTTCACGCCGGCGGTGACAATGCGCTCGCCGGGTTTGACGCTGCCATTGAGCAAGGCGCTGTGAGCATCACGGCTGATAACCGTGACCTCGCGGGGTTGCACGGTTTGGCTCTGCGTGTCGAGCAGCCAGATACGGGTCTTGCCGTCGACTTCCTGCAAGGCGCTCAGGGGCAGTTCGATACGCGGGGCGATGGCGGTGCTCAAAGTCACGCTGATTGCCGTGCCCAGGCGGAACGCCGGCGGGGTTTCGGCCAGGCTCAGGCGTGCGCGACGGGTGCGCGTGGCGCTTTGGGCCTGAGGCTCGATCTCACGCACCACGGCAGTGGTGTGCACGCTGGGGTCCAGTTGACCAGCGACCAGGAACACCACATCGGCAGGCAAGCGTTCAGCCAGGCCGGCGGGCAGGTCGATCACCGCTTCCTTGATGTCCGGACGGGCCAGGGTCACTACCTGCTGGCCGGCGCTGACCACCTGGCCGGCTTCGGCATTCCAGGCGGTGACGATACCGGCATGGTCGGTACGCAGTTCGGCGTAGTTGAGCTGATCCTTGGCCTGGTTGACCGAAGCACGGGCCTGGTCGAGGGTCGCCTGGGTGGTTTTCAGGTCGGTCTGGGCCACATCCAATTGAGCCTGGGCACCCACACCACGGTTGAACAGTTCCTGTTGCCGCCGAGCGTTGGCCTGGGCGTTGATGAACTGCGCCTGTACGCGCGCCAGGTCGCCCTGGGCAGCGCGCAATTGGTTCTGCTGGTCGGTGGGGTCAAGCACGGCGAGCAAGGCGCCCTTCTCCACTTCGGCGCCGACATCCACAGCGCGACGGGCGATGCGGCCCGGCACACGGAAACCCAGGTTGCTTTCATAGCGGGCCTGGATGGTGCCGGCGAAACGACCGAGGTTTTCCTGATCTTCAGCCTTCACTTCCATGGACAGCACCGGGCGTATGGGTTCGGGCGGCGCCTCTTCCTTGGAGCAGGCCATCAGCAACAGGCTGGCGGCGACAATGAGCGTCAATTGCTTCATGGCTGCGCTCCGGGTTGGGCGATCTCGACGACCATGCCGGGGTGCAGCAATTGCCCACCGGCTATCACGACTTTTTCACCGCCTTTGAGGCCCTCGCCGATGATCACTTTGCCGGTGAGGTAGCGCGCCACGGTGACCTTGTGCAACTGCGCCTTGCCTTCGCCGTCCACCAGCCACACGGCTGGCTCGTTGAGGTCTTTGGTCAGCGCTGACCAAGGCAGCTCGATGCTCGCCTTGGCCGGGCCATTGGCGGTGGCGCTGACCACCGACCCCAGTTCCATGCCCTTGGGCAGGCTTTGCAGGGCGATCTTCACTTGGACGGTGCCGGTATTGGCGGCCACGGCGGGCGTGACTTCACGGACTTTGCCCACGGCCTTGATGCTCGGGTTGTCCAGCAGGCTCACCGTAATCGGCGCGTCGGGCGGCGGCTCCACCAGCAAGGACTCATACACGTTGAACACGGCGTCACGTTCGCCATCGCGGGCGAGGCTGAAGATCGGCACGGTGGCCTGTACCACTTGGCCGACTTCGGCCTGGCGCGCCGTGATGATCCCCGGGGCATCGGCGATCAACGCGGTGTAGCCCAATTGTTCGCGGGCATTGGCCAACTGCGCCTGGGCAGCGGCCAGGGCACTTTGGCTGCTGCGCAGCGCGGCCTGGGCGGCGTCATATTCGCTGCGGCTGGTATAGCCTTTGGGCAAGAGTTTTTCCTGGCGCACAAAGGCGGCGGCGGTCTGCTTGACCCGCGCCTGTTCGGCCACGACCTGGGCCTGGGCCGAATCGACGTTGGTTTGCAGGTCCTTGGGGTCGAGCTTGGCCAGGACTTGCCTGGCTGTGACGCGGTCGCCCACGTCGACCATGCGCTGGATGATCTTGCCGCCCACGCGAAAGGACAGATCGGTTTGCACCCGCGCCTGGATATCACCGGTCAGCGTCACCGCCGCGGCAAAATCCGCCGACTGCACGGTTTGCACGAACACCCGCGAATGCTGCTTGGGCTCGGCTTTGTCCTGGCCACAGCCGCTGAGCAGCGCCAGGAGGCCAAGGCTGAAAATAAATGTCGAGGTGCGACCGCCCATGCAGGCTCCTTTTGCGTGATGCCGACGTTCAAGTGTGTATGCGACTGTGAGCTTAGATCAGGGTTCCTTATCTGCATGGAGGATCCCATACTCCAATGGTTCCCATGCTGACTAAATACACATGCTTAAAACCCTCGCGGTGGCCAATTACCGCTCGATCAACAAATTGGTGGTGCCCCTGGACCGGCTGAACCTGGTGACAGGGCCCAATGGCAGCGGCAAGTCCAACCTGTATCGCGCCCTGCGCCTGCTGGCCGAAACTGCCCAGGGCGGGGTGATCAATGCGCTGGCCCGCGAAGGCGGGCTGGATTCCACATTCTGGGCCGGGCCGGAAACCATCACCCGGCGTATGCGCAGCGGCGAAGTACCGGTGGAGGCCGTGGTCGCCCAAGGCGTCAAACGCTTGCGCCTGGGCTTTGCCGGAGAGGACTTCAGCTACGCCATCTCCCTGGGCATGCCCATCCCGGTTCCCGGCAGCGAGTTCAAACTGGACCCGGAGATTAAAAAGGAATGTATCTGGGCCGGCCCTCTCTACCGTCCGGCCAGCCTCCTGGTTCAGCGCTCGGGACCGATGGTACGCGCCCGTGATGGCCGCGCCTGGGACGTGCTGGCCCAACACACGCCCAACTATCACAGCCTGTTCGATCAGGTCGGCAGCCTGCGCGGTTCGCCGGAAGTGTTGCTGCTGCGCGAAAGCATCCGTGGCTGGCGCTTTTATGATCACTTTCGCAGCGATGTGGATGCGCCGGTACGCCAGCCGCAATTAGGCACGCGCACGCCGGTGCTGCATCACGACGGTCGGGATTTGGCGGCCGCGTTACAGACGATTCGCGAAGTGGGCGATGTCGAGGCGTTGCAGCACGCGGTCAGTGATGCCTTCCCCGGCGCACGGTTGCATATCGAACCGTTGCAGGGCGGACGCTTTGCCATTGAGTTCTATCAGGAAGGCTTACTGCGCCCGTTGTCGGCGGCGGAGCTGTCGGACGGCACCCTGCGCTACCTGCTGCTGATCGCAGCACTGCTGACCCCACGCCCGCCGACCATGATGGTGCTGAACGAACCGGAGACCAGCCTGCATCCCGACCTGTTGCCGGCACTGGCGCGCTTGATTATCCAGGCGTCGAAGCAGTGCCAGGTGTGGGTGGTGTCCCATGCCAGCCGCTTGATTGCAGCGTTGCAGCAGGATGAGGGGTGTAACTCGATTGTGTTGGAGAAGGTGATGGGGGAAACGCGAATTGTAGGGCAGGGCATTTTGGATGCGCCGGCGTGGCATTGGCCGGAGTAGGAGCGAGCTTGCTCGCGAAAAACGTCAACGATAACGCAGCGCTATCTGCTAGCCCGCGTTGCCTGTGCGTTCTTCGCGAGCAAGCTCGCTCCTACAAGGACGGGGTGATCAATCAGCCCTGCCACTTACCGCCTTCGACAATCACACTCTCAGGCTTGGTGTCATCGCTCAGTTCTTTTCGCACATATTGGTCATAAAGCTTGAGCAGAAACTTCTCCTCCCCCAACTTCGCCAGCTCGGCATTCACCCAGTCGCGCAACTCGATATTGCCCTTCTTCACCGCCGGGGCAATCGGCGCTTCATCACCCAGCTTCTCTTCCAGCACGCGGTAACCCGGGTTCTGCTTGGCCCAGCTGAACAGCACCAGGTTGTCCTGGGCATAGGCATCACCACGCCCGGCCGACAGAGCTTGCAGCGACTCGGAGTTCTTCTCGAACTTGAGCAGCTTCCAGTCCGGATGGTTCTTGGTCAGCCAGATATCCGCCGTGGTGCCGGTGGTGACGATGGTCGTGCGGGTTGCCAGGTCAGCCAGGCTTTTGACGGCGCTGTCATTCGGCACCAGAGCCTGCACCGCGACTTTCAGGTTGGGGTTGGTGAAGTCCACCGCGTCCTTGCGTTCAGGCGTCACGGTCATGTTGGCGAGAATCAGGTCGACCTTGTCGCTTTGCAGGAAGGGAATGCGGCTGGCCGGTTCCACGGCGACAAATTCCACCTTGTTTTCGTCGCCCAACAGGTCCTTGGCGAATTGACGGCCGATGTCGGTATCGAAGCCGACATAACGACCCGCTTCGTCCACAAAACCGAATGGCGGCTTGTCGGTAAACACGCCGACAATCAGCTTGTCCCGCGCTTTGATTTTGTCGATGTAGCTCACAGCCGCGGGTTTTACCGGCTCTTCGGCCTTTTTATCGCAGCCGGCCAGCAAGGCGACGGCAAACAGTGGCAGCAGTAACTTTTTCATATCAGCTCCAGTTCCTTGATCTTTTTGGGCAGTGTTGAAACAAAGGAGAACTTCTCCAGGAACTGCTGCGCGCGCGCGGTCTGCGGGTTCGTAAAGAATGCCTCGGGGGTGTTGTGTTCGAGGATGCGACCGGCCTCCATGAACACCACGCGGTCGGCGACGGCGCGGGCGAAGGCCATTTCGTGGGTAACGATCAGCAGGGTCATGCCATCGCGGGCCAGGTCCTGGATCACTTCCAGCACTTCCTTGACCATCTCCGGGTCGAGGGCCGCGGTGACTTCGTCAAACAGCATGACCTGGGGGTTCATGCACAACGAGCGGACGATGGCGATGCGTTGCTGCTGGCCGCCGGAAAGCTGGCGTGGGAAGGCGTCGCGCTTGTCGGCAAGGCCCACGCGCTCCAGCAATTTTTCCGCCTGCTCACGGGCCTCCCGGGGGTCGCGCTTTTGCACTTTGAGCGGGCCGAGCAGGATGTTGTCGAGCACGCTCATGTGCGGGAACAGGTGGTAGCTCTGGAACACCATGCCGATGTCCTGGCGTACCTGGCGCCAGTCGGTGGTTTTATCCAGCAGCTCTTTGCCGGCGAACCGCAGACTGCCGCTGTGTGCCACTTCCAACCCGTTCAAACAACGCAGCAAGGTGCTTTTGCCACAGCCGCTGGGGCCGAGGATCACCACCACTTCGCCGCGCTGCACGCTCAGGTCGATGCCCTTGAGCACCTGCGCCTCGCCGAAGAATTTGTTGAAACCCTGGAACTCGATCAATGCACTCATGCTTGGGCCCAGCGCCGTTCCAGCACCTTGGAGGCGGCCGACAACGGGTAGCAGATAAAGAAGAAAAACAGGAACAGCGCACCGTAGATCAATACCGACTCGTAGGTGCGCTCGATGATTTGCTGGCCGACCTTGATCACATCCACCACGCCGATCAGCACCGCCAGGGAGCTGGTCTTGATGATGCGCGTGTACACATTGATGGTCGGCGGCGTCATGCGCTTGAGGGCCTGGGGCAGCAGTACATAGCCGTACAACTGTGGGCCGGACAGGCCAATCGACAAGCCCGCTTCGCGCTGGCCACGGGGCAGCGAATGCAACGCGCCACGCACCACTTCGCCCACCTCGCTGGCGCCCCACAACGACAGCACCAGCACCGCGCACCAGAAACTGGGGATGCTCAGGCCGAAGAAGATCGGCACGCCAAAAAACAGCAGGTACAACCACACCAGTACCGGAATGGCGCGGAACAGTTCCAGGTAGACCCGCAGCACGCCGTTGATCGCTTTGTTATTCAAAGTGCGCAGCACGCCGTAGAGCACGCCGCCCACCGTACTGAAGGCGATGCTCAAAAACGAAATCGACAGGGTTTGCGCAGCGCCCTTGCCCAGTTGCGGCAACGACACCCACAGCAACTCAAGACCCGAACTGGCCATGCTGGAGCCTCCTTTCCAGGCGGCTGAGCAACAGCGACAACGGCAGGAACAGCAGCACGCAAATCAGCGTCAGCACAGCGAGCATTTCGTAGGTTTTGTAGTAGAGGGCGATGTAGCTCTTGGTGGTGTAGAGAATTTCCGGCACCGCCACGGCGGAAACCACCGTGGTTTCCTTGAGCAGAAAGATGAAATTGGCGAACAGCGCCGGCAGGCTGAGGATGCCGGCCTGGGGCAGGATCACATGGCGCAACAGCTGCCAATCGGACAGGCCAATGGACTTGCCCGACTCGATTTGCGCCAGCGGCACCGCTTCCACACCAGCGCGCAGCACCTCGGTGAGATAGGCGCCGCCCAGAAAGGTCATGGTGATGATCGCCGCCCAGAACCCGGAAATATTGAAACCCAGGGCCGGCAGCGCGAAGTAGACGAAGAACAGTTGGATCAACAGCGGCGTGTTACGTGCCAGCTCCACATAGAGCGCCACCAGGCGCGACAGGTAAGGCGTACGAAACACCAGCAGCGCAGCGTTGATCAGCGCCACCAGCAAGGACGTGGCAATGGCGATCAGGCCGACTTGCAGCGTCACACCCACGGCCTTGAGAAACGCCGGCAGGGTGCTGAGGATAAAAGCGAAATCGAAGGTCATGTGCAGTCCATATCGCCGCATGGGTAATGCCGCGAGCGCAGTCCGTGCCGACGTGGATAACGTCAGCTAGCGCGAACTTTAAAGGTATAAAAATCAAAATTTAAATACCAAAATAGCATATTGATATCACCCAAAAACCTAACCCCTGCGGGAGCTGTCGATCATTCCCACGCTCTGCGTGGGAATGCAGCCCAGGACGCTCTGCGTCCGCTCTAAAGTCGTGACGCAGAGCGTCACAGGAGACGTTCCCACGCGGAGCGTGGGAACGAGCAATCGCACAGTTTTGACTGTATTTCAGATAAAAAAACGCCGACGCTGTAGTAGCCGTCGGCGTTGAAACCTTAAAGGGGGTTTTGGCTTACATCAGAACGCTGGCACCACCGCGCCGTTGTACTTCTTCTCGATGAAAGCTTTGACTTCCGGGCTGGTCAGGGCCTTGGCCAACTTCTGGATAGCATCGCTGTCCTTGTTGTCCGGGCGGGCCACCAGGAAGTTTACGTAAGGTGATTTGGCGTCTTCGATGATCAACGCGTCCTTGGCCGGGTTCAGGCCAGCTTCCAGGGCGTAGTTGGTGTTGATCAGGTCGAGGTCAACCTGGTCCAGCACCCGTGGCAGCAGGGCCGATTCCAGCTCTTTGAACTTCAGGTTCTTCGGGTTGCTGGCGATGTCTTTCGGCGTGGCCAGGGCGTTGGTCGGGTCTTTGAGGGTGATCACACCGGCCTTTTGCAGCAGCAACAGGGCGCGGCCGCTGTTGGAGCCTTCGTTCGGAATCGCCACGGTGGCGCCATCTTTCAGATCTTCGATTTTCTTGATCTTTTTCGAGTAGCCGCCGAAGGGTTCAACGTGCACGCCCACCACGGTAATCAGATTGGTGCCTTTACCCTTGTTGAAGTTTTCCAGGTATGGCAGGGTCTGGAAATAGTTGGCATCCAGGCGTTTCTCAGCGACTTGCACGTTTGGCTGTACGTAGTCGGTAAAGACTTTGATCTGCAGGTCCACACCTTCCTTGGCCAGGGTCGGCTTGATCAGCTCGAGGATTTCGGCGTGGGGAATCGGCGTAGCAGCCACCACCAGTTTCTCGCTGGCCTGGGCAAAGCCAGCAGTCAGGGCAGCCGCCAGAGCGGTAAACAACAGAACCTTTTTCATGCAATGTCCTTCTAACGACCGTTTTTATGTGAGGTGCCAGCGAAGTGCTATCGCGGCGTGGAAAGGACAATACCTAGATTTTTTATTCCCGAACAATATCTTTTATTCACGTTGATATTCCATTTTGCTCATACAGGAATTTACGCACCGATTCCTGCTCGGCCGGGCTGGCGCTGGCCAAAATTCGTCGCACTTGCTCCAGCGGCGAACCCGCCGCTGGCAAGTTCAAATGCTCGGGCAAGATTTCATCGCCGCTGCTCACCAGCAAGGCAAAGTGAATGACGTTTTCCAGTTCGCGGGTGTTACCCGGCCAAGTGTGGTGTTCCAGCACCTGCTGGGCGGCGTCGCTGATCAGTGGCACCGGCAGGTCCAGGCGCTGGCTGTAGATGCCGAGGAAATATTCGGCCAGGGACAAGATATCCCCCACCCGCTCGCGCAACGCCGGCAGGTCCAACCGGCCCTCACTCAAATAATGGAACAGACGCTCGTGAAACTTGCCCACGGCCACGGCCTGGGCCAGGTCGATACTGGTGGCGGCCACCAGGCGCACATCCACCGGGCTGGGCTGTTGGGCACCGACACGGGTGACTTCGTGGTTCTCCAGGGCCGCGAGCAATTTCACCTGGATCGGCAGCGACAAGTCACCAATTTCATCCAGATACAAGGTGCCGCCATTGGCCGAGCCAAACCAGCCCGCGCGGCTACTGGCCGCGCCACTGTGGCTGCCGGCGGCATAGCCAAACAACTCGGCATCGGCATAGGTGGGGCTGATTGCGCCACAATTGACCGAGACAAACAGGCCAGTACGGTCACTGCCACGGTGGATATGCCGTGCCAGCAGTTCTTTACCGCTACCGGTCTCGCCGCGAATCAGCACAGGCAAGGCACGTGGTGCGAGGCTTTCCAGCTCTTCGCGCAGTTGGCGTGAGCGTGGGTCGACAAACACCAGAGCTTTGGCGCGAATACTCAGCGGACTCTTTTCCGCGTCCGGGAAGGTCAGCAATGGCTGGCCGAAGGTTTCATGCAGACTCATGGCAGGCTCCCGCCCCAATCCACACAGGGACGGGGCGTTGAAAATATTAGGCGCTGCGCCGAGCGTGGTGCTCGAGGCGATGTTGCAGGCGATAGAGGTAAGCAAACCCTTGCTCCCAGCGCCGGTGGCCGGACTTCACATTGATATGCCCGGCGCCCGACAAGATGCCGGCTTCGGCGCCCCACTGACGCGCCAGTTCCAGAGCCCTGGGGGCGCTTACGGCACTGTCGTTGTCGGAGCTGACCACCTGGCTGGGAAATGGCAGCAGGTCAGTTGGAATAGGGGCGAAATTGCGCAGTGCAGGGGCACACGCAGGACGCTCGACATCCGCCGGTGCCACCAGCAATGCGCCGCGTACCTGCCGCAAGAACTGCACGGGGGCAGTGGCGGCCCAGTGGGCCACGGTGATGCAACCCAGGCTATGAGCGATCAGGATGACCGGCGTGCTGTCGGCAGCGATGGCCTCGGCCAGTGCGGCGACCCAATCCTCGCGACGCGGCGTCAGCCAATCGGCCTGTTCCACCCGTGCGCTGTTGGGCAAGCTGTTTTGCCAATGGGTTTGCCAATGATCTTCTGGCGATCCTTGCCAGCCCGGCACGATCAGATAACGAATCGACTCGCTGTGCATGGGTGTGCCCTCCTGCAGCGTTTAACGTTGCTGGTCAGTATAGGGTGAGGCTCACGTACCAATAAGGAATAAAAAAGAATTTATTAATAACCAAAAGGAATTTACGCCCTTTTCAGAACTTGCTTTACCAAGCCCTTCATTAAAACCGGCCATTGCGTCCCTGCCACCGCGGCGCAATGACCGGGCCAACCTCAGCGAGAATGATGCATAGAGTGTTCCGAGCCGATAGCAACTCCGAACTTATGGTTCATCGCCATATAATAATCACGCACTTGTGTAAGTTTTTCCGCATACGCTTGCGGAAGTAAAATACGCGCTTCCAACAGTTCCGTCAGTTCCTCAACTTCTGAAAAAAACCCATATTCTTTTTGCGCCAATACATCACCAAACATTCTCGGCCCAGTGATCTCGAAAATTTTCTTTACATACTCGTTATAAATTTGCCGCTCTGCGGCTGTCGAGTTTTCCTTCAGAAAGGGACGATTAGCGTTCAGCCATTCTTCGTTTGCCTTGTATCGCTCATACGCCGTCTCCAGAATCTCGTCAAATACAGGGTTGTCTGGATGACTGGCAAAATTACTGGTGTTGAAGCCATTGAAGTCCGTAGGTTCGTAAGTAACCGGCACGTTCATCAAGATATCATTAGGCGTGGCTTTCAATGTGACCTCGCCCACATTAAAGGTCAGCGCATCATCCGTATCCAGATAGATGCCACCGTACTTTTTCATTAGCACAGCGCGCATGACGTCCGATGACGCCGCTAAATTCTGCCCACGCCCTGAACGGAAAAACTGATACATCTCGCCGTATTGACCTGCATTCAGAGCCTGAAAACTTTCATCGGCCTTTAAATCATGAACTTCAAGCCCACCCACTTTATGATCCAATGCTGAATGTATTTTCTGAAAAGTATCTGCGTTATTGGCATCGACGTGAACAATCGACTTATACCCGGGGCTTTTCCGGGAATTTTCCATAATATTATTGAGTAGATTTTCCGGCATTTCATTGCCGGCCCAAAAATAGTGGATCACTTTCGGCACGTCTGTAGCACCGGACGGCAGTACCGGCATTCTCGGTAGTTTCAGTACTTTGGTTGTCATCGAAGCAGGCGCATTTTTACTGGCCTCAATCGCTTCGGCTTGAGTGCCACCCAGCCACCGTCCTTGACCTTTACGCCAATAAAAGATGTCGTTCACCTGACCATTGGCCTGGAGCCCGCGCCAAAGACCCGCTTCGACGTCATACGTAACTTTGGTACCGTATTGACCGACATAAACCATATAGTCTTTCCCGATCATGCGCCTCACGTCATCCATGGGAACCCTGACCTCCTCAAGGATCACTGGAGGTGAGACGGGCCCCATCGGGTATCCGATATGCCCATTGACACGTTGTGGTGGCCTGAAGAATGGGCGCGCTTGTTCAGTCACTTGGGTGGGTGTGCGGGTTGCAGCATCAACCCCTGCTGCAACGCCACCGCCGGACACCCTCTCTGTCAGCGCTTTCGCCAGTGGTGCCCCGGCGTGAGTGGCCAACGGCGGTACGGCGTTCAACACGCCAAACACAATGCGGTCGGAAGCCGTTGCTTTTCCCTGGACGGCATCATCAATACCGATACCTGTCTGGGCAGCCCCGGCGGCCAGGAAGAAAACATCCAGCCCTATAGCGACTTCGGGCATCACCAGCGCCAGCGGCGTCATGAACATGGCGACCTTGGTAGCCTCTTCCACGACATGCAGCACCTGGTTCTTGGTGTAGTCCCCGTCACTGACAATCGCATTGTCGGCGTCCGAATAGGACCGTGCTTTTTGCCGAACCTTGACCGCTTCGAAAGGATCACCGTGCAACTGCTCAACAGCGATGAAACGATCCGGCACCCAACCGTTGAGGCTCGCAAGGAAAGCATTGCCTGATGCCTGCGCATCGGACCAGTTTCCCATCCCCTGCAGGGTCTGACGTACGCCGTCTGAAAACGTTCTGTCAGCTTGATCCTTGAGGGAAAAGTGCGTCAACAAGGACGCGCGCTTTACGGGGTCCGAGGCTTGCCCGGCCAGCCACGTTGTCATTTGCTGAGGATTATCGAAGCGATGTATTGGCGAGGAGTTGCCAGGGATGTAAAGCAACGTCAACTGGGTTTTCCGATCGGTCACACACATCAAGTCGGTCGACTCAAACCCATTGATGCTCAGCAGGCCGATGTCCAGATCCGGGTCCTTCACGGCAGGCCCTTCAAAATCCTGGACCGTCAGCTTGGACCAATCCTTTTGCGCAACAGGCCCCAACGCTCGCTGGGCGAGTGCCGTCTCGGCAGGGCCAAGGCTCCCTTCCAGGCGCTGCAGATTGATGGCTTTGACAAACGAGATTTTACTCAATGCCGTATAAGATTCGCTGTGCTTGTCCCAAAACCCATCAAGGGTCTTCTTATACAGTTGGGTCCGGTCTGTATCCCAGACTAATGCCTTGAAGTCATCCACCGGTATGGAAACGCGGGTGTCGGCGTTATAGGGGGCATCGCCCGGCGCATTGGGCTCCCGATAAATACCTTGTCGAGTGTTTGCTTCCTGCACCCAACCGTCAATCTGGTTGTAAATATATATCGCTGGCGAAAAGTACTTGCCAATTTTTACAAACCAGCTTTCATCATTCTTAATTGTTACATCTTGCCTGTTTTTCAATGCCGCTTGTGTCAGGGTGATTTTTTCTACCACCTCTTTTTCATCCTCACTGTCATCTTTAAATGTTACTAGATAGGTTTTATCTGGATCAATATCCACACCCCATTGCTGCTTTATCTTTGCAGATAAAATAGTGGAAATTTCTTTTTCGGGCGTTACAAAGTCGGCGGTTTGCTTGCTGATATAAGATTCTAAACGAGCATTTTTTTTGAATGCCGAGTTGCTCCCGCCTCTTGGCGTAGGGCTTGCTTCAGCACCCTGCAGTAAACTCTGTTTTCTCTTATAGTCAGCCAGCGTGGGCAAAATACAGGCTGATGGATGTCTCATGCCGGCCATGCGATCGTTCGAAGATGCCATTACCGCAGGCTTTTCTTCAGGCTTTTCAACCGTTAAATGGGGATTAACGAACGTATTCACGACTTGGACAGGAACGCGTATAGACATGCAATTACTCCATTAATTAAATCACTCTATGCGCCGACCAGAATAAGCATGCAGCCGAAAATTGCACGCTCGGATACATGTAAATTCTTTTCCTGTGCAACATCTGTAAACATGCAATGCTTAGATAAAAAAAGGGCCGCACCCTGCCAAGGAAAGCGGCCCAAAAACTGTCGAGACTTTTTGAAACTAACGTGCAGTGATCACCGACAACTTGGTGATGCCCGCACGCTCAATCGACGCCATGGCTCGTGCCACTTCGCCGTAGTTCACTCCATCGTCAGCCTGCAGTTGCACCCGCACATCGGGGTCCTTGGCCTTCGCCGCCTGCAGGTTGAACTCCAGCAGATCCGGCTGGATTTCGTCCTTGTTGATAAACAATTTGCCGGCGCCGTCGATGCTCACCACCAGCGGGTCCTTTTGCTCAACCGGCGCCACGGCCTGGGTCTTGGGCAGGTTGATCGGGATCGAGTTGGTCAACAGCGGCGCGGTGACGATAAACACCACCAGCAGCACCAGCATCACGTCCACCAGCGGCGTGACGTTGATCTCGCTCAGCACCTCATCACTGTCTTGCGTGGAGAAGGCCATGTCAGGACGCCTCCTTCACTTTCTGCGGGCTACCGGCGCCGGCCTTGGTCAGCGCCGGGTGCAGCAGCACGCGGAACGCGTTTTTCTGCGCCAGGCTGTAGAAGTCGTGGGCAAAGTCATCCAGGTCTGCCGCCGTCAGCTTCAGGCGGCGCAAAAAGTAGTTGTAGACCAGCACCGCAGGCACCGCGACGGCGATCCCCACGCCGGTCGCCACCAGTGCCGCGCCGATGGGCCCGGCCACGGTTTCCAGGCTGGCGGACCCGGCAGCACTGATCCCCTTCAGCGCTTCCATGATCCCCCACACGGTGCCAAACAGGCCGATAAACGGCGAGGTGCTGCCGATACTGGCGACTACAGCCAGACCGGTTTCCAGGGAGCGGCGCTCACGCACAATTTGCTGGCGCAGAGCGCGTTCGAGGCGGTCCTGGTGATTGATCGCCTGGCTCAAATCCGCAGCGTGGGTGGTATCGCCCACCTGGATCGCGGCATAACCGGCCTGGGCTACACGGGCGGCGGCGCCAGGCTGGGTTTCGGCGAGTTCGGCGGCCGAGTCGAGGCTCGATGCCGCCCAGAACTGTTTGTGAAACTTGCGATCCTGGGCCTTGAGGCGACCGAACTGCACGCCCTTGAGCAAGGCCAGGCCCCAAGTGGCGACCGAAAAGGCCACCAGCAGCCAGATCACCGTGCTTTCGATGGATTCAAGTGGAGATGCCAATGCCATGATGTTTTCCCTCTGCGCCGCTGAATAATTAATGAATCTTGAAATCGATGGGCACGCTCACCCAGCCGTTCAGGGCCACATCGCCCTGCTTGGCAGGCACGAAACTCCAGCGCTTCACCGCCGCCAATGCCGCGTCATCCAACTGCTGGCGACCACTGCTTTTTTGCACCTGGATCTCACCCGGTTTACCGCTGGCCAGCACCTGCACCCGCAGCAACACCGTGCCTTCCCAACCGCGACGCTGAGCCAGTGACGGGTATTCCGGCGCCGGGTTTTTCAGGTACGCGGCGTTGGCCGAAGCAGGCGTCACCGGCGCTGGCGCCGCAGGTGCGGGCGGTGCAGGTGGCGCTGGCGTCGGTGGTGCAGGTGGCTGCTCGACGGCCTTGGGGGCCGGCTTGGGCTCAGGTTTAGGCACGGGCTTGGGCTTGGGTTTCGCAATGGGTTTGGGCGGCGCCGGCTTGGCCGCCAACTCATCCACCAGCGGCGGCGGGGGCTCGACCACAGGCGGAGGCGGTGGTGGCGGTACAGGCGGTGGCGGCTCAACCACCGGCGGCGCCGGCTGGGAAAATTCGATGGTCATCGGTGGAATTTCCGGCGGCACAATCGGCAGCACCGGCGTGGGTTTCTGGCTCACCCAATAGATCACTGCACCGTGCAGCGCCAACACCAGCAACCCGAGCAAAACCCCTTCGCGGCGGCTGGAAAAACGCTTCGGGGTTTTCTGCAGGCGCAATTGACCCAACGGCGCGCGATGCGGCCGGCCAAGGTCGACCAACTCACCACTCGGTGCCTGACGCCACTGCGCCTCAGGTGCACTGGCGGCGGTCTGGACTTTGCCCATTGATTCACTCCCTGCGGTTTTGAAAAACCGACGGGCCAGCGTGAAGGCCCGTCGAGGGCTGAATCATCGGTGCCAGACACTTATCTCTTAAAGTAATCTTTAAAGTTATATATAGAACAAAAACGCATAAATAAAACAGCCGATCACACCAAAGCCACGTGGTCCGTGGCCTGGCTTCAAGCCGTTGTTTTTCAATGCCTTTAAGGCATACAAAATATTCGTCAAAGGTATGGGCTCAGTGCGGGTTCCCACTGCACAACGCCAGCAATTCACCCAGCAAACTCTGGCCCGCTGCGCCCAAACCACTGCGGCCATACAGGGCCAACCGCACGCCATGAACAGGTGGCAAGCCACTCTCTGGGCCGAGTATGCGATGGCCCGGTTGCAACACCCGTTCTGGCAATAAACTGATGCCCAAGCCTGCCGCCACCGCCGAGCACACACTGGCCAGGCTGGCGCTGGAATAGCCGATGCGCCAACGCCAGCCGGCCCGTTCCAGATGGTGCAGCATGTCGTTGCGATACAGGCCACCTACGGGGAAAGCCACCAGCGGCAGCGGGTCGCGGCCCAGGGCCGGGGTGCTCAGGCTGTCGACCCAATACAAGGGCTCCGGCCACGACGCCACACAGTCGTCGCTGTCGCCCATCTGCTTGACCAGCAACACATCGAACTCACCGCCCCGGTACTGGCGCTGCAATTCGGGGCCCAGACCGCTGGTGACTTCCAGCCGCACCCGTGGGTACGCCACCACAAACGCCGAAAGCAGCGGCATCAGGCGCTCGGCGGCGAAATCCTCCGGCACGCCGAGGCGCAACACACCGTCGCTTTGCTGGTTGATCAGCACGTCGGCGGCTTCTTCGTGCAACGCGAGAATACGGCGCGCATACGCGAGCAGACGCTCACCCTCGGCGGTGGCCACTACCCGGCGCTGATCGCGGTCCAATAACTGACAGGCCACTGCGTCTTCCAGACGGCGGATCTGCTGGCTGACGGTGGATTGAGTCAAATGCAGGCGCTCGGCCGCCCGGGTGAAATTACCGCAGTCCACCACGGCGACAAAGCTGCGCAACAACACGGGATCGAACAACGTCATCACCATTTCGTTTGCCACTGATTGGCATGTTTATATTTAATTTCAGCATACCTTGCTGGCTGACCATACTTCACCTTTCATCGCACCCCGGGGCCTTGTATGACCAACGATCAACCACACCTGCAACGCGCTATTGCCTTGGCCCGCGCCAACGTCGCCCAAGGTGGCCGCCCCTTCGGCGCGGTGCTGACGCGCAACGATGAGATGTTGGTGGAAGCCGTGAATGAGATCCACCTGACCCAGGACCCCACCGCCCACGCCGAGTTGCTGGCAATTCGCGCAGCGAGCCGGCAGCTGGGTGCACGCCTGGAAGGGTGCGTGATCTACGCCAGCGGCCAGCCTTGCCCGATGTGCCTGAGCGCCATGTACCTGTGCGGCGTCGAGCGCGTAGTGTTTGCCGCCAGCAACGAAATGGCCGAGCCGTTCGGCCTGTCGACCGCAGCCATCAGCCAACAGGTTGGCTTGCCCATCGACGCGCAACGCCTGCCCATTCAGCACCTGCCCGATGCCGCAATGACTGCGCTGTATCACCAGTGGAAAACCCTGCATGAACCTGAATAAATCCCTCGCCGGCTGGGGCCTGCTGGTGGTGCTCGGCCTGAACCTGCGCCCGATCCTCAGTTCCATCAGCCCACTGCTCGGCGAGATTCGCCAGGCCACCGGCCTGAGCTTTCAGAGCAGTGCCCTGCTCACCAGCCTGCCGGTGATCTGCATGGGGTTGGTGGCACTGGTGGGCGTGCGCGTGGAGGCTCGCTTGGGCGAGCGTCGCGGCATCGCCCTGGGCTTGTTGATGATTCTGCTGGCGTGCCTGGCGCGCTGGTTGATAGGCGAAGCCTCGGCACTGCTGGTTACCGCGCTGCTTGGCGGTGCGGGTGTTGCGCTGATCCAGGCGCTGGTGCCGGCAATGATCAAGCGTGAATTCCATCACCGTGTGCCCGTAGCGATGGGGGTGTACTCGGCGTCGCTGATGGCCGGCGGTGGGCTGGCGGCGCTGCTCAGCCCGGTGATAGCCACGCATTTCCAGCAATGGCAGGCAGGCCTGGGTGTGTGGTTATTGCCGGCGCTGGGGGCATTGCTGCTGTGGGCCTGGCTACCGCTGGGCGCCGCGCGCAATCCACTGCAGGCGCCTGCGTTCAAAGGGTTGCGCAACCGCCGCGCCTGGCTGCTGGCGCTGTATTTCGGCCTGGTCAATTGCGGCTACATGAGCATGGTCGCGTGGCTGCCGGCCTACTATCAGCAACTGGGCTGGGGCGTGCTGCCCAGCGGGTCGTTGCTGGCATTCATGACGATTTTTCAGGTGGCGGCCGCCCTGCTGATGCCGGTGCTGGCGCAACGCGGTATCGACCGCCGCCCATTGCTCAGCATCAGCCTGCTGGCGCAAACCATCGGCTACCTCGGCCTGATCATTGCGCCGCAGGAATATCCCCACCTGTGGGTGGCCTTGTGCGGCTTCGGGTTAGGGGCGTGCTTTGCCCTGAGCCTGCTGCTGACCCTCGACCACCATCGCGACCCACGCCAAGCCGGGCAACTGGCGGCGTTCGTGCAAGGCGTAGGCTTTTTGATCAATGCGATTTCGCCGTGGCTGACCGGCTGGCTGCGCGAGCTTACCGGCAACTTTGTCAGTGCATGGGTGGTGCTGACGGTGACGGTGGTGGCGATGCTGCTGGTGACGCGGGTGTTCAGCCCGGCCACCTATCGCACCGACCTAGAAGTCGTAGCGCCCAGTCACGCCTAGGGTGCGCGGCGTGCCCAGCAGGCCCTCGTAACCGCCGTTACCACCGGTCCACAGGGTGGTGTAGTAGGTTTTGTCGAAAGCGTTTTTCAGCCACAGCGACACATCCCACTGCCCCTGGTCATAGTCGCCGCGCAAACCGGTAGACAGGTTGACCACCGCATACGCCGGGATCTGCCCGTAGTCGGAATCTTCCACCGTGCCCACCGCCTTGGAACGGAACGCGTAGCTGGCGGTGACGTAGGGTTCGAAGCCGTTCGCCAGGTTCCACTTGTACTCGCCGTTGGCGTTGGCAATCCACTTGGACGCGCCCACCACCTGGTGGCCGCTCAAGTCGCAGGACGCCTGCGCACCGGGACGCAGGCTGGTTTCCGGCGGGCATGGCGCATCCTTGTAAGACAGGTACGTCACGTCATTGAAGGAGCCGTTGATGTTCAGGGTCAGGCCCTTGATCGGCACCAGGGTGCTTTCCACTTCCACGCCCCGCGAGCGCACCGAGCCGGCGTTGGTCAGGTACTGCACGCGGTTGTCCTGGTCGTAGGCGTTGGTCTGGTAGCCGTTGACCTGGGTCCAGAACAGGTTGGCATTGAGTTGCAGGCGGCGGTCCCACAGCGTGCTCTTGAAGCCCAGCTCGGCGTTGTTGGCGCGCTCGGTGCCGATCAACAACGAGTCGGCTCCGGCTGTCGGCGCAGACCCCACCGCCAGGTTCACACCGCCGGACTTCTCGCCATGGGACAGTGTCGCGTAGCCCAGCAGGTTTTCATTGAAGTGATAACTGAGATTGAGCAGCCCCGACGGCGTGGCGCTGTATTGCGACAGGTCGCCCGAGTCATAGGCCCCGGTACGCCCACGCCGCGCCATGGCGGCGGCCCCGCTGACCGCCGCGCCACCGAAGGGCGCATTGCGCGTGACCCAGGCGCTTTTTTCTTCGTAGGTGCCGCGTACACCGGCGGTGAAATCCAGGCGCTCGGTCAGGTGCCAGGTGCCTTGGGCGAACAGCGCGAAACTGTCGGTGCGGATATGCCCGTTGCCCACACTGCTCACATTGCTCAACGCACCGGCGGGCGTGCCGTTCCAGATATCGGCCTTGGGCCCGTAGTAGGCAAAGGATTTGTTATCCAGGTCGGAGCCGAAGTAGTAGGCGCCGAGCACGTAATCGAAGAAACCACCGCTGGGCGACGCCAAGCGGAATTCCTGGGACCACTGCTTATCTTCCACCGAAACCCCAGCGTTATACGACGCCGGTACGTTGAGGCCATCATCGTTGCGCGGGGTGAAATTCCACCAGCGGTAAGCACTCACCGAGGTCAGGGTGAAGTCGCTGGGCAGCGTCCAATTGGCTTCCAGCGAGGTACCGCCCTGGAACACCGTGACGTGCTGGTCGTTGTCCAGGTTGACCTTGCGATGGGTGCCGTCCACCAGGGTGGCGCCTGCCGCGTTGGCCCGGGATTGATACAGGTTGGTGCCATTGATGGTCGGCCCGGTGCTGTACAGCACGCGGGTGCCGGCGCTGGAGTCTTCTTCGTTGTAGTCGCCGATCCAGCGCAGGTTGAACGCTTCGTTGGGCTTGTACAGCAGTTGCCCGCGAAAGCCCTGGCGTGAACCGCCGTTCAGATCATGGCCATCGTGTTCATTCTTGATGTCGCCGTCGCTGCGGGTGCGATAGGCCGAGAAACGCCCTGCCAGGTCATCGGTCAGGGGGCCGGAAATCGTGCCCTTGGTCTGGAAATAACCGTCCTCGCCCAAGGAGGTTTCGATGCTGCGCTCCGGGGTAAAGCTCGGTGCGCGGGTGCTGATGTTGATGACCCCGGCAGTGGTGTTCTTGCCGAACAACGTGCCCTGGGGGCCGCGCAAAACTTCAAGCTGCTCAATGTCCATCAGGTCGAACACCGCCATGCCCGGGCGCCCGAGGTAGACATTGTCGATATACAGCCCCACGCTGCCTTCCAGGCCATCGCTGGCCGGGTTGTTGCCCAGGCCGCGGATCGACACGCTGGACTGGCGCGCATGCATATAGGCGACGTTGACGCTGGGCACCAGTTGCTGCAAATCCTGGATGCGGTACACCCGCTGGGTTTCCAGGGCCTGGCCGCCGACCACGCTCATGGGCGTCGGCACGGCCTGGGCACTTTCGGTACGCCGCCGGGCAGTGACCGTGACAGTTTCCAGTTGGCCACTGGCGCTTTCGCCCTTGCCGGCAGGCGCGGGTGTTTCAGCGGCCTGGGCCGGCGACCAACTGCTGCTACCGGCCACTAGAACAGCCAGGGGCAAGGACTTGAACAAACTCATAAGCGGCTCCAGAACCCCGGAATACTCGTCGCCTCATATTCCCAAAGGTTATTTATTTATGTTTTTAACAACATTTACTGCATAAGAGATAGCCTTTATAAGGAGTCGACGTAATGCATAGCCAATGCATTTCCCGGATATTTTTGATGTGAAAAATGCATATCGACTTGCGCCAGCTTCGCCACTTCATCGCCCTCGCCGAACAGCGCAGTTTCGTCGCGGCAGCCGCAGCGGTGAACCTGTCGCAGTCGGCGTTCAGCCGTAGCATCCAGGCCCTGGAACACAGCGCCGGCTGCCAACTGGTGGACCGTGGCCGCAAAGACCTGGCCCCCACCAAACAAGGCCTGGTGCTGCTCGAACATGCACGGCGCCTGGTCAGTGGCGCACAACAACTGGCCAACGAAATCAGCCAGTTCAATGGCCTGGAAGCCGGTGAACTGCGCTTCGGTTGCGGCCCCGCGCCGGCAGCTGGGTTAGTACCACGTGCCATCGGCAGCTTTATCGGGCGCTACCCCAAGGCCCGCGTGCAGTTCCAGGTGGATGACTGGCAAAGCCTGGGCAAGCGCCTGCTCAGCGAAGAGTTCGAATTCTTCGTCGCCGACACCCGCCACTTCGAAGCCAACCCCGACTACCACACCCACCGCCTGCGCCCGCGCCGTTGGCACTTCTGCTGCCGCGCCGGGCACCCCCTAGCCGCGCGTAACAGCGTCAGCGCCGCCGAACTGATGAGCTACCCCCTGGCAGTGACCATCCGCCCGCCGAACCTGCGCAAAGTCATCGTCGACCTCAGCGGCCGGCCGGATTACCAGCCCAATGTGGAGTGCGAAAACGGTTACAGCCTGATGGGCGTGGTACTGCGCTCGGACGCCATTGGCATCGTCAGCGCCAACAGTGACGTGCTGCACATGGCCCGCGGTGAACTGGTGTGTTTGCAGATTGAGGGATTGGACGAAAACCTGGAGGAGCGCTACACCCGCTACGGGATCGTCAGCCGTGCAGGGTATCGGTTGTCGCCGCTGGCGCAGGCGATGATTGAGCAGATCAAGGAGATTGATGAGAGAGACGAGGATACTTATGCGTTGGAAAATATTGCGGTCTGACCAAGCGGTGAACAGCGGCCCGCAACGTCAGTGAAGTCATCATTAGATAACAAAGATCACCTACAAGAGGGTCTATAACCTTTTGACCCGCACGAGGAAGCGCATTTGATGGACTGTATCTTTTGCAGCATTGCCCGCGGTACTGCACCCTCCCACCTCCTGTGGGAAGACCAGACCCACATGGCCTTTCTCTCCATATTTCCCAATACGCCGGGGTTCAGTGTGGTTATCCCCAAAACCCATCACGGCAGCTATGCGTTTGCCGAACCGGACACCGTGCTGTGTGACTTGATCATCGCAGCCAAGAAGACGGCGAAGCTTTTGGACAAAGCGCTAAAAGGTGTGGCTAGAACGGGCATGATTCTGGAGGGTTATGGCGTCGATCATCTGCACGCCAAATTATTCCCGATGCATGGGACCGGGGAAGATAGCGCCTTCAAAAAAATCAGTTCGACCCAGGACAAATACTTTGAGCGTTATGAAGGCTATGTCTCCTCCCATGACGCTTCCAGGGCAGATGATAAAGCGCTGGCAGGACTGGCCGCTCACATCAGGTCCTTCGCAGGGTAAGCCTGCTCCCACCATTTGATCGCGGGGAGTCAGGTAGATATGTATCTGCTGTCAGGCCGTCATCGCAGGCAAGCCAGCTCCCACAGGGAAATGCATTTCAACTGTGGGAACTGGCTTGCCTGCGATGACGCCAGCAGCCACACCCATGCACTCAATGCATAGAACCCAGTCCCCAAATGCACTTGCCAGAGCGCCCCTCGAACGGCGAAAAAACCCACCTGTCCTCCGTTCGGTAAATTCCTATGTCTGACCCCAAACCCGTGCGCAACGTGCTCTACATCATGTGCGACCAACTGCGCCGCGACTACCTGTCCTGCTACGGCCATGCCCATTTGCACACGCCGAATATCGACCGCCTGGCCGACGCTGGCGTGCGTTTCAGTCGGGCCTATACACAAGGCACCATCTGCGGCCCGTCGCGCATGTCGGCCTACACCGGGCGCTATGTCAGCAGCCATCAGGTGGCGTGGAACGCAGTGCCGCTGCCGCTCGAGGAGCTGACGATCGGCGACTACCTGCGCCCCCACGGCATCCGCACCGCCCTGGTGGGCAAGACCCACGCCACGCCGAACCTTGAGGCCTTGCAGCGCCTGCAGATAGACCCCGACAGTGCCCAGGCCGAGCCACTCAATGAGGTCGGTTTCGATGCGTATCTGCGTCACGACGGCATCTATCCCGACAGCCCGCTGTTCGAGGATAAGCGCGAATCCGCGCCCTACACCCAATACTTGCGTGATCACGGCTACCACGGCAGCAACCCTTGGCACGAATGGGCCAACGCCGCCGAAGGTGAGAACGGCGAAGTGCTTAGCGGCTGGCATATGCGCAACGCCGGCAAACCCGCACGGGTGGCCGAAGAACATTCGGAGACCGTCTACACCACCGACCGCGCCATCGATTTTATCGACGAACAAGGTGAACAGCCCTGGTGCCTGCACCTGTCGTATATCAAGCCGCACTGGCCCTACATCGCGCCGGCGCCGTATCACGCGCTGTACGGAACCGAGCATGTGCAAGCGCCGATTCAACCTGACCACACCAGCGATCACCCGGTGTACCAGGCATTTCGCCAACACCAGGAGAGCCAGAATTTCTCCCGTGACGAGGTGCGCCTCACGGTGATTCCGACCTACATGGGCCTGATCAAACAGATCGACGATCAACTCGGGCGGCTGTTTGATTTTCTGCAAAGCACTGGCCGTTGGGATGACACGCTGATCGTGTTCACCAGCGACCACGGCGACTTCCTCGGCGATCATTTCCTCGGTGAAAAAGAATTCTTGCTGGAGCCTGCGGTGGGTGTACCGCTGATCGTGCGCGACCCGCGTGCCAGCGCCGATGTCAGCCGCGGCACCGTGGATGAGCGTCTGGTGGAAACCATCGACGCCCTGCCCACCTTCCTCGACGCCCTGGGCTTGCCCGCCGCCGACCATCGCCTGGAAGGCCGCTCATTGATTCCATTGCTGCAGGGCGAACAACCCACTTGGCGCCGCTATGCCATTGCCGAATACGACTACGCCTTCCAGGCCCCGGCTCGCGAGCGTCTGGAGCAACCCATCGACCGTTGCCGCATGACCATGGTGCGCAGCGAGCGCTGGAAGTACCTGGCGTACGACGGCTTTCGCCCGCAACTGTTCGACCTGGAAAACGACCCGCAAGAACTGCACGACCTGGGCAGCGATCCTGCCTATGCCGAGGTGCGCGAGACGCACCTGGGTTATCTGTTCGACTGGTTGCGCGGGTTGAAACGGCGCACCACCATCAGCCACACGGAGGTTGAGGTGCGCGGGCAATGGTTTCGTTATGGTGAGCCAGAGGCAGAGAAAGTGGTGAAGATCGGAGTCTGGTAAACACTACAAATCCAAATGTGGGAGCGGGCTTGCTCGCGAATGCGCAGCGTCAGTCGACGTATTCATCAACTGACCCACTGCATCCGCGAGCAAGCCCGCTCCCATATTTTTTATCCTCACCCGGCTTAAAGACCTTTAGTGGTTTTGCTTGATTGCCCCTGCACCCCCACCGGCACATCCCCCTTGAGCGTAACCCGGCGCACGATGCGCTCCTGGGTGCCGTAGTCGTCCACCGCGTAATGCTGGGTGGCGCGGTTATCCCAGATCGCCACGTCACCGGTGTTCCAGCGCCAGCGCACGGTGTTTTCCAGGCGGGTGACATGGCCTTGCAGCAGGTTGAACAACTGCGCCGACTCTGCCTGGGAGTAGCCTTTCAGGCGTTTGACGAAGTGCCCCAACAGCAGGGTTTTCTCACCGCTGACCGGATGCACGCGCACCACCGGGTGTTCGGTTTCATACACCGTGGAAGTGAATACTTTGCGGTATTCCTCCAGCTTCTCCACCGCCACATCCGGCTTGCGTGCGGCGTAGTCGTATTCGTTGCTGTGCACCGCCCACAGGTGATCAGCCAGTGCGCGCAGTTCCACACTGAGGTCGTTGTAGGCAGCGGCTGTGTTGGCCCATACGGTGTCGCCGCCGGACACAGGCGCCAGCACCGAACGCAGGATCGAGGCCTTAGGGTAGGCATCGACGAACGTCACGTCGGTGTGCCAGGAATTGGCGCGCTGGCCACGGGTGCCATCCAACTCCATCAGGAACCGCGTGCCGTCTCGTACCGGTACGGTGGGGTGGGCGATCGGCTCGCCGAGCAGGTGAGCAAAGGCTTCCTGGCTCTGGTCATCGAGATGGGTCTGTTCGCGGAAGAAGATCACCTTGTACTGCACCAGCGCCTGCTGGATGGCCTCGACGGTGGCGACATCCAGCTCACCGGACAATTTGATGCCACGGATTTCGGCGCCGATCCGCCCGGCTACCGGGTGAATATCAAGTGGTTGGGCGATGGGTTGAACGGCTAATGCGGCGTTGCTCATTGTGATGACCCTCATGTGCCTGCGAAACGGTGGGGGGACGCTTCCAGCAACGCTCTATCCATATGCAATTTAGGTCTAGCAAATGAATGAATGCTTCGTTGACGGAATAAGAGCTTGCATTTAAAACCTGAGCTTGCTCGGTCGCAAATGCCTTCGACCTATTTTTAAAATGCCGGGAAAGCATATGGATCTTCGCCAACTGCGCTACTTCATCGCCCTCAACGAACACCGCAGTTTCGTGCGCGCCGCGGACGCCATGGGCATCACCCAACCAGCGTTCAGCCGCAGCATCCAGGGGCTGGAACAGGAGTTTGGTTGCGTGCTGGTAGACCGTGGCCACAAGGACTTGCGCCCCACGCCGGAAGGCCAGGTGGTGTTGCAGCACGCCCTAAGCCTGGTGCATGGCGCAGCGCTGCTGAGCAGTGAAGTGACGCGCATGACCAAGCTCGACGCCGGCGACCTGCGCTTCGGCTGCGGCCCGGCGCCAGCCGTGAAACTGGTGCCGGATGCGGTGGCGCGGTTTATCAACGCCCACCCGAAAATCCGTACCACGTTTCAGGTGGATAACTGGGAAACCCTCAGCCGCCGCCTGAGCCGTGAAGAGATCGAATTCTTTATCGCCGACATCCGCCAGTTCGAAGCCGACCCGAATTTCCAGACCCGCGCACTCACCCCCAAACGCGGGGTGTTTTTCTGCCGCCCTGGGCATCCCTTGCTGGCCAAGGACAGCCTGTCCACCAACGATATGTTCGACTACCCGCTGGCGGCGCCGCTGATCTCCCAAGGCATTCGCAAACTGCTGGCGAACCTGAGTGGGCGCATGGATTTTTCACCGAGTATCCAGACCGAGCACTTCCCGGCACTGGTGAGCATCGTGCTGCAAACCAATGCCATCGGCGTCGGCACTGAAGAAGCCTTTGCCGAGGACATTGCCAGGGGGGCGCTGGTGCTGCTGCACTGGCGCAACTTGCCGCAGCACATGGATACCCTGAGCGCACGCTGCGGGATCGTCAGCCGCACGGGGTCGCGGTTGTCGCCGGCGGCGAAGGCGATGATCGAGATGTTGGTGGAGGTGGATAGCCAGCAGGTCAGTGTGGCGGTTTGAAGGGCCTCATCGCAGGCAAGCCAGCTCCCACATTGAGCGGTGAACACGTTCAAGTGTGGGAGCTGGCTTGCCTGCGATAGCGATAGCCCAGGCACCGACAAGCTCAGAGCCCCGCCGCCACCAACCCAGGCGCCACCCAATCACTCACCTGAAACGACTTGCGAATCAACTTCTCCCTGGACGCCAGGTCCACCGCATCCTGCAATTTTCCAAGG